>JABWBC010000129.1 GCA_013360695.1 Phycisphaerales bacterium
ACACGCGGGGCGCGCGCGGCTGCTGGGCGCGGCGCCGCCGGCGGCGATGGCGGATCTGTACAACGAGCACGACGTGCTCCTGCTGGTCAGCCGGGCCGAGGGCGCGCCCCTGGTGGTGATGGAGGCGATGGCGCACGGGCGGGCGGTCGCGATCACGAGCGGGTGCGGGCACGCCAGCGCGGTGTGCCGCGACGGTATTGACTCTCTGGTGGTACCGACCGGCGCGATGCGAGAGCTTGCCGAGAAGATCGCGGGGCTGTGGCAGGATGCGCAGAGGCTGGTGGCGATGGGGCGTGCGGCCCACGCCACGGCGCGGGCGCACTTTGACATCGAGAAGCTGGCGCCGGAGTACGACCGGCTGGTGATGGACGCCGCGGGGGCCGCGTCGCTCCCGTGCGATGCGATCGACCACGCGGAGGCGCGTCCGCCGGCGAGTCTGGCGGCGATCTGGCAGCAGATGTGCAGCGCGCTGGAACTCCTCGGGCCCTGCGAAAGCGGCGGGCTGCTGGCGCTGGCGCTCTCGTGGCTGTCTGACCTTGGCGTTCGGGGCGTGTGGCTCGACGCGGAGCGATCGCTCTCGTCCCTGCTCGACGCGTTGGGCCCGGGCTCGCGCGGCGTGATCAAGGGGCTCGTCGTTCGTCGCCCCGGGCGCGACCTGCTCGGCTGGCCGACATGCCGCGCCCGCGACGTTCCGTCCGGCTCCCTGGTGCTGAGCGACGGATCGAGCTGGGGCGACGAGACCGAGGTTCCCGAGGACATCGGCATCATGTGGCTGCGCACGCCCGGCCGCGTCAGCCCGGTCGGAAGGCTGTTTCTGCGGAAGCTCGAAGAGCTGGCGGTCGCGGGGCGCACCCGGGTGGCGATCTATGGCGGCGGGCGGCACACGCTCCGCCTGCGCCACGCGCTCACGCTCACCGATCGCGTGGTGGTGATCCTGGACGATCGGGTGGGCCAGCCGGGCGGACCGCCGGAGCGATTGTGGGGTCTGCCGGTCGTCTCGCCGTCGCGCCTGGGAGAGTTCGGCGCGGATTCGATCGTGATTTCGAGCGATGAGCACGAGGAAGCGCTGCTGGCCAAAGCCCAGGAAATCAGGGGCGATCGCCCGGTGATGACGCTCTATCGCGCGGGGGAGGATTGAGCGCGCCGATTCACCGATGCGCGCGGGGCGGCTCCGTGGCAAGCGTGGCGGCAACGTCGTTTTTCGAGCAGCCATGCTGCGTCGTGCGGGCATTGTGACGACATCGCTCGATTCTTTGCCACTTGTTATCGATCCGTGCGAGCAGCAACGCATCCACGCGTGCGGATTACACCGCGCGCAACGGGCAGCCGTGGAAACCACGGACCAATCGGGTGGCAATCTCTCGCGTCAATTCGGAGAGTTGATGCAGTCACGCGGGTTTTCACCCGCCAATACGGGAGTAGGACATGCGTATCTCGAAACTCACGTTGATCGCCGGTATCTGCGCCGTCGCGTCGGGCCATGCGGCCCACGCGGCCATCGTCTCCATGGGCCCGTTCGCGGGCGCGTACAGCGAGGGCTTCGAGGGCCGCTCGTTCTATTGGACCTCGGGCACGACCCCGGTCTTCGGCGGGGCGGGCACGATGCACGAGCGCAACATGGGCACGCTCATCCTCACCGGAAGCTGGAGCTTCCGCACCGTCGTCCGCCCCTACGAAGGGCGGATCATCATGGGCAGCCCCGGCGGCTGGATGGAGTACAACTTCAACCAGGACATGAGCCAATTCGGCGGGTACTTCGCCACCAACAGCGGCACGCCCGACGGACGCGCCGAGTTCTACAAGCAGGGCGCCCTCGTCGGCTCGCAGACCCTGGCCGCGCCCGCCTCCGGCGCGTGGACGTGGAACGGCTGGCGCTCCGACACCGGCTTCGACACGGTCCACATCATCGGCAACTACACGAGCGGCGGGTTTATCATGCAGGACGCGCTGCAGGCCTCGCCCCTGCCCGCGCCGGGCGCTGCCGCGCTGGTGGGGTGCGGTGTGGTCGCGGTGGTCCGGCGTCGGCGCAACGACACCTGAACGTTCCACGACGTTGGCATGGTCGTGACTCCGGTGGCGCGGCGCTCGCACGCCGCGTCGCTTTTTCGTGGGGCGTTTCACGCCGAAGGGCTCAGCGTGGCGTGAGGGCGCCCGTCTTCGCGGAGCGTTTGAGCACCAGGTCGCCCTGGGTGGGCTCGAAGCGGGCCTGGAAGAATCGCAGGTACTTGGGCTCGGAGGTGAAGCGCAGGCCGACCACGCGCTCGGGCTCTTCGAAGAGCGTGATGATGGATTCGGCGGTCACGTCCATGTGCGCCTGGGTATAGACGCGCCGCGGGATCGTGAGACGGACAAGCTCGAGCTTGGGGAAGATGTTCTGGCGCGTGTCGGGGTCGCGCCCTGCGGAGACCGCGCCTCGCTCCATGGTGCGCACGCCCGATTCGACGTACAGGGCCGCCGCCAGCGCCTGCGCGGGGAATTGATCGCGCGGGATGTGGGGGAGGAACTTGAGCGCGTCGAGGAACACGCCGTGCCCGCCGATGGGGCGGATGATGGGAACGCCGGCCTTTTCGAGGAGGCCACCGAGGTATTCGACCTGACCGATGCGAGCGCGGATGTGGTCGTACTGGACGGATTCAGCGATGCCGATGGCCATGACTTCCATGTCGCGACCCGCGAGCCCGCCGTAGGTGTGCAGGCCCTCGAAGAGCACGACCATGTTGCGTGCTTCCTCGGCGAGCGCATCGTCGTTGACGCACAGGAAGCCGCCGATGTTGACGAGGCAGTCTTTCTTCGCAGAATTCGTGCAGCCGTCGGTGTGCGAGCAGATCTCGCGGAGGATTTCCTCGATGCTCTTCTTGGCGAAGCCAGGCTCGCGGACCTTGATGAAGTACGCGTTCTCGACCGCCCGGGTGGCGTCGAGCATGACCTTGATGCCGTGCTTGTGGCACAGGGCGCTCACCGCGGCGATGTTTGCCATGCTGACCGGTTGCCCGCCCGCCATATTCACGCAGCACTGGAGGTTGACGTAGGGGATTTTCGACGGGCCGTATTTGTCGATGACGGCCTGGAGCTTGTTCAGATCGACGTTGCCCTTGAAGGGCTCGGTGCTGGTGACGTCGTGGGCCGCGTCGCCGATGATGTCGACGAATCGTCCGCCGGCGAGTTCCTGGTGCGCGCGAGTCGTGGTGAAGTACATGTTGCCGGGCACGACGTCGCCCGGCTTGATCATCATGCGGCTCAGGATGTGCTCGGCGCCGCGCCCCTGGTGGGTGGGGATAAGGTGCTTGTAGCCGTAGTAGCGATGGACCGCGTCCTCGAGGTGGTAGTAATTGACGCTCCCGGCGTAGGCCTCGTCGCCCAGCATCAGCCCGGCCCACTGGCGGTCGCTCATGGCGCTGGTGCCCGAATCGGTGAGCAGGTCGATGTAGACATCCTCGCTGCGGAGAAGGAAGGTGTTGAAGCCGGCGCCGGCGATCGCGGCCTCGCGCTCGTCGGGGGTGGTCATGCGCAGGGGTTCAACCATCTTGATCTTGAAGGGCTCGGCCCAGGAACGCTTGTTCATCGAGGCACCTCGCAGCGGGGCGGAATCCGACCGGGCGGTCGCGGTTGCGGCGCGGACAATTCACGACTAGTGTATCCAGTGTTCTGATTTGGTCGAGTCCGACCTTGGTGCGACTTCTCGGGTCGATCTCGGAATTGGTAAACTCTGTTCTTGGTTATTCTCAGTATTGGGATGGTTGGGAAATTTCGGCTCTCTGGTATGGGAGCGAGGCATGATTCTCGGTCTGTGGACCCGCGAGTCCGATGGCACGCCGTGTGCAAGGCTCTCAAAGATGGGACACTCCGCGCGTTCGCTTCGCCTGTCCTCGCTTCTGGGCTCCTTGGCATGGCTGGGCTTGAGCCTCGGCTTGAGCCTTGTCTTTGTATCGGAATCGTCGGCACAGATCGCGGGCGCCAAGAAGAAGCCGACGCAGCAGGTCGCGCCCAAGGACTGCACGGCGTCGGAGTGTCACCAGGACGTCATTGCGCACAAGTACGTTCACGATCAGAAGGCGGCGGACTGTGCCGCCTGCCACCTCCAGATCGGCAAGGCGGAGGATCACCAGTTCGCGCTTCCCGCCAAGCCCGAGGATCTGTGCGTCAAGTGCCATCAGCTCCCGGCCAAGAAGCACGCCCACCTGCCGATGACCGAGGGAAAGTGCATGTCGTGCCACGACCCGCACGGGTCGGAGCACAAGCACGAGCTGCGCGGCGACCCCAACAAGGATCTGTGCATCAAGTGCCACCACAAGACCGACGTGACGAACAAGAAGTTTGTCCACGGGCCGGTCGCGGTGGGCGCTTGCTCGACGTGCCACGTCTCGCACTCGTCGGACGAGCCCAAGCTGCTCCAGGCGAGCCCAAACGCGCTTTGCATGACGTGCCACGAGGAGACCGGCAGGGCCGAGGACGGCGTTCACCTTCACAAGGCGCTCGAGCAAGGCTGCGTGAACTGCCACGACCCGCACGCGACCGACCACAAGTTCCAGCTGGTTGAGGATTCGCCGAAGCTGTGTCTGTCGTGCCACCAGGAGAAGTTCGACCAGATGACGGCGGGCGCGAAGGTGGTGCACCAGGCGGTGTCGCAGGACGGCGGCTGCACCTCGTGCCACAGCCCGCACTCGTCGAAGCTCCCCGGCCTGCAACGTGCCAGCGAGGTGACGACGTGCTTGAAGTGCCACGACCGCCAGATCAAGAAGGCGGACGGCAAGGTGATCAGTAACATGGCCAAGCTGCTGGAGACCAACCCGATCAAGCACGGGCCGATCCGCGACGGGCACTGCACGGTGTGCCACGATCCCCACGCCGGCCCGCACTTCAGCCTGCTGTCCGACGAGTACCCCGCCAAGTTCTACTCGGCGTTCTCGATGGACAACTACAAGCTGTGCTTCCGCTGTCACTCGGCGGACATGGTGACCAAGGAGGACGGCACGGGCGTGACCATGTTCCGCGACGGCACGCGGAACCTGCACGCGCTGCACGTCAACAAGGACAACGGACGCACCTGCCGCGCCTGCCATGAGGTCCACGCGTCGACCCGGCCGGCGCATGTGCGTGAGTCGGTGCCCTACGGCACGTCGAACTGGATGCTGGAGATCAACTACGAGGCGAGCGAAGAGGGCGGGAGCTGTGCGCCGGGCTGCCACCAGGTGAAAAAGTACGTGCGCCCCGCCGGCCCGCGCATCCAGCCGCTGGACGACACCGGCAAGCTACCCTCGAACCTGACGGGCAAGAAGAACAACTCGACCGGCGGCGGCAACAGCACGAGCGAGCCCGCGACGGGCGCGGCACCCAGCCCGACGCCGACCCCGGCACCCTCGGAAACCCCCAAGGAGCCCAAGCGATGAGCGCGGGAAAGACCTCGCTGGTGCTGTGGCTGATCGGGCCGGCGTTCCTGGGGGTGGCGGCCTACCTGGCGCTGGCTTCGCCGCCCGCTGACATCCCGATCGGCGAGATGAAGATCATCGCGCGCGACGCGATCCGTGGCGGCGCGTGGCGCGAGGCGAAGGTGGACGCGCGGGGCGTGGTTGCGGGGAGCGATCGCCCGTGCAGCGAATGCCACAAGCTCTTCACCACGCCGCCCGGCGAGAACAAGGCGCTGGTTCAGCACAAGGACATTGTGATGAACCACGGGATGAACACGCGCTGCCTCAACTGCCACGACGGCGACGACCGCGACAAGCTGGTGCTTCACGACGGCACCACGGTGAGCTATTCCGACACGCCGCGCCTGTGCTCGCAGTGCCACGGGACGGTGTACCGCGACTGGCAGCTCGGCACGCACGGAAAGACCCTCGGCTCGTGGGACGTGAAGGATGAGAAGCACCGGCGATTGACGTGCAATGAGTGCCACGAGCCGCACTCGCCGGCGTATCGGCCGATGCAGCCATTGCCCGCGCCGACGACGCTTCGGATGGGTGATCAGAGCCTGCCGAAGCAGCATCACGGCAAGGAATCGCCGCTGCGCAGGCGTTCGGCAAGTCCGCACGACGCTCCGGCCCACGAGGACGCGCCCAAGAACAACGAACCCGCGAAGCACGCACCGACCGAGGCGCCCAAGGAACCGGCGAAACCCGCGGAGAAGGGGGGCGGCCAGTGAATATCCGCATCCACGAAGGCGGGTCGGCGGGAGCCGAGGTGACACGGCGCAGCTTCCTGCGCACGGGGACGGCGGTCGCGGGCGGGATGGCGGCCCTGGCCGCGGCGCTCAGCCCGCTCAAGGACCTCAACCCCGCGGAAGAGTTTTCGATCGAGAAGTTCATCCAGAAGCACTACAAGGAAATGACGCCCGACGACATGAAGGGCGCCCTGGACCGCATCGCGCGCGAGGTCGAACATCGCTACAAGGTGCGACCCGAGGTGCGTGACATGCGGCCCAAGGCCGGCGTCGAGTTCGTGTACGCGCTGAACCTGTCGCGGTGCATCGGCTGCCGCAAGTGCGTGTACGCGTGCGTGGAAGAGAACAACCAGAGCCGCGCACCGGAGATCCAGTACATCCGCGTGATCGAGATGCCACGGGGGACACTCGACCTTGAGAAGGGGAATCATCACTACGAGCGACCGACGGTGCCGGACGCCGACCACTTCTACATGCCGGTGCAGTGCCACCAGTGCGCGAATCCTCCCTGCGTGAAGGTGTGCCCGGTCGAGGCGACGTGGCAGGACGACGACGGGATCACGGTCATCGACTACGACTGGTGCATCGGCTGCCGGTATTGCGAAGCGGCGTGCCCGTACTGGGCGCGGCGATTCAACTTCGTGAAGCCGGAAATCCCCGAGGCGGACATCAACAAGGACATGGGATACCTGTCGAACAGGCCGCGCCCCAAGGGCGTGGTGGAGAAGTGCCACTTCTGCCTGCACCGCACGCGCGAGGGACGTCTTCCGGCGTGCCTCGAAGCGTGCCCGACGGGGGCGCGAAAGTTCGGCAATGTGCTCGATCCCAAGAGCGAGGTCTCTCAGATCCTCAAGACCAAGCGCGTGTTCGTGCTGAAGGAAGAGGTCGGGACCTTGCCGCGGTTCTTCTACTACTTTGACGAGCGGTACCCGCGATCGCTGGACCCCGAGGCCAAGCAGGTCGCGCTGTCGCTGGGCTACACGCCGGGCGCGGGCGGGTGGACGCCGCCCGCGGGTGACCCGGCCCGCGCGGAGGTGTCGCGATGATCCGCGCGTATCTCACCTTCCTGTACCGGTGCTTCCGCCTTTCCTTTGTCGGCACGGCGGGGTATTACCTCTGGATGTTCGCGCTCTCGGTCGTCTCGCTCCTGGGCCTCAACGCGTACTGCAAGCAGTTCGTCCACGGCATGGGCGTCACGGGCATGACCGACCACGTTTCGTGGGGGCTCTACATCGCCAACTTCGCGTTCTTTGTCGGGATGGCGGCGTCGGCGGCGATGCTCGTGATTCCCGTCTATGTCTATCGCAACCGCGAGCTCTCGCACCTGGTCATCTTCGCGCAGCTGCTGGCGGTCGCGACCATCATCATGTCGCTGCTATTCGTGGTGGTCGACCTGGGGCGGCCCGATCGCTTCCACCACATGATGCTCCGCTTCAACTTCCCGATCTCCATGCTCACCTGGGACGTGATCTCGCTGAACGGGTACCTGCTCCTCAACCTGCACATCTGCGGCTACCTGATCTACGCCGCGTACCGGCGGCGCGAGCCCACCAAGCTCTTCTACATCCCCTTCGTCATGGTCGCGATCATCTGGGCTTTCAGCACGCAGCTCGTGGAAGCGTTCCTGTACTGCGGGCTGGGCGGGAGGCCGTTCTGGAACTCGGCGGTGATCGCGCCGCGGCTGGTGGCGTCGGCGTTCGCGGCCGGCCCGTCGATCCTGATCCTGGCGCTGCATGTGATCGCCACGTCCACGGACTACCGGGTGCCGGAGCAGGCGTTCCTGACGCTGCGGAACATCGTGCGCGTGGCCATGGCCGCCAGCTTTTTCCTGCTGATGTCGGAGCTCTTCACGGAGTTCTACACCGATTCGGCCCACGTCGCCAGCGCCCGCTACTTGTTCATGGGCCTCGACGGGCGCTCCGGGCTGGTGGCGTGGATCTGGACCGCGCTCTCGCTCAACGCGATCGGGCTGGTGATCCTGTTCACGCCCGCGAGCAAATCGCGCGGGTTCCTGCTGACGGCGTGCGCCATGATGATCGTCGGCGTGTGGATCGAGAAGGGCATGGGGCTGGTCATCCCCGCGTTCATCCCCTCGCCGCTGGGCGAGATCGTGGAGTACGCGCCCACGCTGAATGAATGGCTGGTCACGGCGGGGATCGCGGCGTTCGGATTCCTGGTCTTCACGATCCTGGTCCGCGTCACGATCCCGGTGCTCTCGGGAAAGCTGGCGTTCGATCGCCCGTACGACCCCTCCGGGAACGATGAAGACTCCCCGAACTCCGCGGCGTCGGGCGCGGCGGGGGCCTGAACACACTGGTCTGGATCGCGCGATATTGCGCAGGAGTACCCGATCATGATGAAGCATCTTTGGCTCGCCGCCCTCGTCGCGCTGGCCGCACCCGCGGGGCTCGCGTTCGGCCAGGCCTTCGGCCCGCGTGAGATCAGCGAGCCGAGCAAGCAGTGCATCGCGTGCCACAAACAGCACAGCCCGGCGGCGTACGAGCAATGGGGCTCGAGCAAGCACTTCCGGGCCAACGTGGCGTGCTTTGAGTGCCACAGCGCCAACAAGGACGACACCGACGCCTACGAGCATTTCGGCCAGACCATCGCGGTGCTGGTCACGCCCAAGGACTGCGCCCGCTGCCACTCCAAGGAGGTTGAGGAGTTCGCCAGTTCGCGTCACTCCAAGGCCGGGCGGATCCTGGGTTCGCTCGACAACACGCTCGCGGAGATCGTGGAGGGAAGCCACGGGTTCAAGACCGAGGGATTCCCGGAGGGGGTGTCGTCGGCGGCGGTGACGGGGTGCTGGCAGTGCCACGGCGCGGAGGTGAAGGTGCTGCCGGGCGGACGCCTGGACCCCACCACCTGGCCCAACAGCGGGATCGGACGCATCAACCCCGACGGCTCGGAGGGCTCGTGCAACGCCTGCCACTCCGGGCACTCGTTCAGCGCTTCGCAGGGACGATTCCCCGATTCCTGCGGCAAGTGCCACCTGGGCCCCGACCACCCGCAGAAGGAGATCTACGAGTCCTCGAAGCACGGGGCGGCGTTCTTCGCCAACCAGGGCAAGATGAACCTCGACAATCCCAAGTGGGTCGTGGGCGAGGACTATCACAACGCGCCGACGTGCGCGACGTGCCACATGTCGGCAACGCGGAAGCAGCCGGTGACGCACGACGTGGGCCTGCGCATCTCGTGGAACAACCGCCCGGAGATTTCGATCCGCCCCGAGGCCGCCGACGCCAAGCTGGGCCTGCCCGGCGCGAACATCAGCTGGCAGACGCGGCGCAAGAACATGCAGGACGTGTGCGTCAACTGCCACGACGCGCAGTGGACCAGCAACTTCTATGTGCAGTACGACGCGTTCATCAACCTGTACAACACCAAGTTCGCGATCCCGGGCAAGTCGCTGTACGAGCTGGCCAGGCCGCTGATGAACCCGGTGCAGTTCAGCAACCACCTCGACTTTGTGTGGTACGAGCTGTGGCACCACGAGGGACGCCGGGCGCGCCACGGCGCGTCGATGATGGCGCCGGATTACGCCCACTGGCACGGGACCTATGAAGTCTCCAAGAAGTTCTATTCCGAGATGGTGCCCGAGCTTCGGAAGCTCATCGGCGAGCACCAGAACAGCTCCGACGCGGCCAAGGCCAAGGCGGCGGCGGCGCTCTCGGCCAAGCTCGACGAGGTGCTCAATTCCGACGAGCACAAGTGGTATCTTGGCAAGGTCGATCCCGCGGAGGCCGCCAAGCGTCAGAAGGCGCTGGAGGAGTTCCGCAAGCGCTACGAGGTGACGCCGCCCAAGCCCGCGACGCTCCCGGAGGCGAAGCCGGAATCCAAGCCGGAAACCAAGAAATAGAGCGGATTCGCTCGGAGCCGAGCGTCATGGAGAGCGCCTCCGGCAATGGGCACTGGGGAATGGGCAATGGGAAGACGCGCCGCTTGAATTGAAACCGCTCTCGCCGCCCGGCGGCAAACCAGACTCACTCTCTCTCTCCTCTGACACCCCCGACGCTCCGGCGCCGGGCGTGTCGTTTTGGGGGTGCGCCTCGAACCGGCGCGGACCGATCGGGCCGGGCTACTTCGCGGGCACGGGGAGGACGAGGGTGACGTTTCCGGCGGTGAGGACCACGCGATGGTCGAGGGCGATGAGATCGCGCGGCGCGGCGCCGACGGTGATGTCCCGCGCCGAGAGCAACCGGGCCGAGGGCATGGAGAGGAGGTACACGCCGACGACGTCGCCGCCGGCGTCGGAGGGGCGGGGGTTGGCCTCGACGGTGACGGCCATTCCGTCGGCGAGTTCGGGGGTGAGCATTTCCGCGCCGGCGTCGAAGGCGTCGAGGCCCACGAGCGTGCCGTCGCGCTCGAAGACGGCGATGCCGCGTTTGGCCATGAAGGCGACGCGTCCGTCCGCGGCGGGCCCGAC
>JABWBC010000130.1 GCA_013360695.1 Phycisphaerales bacterium
CGCCGAGGTCCTCGACGCCCCGCGCATCAACCTCCGCACCCGCGGCGTCGTGCTCGACAGCGAGCCTGTCTCCGTCAACGCCGACGCCATCCGCCGCACCCTCCGCGATCGCGCCGCCGTCGTCGTTCCCGGCTTCGTGGGCCTCGACGACGAAGGCCGCACCACGCTCCTGGGCCGCGGCGGCTCCGACTTCACCGCGCTCTTCCTCGCGCAGCAGCTGAGCGCCGCCCGATGTCGACTCGTCAAGGACGTCAAGGGCCTGTACGAGCGCGACCCCGCCCGCCCCGGCCCGCTCGCACGCCGCTTCCGCCACGTCTCGTGGGACGACGCGCTCAAGCTCGACGGCCGGATCATCCAGCACAAGGGCGTCCGCTTCGCCAAGGCCCACGAATTCTCCTTCGAAGTCGCCGAGCTGAACGGCCGCGAATGCACCGTCGTCGGCGCCGGCCCAACCGTCTTCGGCCCCGTCGATCAGCCACCCCCGCCGCCGCTCCGCGTCGTTCTGCTGGGCCTCGGCACCGTCGGCCTGGGCGTCTATCGCCACCTCATCCGCCGCCCCGATCTCTTCGAGGTCGTCCGCATCGCCGTGCGAAACGCCAAGCGCCACGCCAACGAAGACATCCCCTCTTACCTCCTCACCAGCGACCCCGAACTCGCCGTCCGCACGCCCGCCGACGTCGTGATCGAGGCCATCGGCGGCGTCGCGCCCGCCGGTGATCTCATCGCCGCCGCTCTCCGCAACCGCCGCCACGTCATCACCGCCAACAAGGCCGTCATCGCCGAGCGCGGCACCGAACTCCAGCAGCTCGCAACCGACTCGGGCGTCAAGCTCCTCTACGGAGCGGCCGTCGGCGGCGCTTCCCCCATCATCGAGACTCTCGCCACGCTGACAAGCGACCCGGTCGAGTCCATCGACGCCGTGCTCAACGGCACCACGAACTTCGTCATCAGCCGCGTCGAGGCGGGAATCGAGTTCGAGGACGCCGTACGCGAAGCCCAAACACTCGGCTTCGCCGAGGCCGATCCCTCGCGCGATCTCGACGCGACCGACAGCCTCGACAAGATCCGAATCCTCGCCCGCCTCGCCACGGGCCGCGACGCGACCATCGGCGAAAAACGCGGCGTGCTGGGGGGTATCACAACCCAGGTCCGCTCCGCCGCCGCGATCAACCATCACCTGCGTCTGGTCGCGTCGCTCCGCAACAACACCGCCAGCGTCGCGCCGATCGTCGTGAACGCCTCCACGCCGCTCGGCTCGCTCGCCGCCGAGGAGAACGCCGCGATTCTCCGCACGAGTTCCGGCCGCGAGATCATCGTCCGTGGCAAGGGCGCGGGACGCTGGCCGACCTCCGAAGCCGTGCTCGGCGATCTGCTCCAACTCGCCCGTGACTTCGCCTATGCACCCGCCCGACCGCGTGAATCCGTCGCCGCCCGAGAGGAGGTGCTCGCGTGAGACCCTTCACCAAGCTCGTCGCGTTCGACCCCGCGCCCGGCGATCCCGTCCGCCCCGTCGCCACGCCCATCTATCAGACCGCGACTTTCGACCAGGAGTCCGCCAGCGAGTTCTCACGCTACGACTACTCGCGCAGCGGCAACCCCACCCGCGACGTCCTCGAGTCGCTCGTCGCGTCGCTCGAAGGCGCCTCCCGCGCTCTCTCGTACGCCAGCGGCCTGGCCGCCATCACCGCCGTCACCCGCCTCCTCAAGCCCGGCGACGAGATCATCGCCAGCGATGACCTCTACGGCGGCTCGTACCGCCTCTTCTCTCGCGTCCTCGCCGACCGCGGCGTCACCACCCGCTACATCGATCTCACCAGCGCCACGCAACTCCGCGCCGAGATCACGAACAAGACCAAGCTCGTCTTCACCGAGTCGCTCACCAACCCCATGCTCCGCGTGTGCCCGGTCCGGGAGCTGGCCGACGTCTCGCACGCCTCGGGCGCGCTGCTCTGCGTCGATTCGACCTCGCTCTCGCCCTACCTGCACCGCCCGATCGAGCACGGCGCCGACCTCGTCATCCACTCCGCCACCAAGTACCTCTGCGGCCACAGCGACGTGACCGCCGGCGTCCTCGCCATCGCCGACGCGGAACTGGCCGAGAAGCTCAAGTTCCTCCAGAACGCCGAGGGCGTCGCCCTCGGCCCCTTCGACGCGTTCCTGCTCCTCCGCGGCATCAAGACGCTCGGCGTCCGCATCGAACACCAGCAGCGCAGCGCCGCCCGAATCGCCCGCACCCTCGCGCGTCATCCGTCCGTCACCGCCGTCCACTTCCCGGGCCTCGCCACCGACGACCAGCGCGTCGTCCACGAACGCCAGGCCAGCGGCCCGGGCGCGGTGCTGAGCTTTGAGACTGGCTCCGCAGAGGTCTCGCGCTGGATCGTCGAGTCTCTCAAGCTTTTCAACATCGCCGTCAGCTTCGGCGGCGTGAACTCCTCCGCCAGCCTCCCGTGGTGCATGTCGCACTCGTCGATCCCCGAGCCCGTCCGCGCCACCAAGCGATTCCCGCCCGACCTCGTGCGCCTCTCGATCGGTCTCGAAGACCCGCAGGACCTCATCGACGACCTGGCCCACGCCATCGCTCGCGTCACGGGCGTCCAGGCGGAGCCCAAGGCGGTCGAATCGCTGACTTGAACGCAGCCCCGCACGATCAACTCTGCATGACATTCCACCACTCCCGATTCCCCACTCCCGCTCTGAAGGACTCTCCAATGAGCACTGATCGAACTGACACCTTCGGCTCCATCGCCGTCGTCGGCGCGACCGGCGCCGTCGGGCGCGAAGCCCTCGCCATCCTCGAATTACGCGGCATCGCCGCTTCTCGCATCACCGCGCTCGCCTCGCCGCGCTCCGCGGGCTCGACGATCCCGTACGCGGGCGGCCCGCTCCGCGTGGAATCGCTCGACGACTTCGATTTCCGCGCGATCGATGTCGCGCTCTTCTGCGCCACCTCCGGCGTCGCGCGGGCCCACGCCCCCCGCGCTGTCGAGGCCGGCGCGCTTGTTGTCGACAACTCATCGGCCTTCCGTTCCGACCCGCGCATCCCGCTGGTGGTGCCCGAGGTCAACGCCGACGCGATCACACCCGCCGATCGGCTGATCGCCAATCCGAACTGCTCCACCATCATCCTGCTCGTCACGATCGAGCCGCTGCGCAAGCGGTTCGGCGTGCGTGATCTTGTCGTTTCGACGTACCAGGCCGTCTCCGGCGCCGGCGCGGCCGCGCTCGAGGAACTGCAGACCCAGGCCGCCGACGTGCTCGCGGGCAAGTCGCCCGCGCCGCGCGTGTTCAAGGAGCCCTGCGCTTTCAACGTCTTCAGCCACAACTCAAGCGTCGATCCCGAGAGCGGCGTCAACGTCGAGGAGCGCAAGATGATCGACGAGACGCACAAGATCTGGGGCGATTCCCGCGTCCGCATCACGCCGACCTGCGTCCGCGTCCCGGTCTTCCGCACGCACAGCGAGTCCGTCACGCTGTCGCTCGCCACGCCCGCGAATCTCGACGAGATCAGGCACGCTTTCACCAACGCCCGCGGCCTCCGCGTCGTCGACGACCGCGCCGCCAACAAGTTCCCGACTTCCATCGACGCAGCCGGGGGCGACGACGTGCTGGTCGGGCGACTCCGCCCCGATCCCGCCGCCACGTTGGATCCAAGAGGGCGCACCACACGCTGGTGTTTGTTCATCGCGGGCGACCAATTGCGCAAGGGCGCGGCTCTGAACGCGGTGCAGATCGCGGAACTGGCCCGGAATCGCTTCGCGGTCCGCATCCCAGAGACATCGCGGAGCACGACGCTCGCCGGATGATTCGGTACACTGCCCGGGTTCCTCAAGGGAGCCCACTCGTGAACACCGACTTCAATCGTTCCAACGCTCGATCGATCAAGGCCGCACGCTTGCCACAACTGCTCTCCGCACTCGCGCTGGCGACACTCGCCGGCTCGGCCATCGCCGACGTGCAGTTGCCCGCGATCCTTTCGAACGGCATGGTGCTGCAGCAGCAAACCAGCGCCCGCCTGTGGGGCTGGGCCAATCCGAATGAATCGGTCCGCGTGACACCGAGCTGGCCCGACGCCAAGCCTGTCGAGGGCAAGGCCGACGGGCGCGGCCACTGGGAAGTCAAGGTGCAGACGCCCCCCGCCGGCGGGCCATACTCGATCACGATCGCCGGCGAGAATCAGCTGACGATCAGCGACGTGCTCGTGGGCGAGGTGTGGGTGTGCTCGGGCCAGTCGAACATGGAGTGGCCGCTCTCGGCGATCCCGAAGGTCGAGGGCGACACGCCCGCGGCACAGGAGATCGCGGCGGCGAACTATCCGCAGATCCGCCTGTTCACGGTCGCCAACACGATCTCGCTGCACCCGCGCGCGAACGCGGGCGGTGCGTGGAAGGTCTGCTCGCCCACGTCCGCCGCGGCGTTTTCCGCGGTCGGCTATTTCTTCGGGCGCGAGCTGAACCAGAAACTGAATGTTCCGATCGGCATGGTCAGCGCCGATTGGGGCGGCACGCCCGCCGAAGCCTGGACGCCCGAGGGGATGTTCGACGCGTTCCCCGAATACGCGGGCGCGATGCAGACCATCCGCACCATGCGCGATCCCAACACACGCGCGGCGCTGCAGGAGGACGGCACGGCCAAGTGGTGGGACAACCTCGACAGCGTCACCAAGATGCCCGCCAACTGGACCACCGCCGACTTCGACGACTCCAAGTGGAGCGCGTTCACGCTCCCCGCGACACTTAGCGGCAACGGACTCGAGGCGAGGGACGGCCTGTTCTACTTCCGGCTCGTCGTCGATCTTCCCGCGGACGCGGCCGGCAAGTCGGCAACGCTCAGCGTCGGCCCGATCGACGATCGCGACACGACCTGGATCAACGGCACACTGGTCGGCAAGACCCACAACGACGGCCAATGGAACATCGCGCGCGAGTACGACGTGCCCAAGGGCGTGCTGAAATCCGGCAAGAACGTGATCGCGATCCGGGTGCTCGACACCGCGGGCCCGGGCGGCGTCAACGGCAAGCCCGAGCAGATGTTCATCGATGTCGGCGGCAAGAAGACCTCGCTCGCCGGTGCGTGGAAGCTCCTGCCCGGCACGGAGGCCAAGAACCTGCCGCCGATCCAGCAGCCGATCGCGGTCGGACCGAACTGGCCCACGAGCCTGTACAACGGCATGATCGCGCCGATCACGCCCATGGCGATCCGCGGCGCGATCTGGTACCAGGGCGAATCGAACGTCGGGCGCGCGGACCAGTACGCGCGCCTCTTCCCCGCGATGATCCAGGGCTGGCGCCGGGCGTGGGGCATCGGCGACTTCCCGTTCTATTTCGTGCAGATCGCGCCGTTCAACTACGGGCCGAACGGGATCCCGTGCGCCGAGCTGCGCGAGGCCCAGACCAAGTCGCTCGGCACGCCGAACACCGGGATGGCGGTGACGATGGACATCGGCGATGCGCGCGACATCCATCCGGGGCACAAGGACACGGTCGGCAAGCGCCTGGCCGCGTGGGCGATGGCGAAGTCCTATGGGAAGGACGTTCCGTACTCCGGCCCGATGTACAAGGGTGCGAGCTTTGAGAACGGCGTGGCGAAGATCACATTTGAGCATGCCGAGAAAGGCCTGAAGGCAGCCAAAGGCGTGGCGCATCTGCAGGTCGCCGGCGATGATCGCGTGTTCCATCCGGCGATCGGCAAGATCGAAGGCTCGACGCTGATCGTTTCGAGCGACGAAGTTTCGAAGCCCGTTGCGGTGCGATACGGCTGGGACGACGATTGCATGCTCAACCTGTTCAACACGGACGATTTCCCGGCCGTGCCTTTCCGCACCGACAATTGGCCCGCCGAGAGCGTCAAGGTCGAGGCGTCGCTCCCGTGGACTCCGCTTTTCAACGGCAAGGATTTCGCGGGGTGGAAGTTCGAAGCGGCGCACGAGGGGCACTGGAAGGTGCTGGACGGCGGCGTGATCGATTACGACGGCAAGGCGAGCGACCTCTGGACGAACGCGTCGTTCAAGGACTTTGAGCTGACGGTCGACTGGCGATGGAGCGGCCCGACGCACGACGCCGACCTGCCGATCATTTTGGCGAGCGGGGAATACAAGCCCGGTGCGGACGGCAAGCCCGCGACGCAGCGTGTGAAGGAATGCGGCGACAGCGGCGTCTATCTTCGGGGCAATTCCAAGAGTCAGGTCAACATCTGGTGCTGGCCGATCGGGTCGGGCGAGGTGTATGGGTATCGCACCGACCCCGCGATGCCCGCGGAGGTGAAGGCGGGCGTGACGCCGAAGGTGAACGCGGACAGGCCGCTCGGCGAGTGGAACACGTTTGTCATCACGATGAAGGGCGAGCTTCTGACGGTGGTGCTGAACGGGCAGAAGGTGCTGGACAACGCGAGACTGCCGGGCGTGCCCGCGGCCGGCCCGATCGCGCTGCAGCACCACGGCGACCCGATCCAGTTCAGGAACATCAAGGTCCGTGAGCTGAGGTAACGGTGGGGGCTTGGCGGGGGCGATGCAGGGCGCGGGCCGGTGGATGCGTGCATGATTCATTGACCGGGCACTCCGCAAGGCCTCAGGCCCGGCGTCCAAACACGCTGCGTTCACGCTCGATCGCGTTGGGCGGGCGATGGCGGAGAGAAACGCGAGCGTGAGCAGCACGAGGGTCGCAGGCCGGATCGTGAGCTGGATCGATGGTGCGCGCATGGTGCCCCTCCGGGGGAGGCTAACGCGGGAGTTCGGGGTGGGATCGCGCTTTTGCGCGCATCACCGCGTTATTGCGCACCAAGCGGTGATGCGCGCGATTTCTCGCCAGTTGGGCGGTGATGCGCGGGAACCGGGGAGCGTCGCGGGCGGGCCTCCCGGGGCGGGAACGCCCGGTCGGGCGTGGCAACAATCGGTCGATGATGACGCTGCGGAAGGATCGGTTGTCGCTGGCGATGGTGGGCCTTGGGGACTGCGCGGACGTGCGCGACACCTCGGCGCGGGGGTTGATCGAGTGGATCGGGTCGCGGGGCGTGCGGTTCGTACAGCTCGACGCGACCATGGCGGGGCTGCGGGCCAGAGAGCTCGGGCGCTCGGCGCGGCGGGACATCGCGGCCCTGGTGAAGCGCGTCGGGCTTTCTATCACCGGGCTCGACCTCTGGATTCCGGCGTCGCACTTTGCTGACAACGTGAACCAGCAGCGGGCGATCGACGCAACGATCGGCGCGTGCGAGCTGGCGGCGGAGCTGCGATCGATTGGCGGCGTCGGGGGGCATGAAGCGGGCTTTGGCGTGTCGCTGGCGCTGCACGAGGAGACGCCCGGGGCGGTGCTCGACGCGATCGGAGCGGCGGCGTCGCGGGCGGGAGTTTTCGTGCTCGACCACGCCTGGCCGATGCGGAGCGTTGCGAGCGATTCGCCGATCCGGGTGGGCATCGATCCCGCGGTGCTGATCGCGGCGGGCGCGTCGGTGGCGGAGGCCGTCTTGTCGGCATCGCCGGCGCCGGCTGCGTTCCGTCTAAGCGATCTCGCGGCGATCGGGCGGGTCGCGCCGGACGAGGGCACGCTCGATCTTGCGGGCTACGACATTGCGCTCACGACGATCAACTGGGGCGGGGCGGTTACGCTGGACATCCGCGGGCTGCGGGAGTCCGCGTCGGTTGATCGGGTGATTCAGCGGCTGAGCGATTCGGCCTCGTCGTCGGGGATCGTGAAGTTCGAGTAGACGTTCTGCACGTCGTCGAGATCTTCGAGTGCGTCGACGAGATCGAGGAGGTTCTTGGCGGCGTCGCCCCGGACCTCGACCTTGTTCTGCGGGATCATGGCGATGCGTGCCTCGATGATGGTGAGCCCGGCGTGCTCGATCGCGTCCTTGACGCGCTGAAAGCCGTCGACGGGCGTGAGGATGACGAAGGCCGCGTCGTTGTCGGAGGGATCGTCGGGCGATTCGACGTCGGCGGCGCCGGCGTCGATGGCGAGTTCAAGGACGCGGTCTTCGGAGAGGCCGGCGGCCTTGGCGACGATCTGCCCGCGGGAGTCGAACATGTAGGCGACGCAGCCGGTATTGCCGAGGTTTCCCTCGTGATTGGAGAAGGCGAGGCGAACATCGCCGACGGTGCGTGTGCGGTTGTCGGTGAGGGCGTCGACGATGATGGCGGCGCCGCCGGGGCCGTAGCCCTCGTAGCGGGTTGGCTCGTAGTTTTCGCCGGCGCCGGCGCCGGTGCCCTTCTTGATGGCGCGCTCGATGGTGTCGCGCGGCATGTTGGCGTAGCGGGCCTCGTCGATGGCGTAGCGGAGCGAGAGGTTGCTGGCGGGATCGGGCCCGCCGTTCTTGGCGGCGACGATGATCGCCTTGGCGACCTTGGTCCAGACCTTGCCGCGGCGCTTGTCGACGACGGCCTTTCGGTGCTTGATCTTGCTCCACTTGTTGTGGCCAGCCACGGGGAACTCCGGTGATGCGGCGGGGCCGCGATGAATGTGCGCGGAATGAACTACTGATTCGCCGGCTTGATGGGCAGGGCGACCTGGGGCTCGCGTCCGGCGTCGAGGGCCTGCAGCTTCACCAGGATCGAATCGAACTCTTTCTGCAGGCGTTCGCGGGCGGCGTTGCTGGCGTTCTGCGAGAGTTCGCGCAGGTCGGTGCGCGAGAACTCGAGGGCCTTCTTCCATGCCTCGCGGGCATCGTCCTTGTTTCCGGCGCGCCAGAGGGCGTCGCCCAGGTGGTCGTGGAGGGTGGGGTTCTCCTTGCCGCCATCGAGCGTGACGGCCCGCCTGAGGAGCGAGACGGCGCCGGCGCGGAGGACTGTGCCGTCGGCGGAGACTTCGTCGGAGACGATGTTCTCGTGGTAGCGGAGCCAGGCGAGCGAATCGACGACGCTGGCCTCGTCGGGGAGGAGCTGCGCGGCGCGGGAGAGGAACTTCTCAGATTCGGCGAAGTCGCCGCCGCCGCGTTCGAGGATCGCGTAGCCGAGGTTGTTCATCGACCAGGCGTGGTCGGGGTCGAAGCGGAGCGCGACGCGGTAGCAGTAGCGCGAGATTTCCTCGCGTCCCTGCGACGAGCAGAGGTTGCCGAGGAGGTACGCGAACTCGGCCTGGGCCTTGGCGTCGCCCGCGGGGATCTTCGGTTCTTTGAGCGCGGTGGTGACGATCTTGGTGACGCTTGCGCTGGTGTTGAACTGGGCGACGAGCGCGTCGATGTCCGGCGCCTCGCCGTGGACGACGGTCATGCGGAGAAGCTCGAAGAGCAGGTCGTCGGCGACGGCGGGGAAGTCGGCGGCGGCGCGGAGGAATGGCAGCGATTCCTTGGGAGCGGTGCCGGCGACACCGATCGCGGCCCGGGCGTTGAAGACGTGGGCGCCGCTGGGGAAGTCCTTGGACGCGCGATCGACCGCGGCGCGGACGGCGGCGAGGTCAACAGGATCGGCCGACGCGAGGATCTGCACGCGGCGCTCGTGCAGCTGCGGCGGGAGCGCGGGGCACAGGCGGACGGCGGCCTCGATCACGCGGGCGATATCGGGGTTCCGGAGCTGGTCGGCGGGCTTCTCGCCCAGGGCGCCGATGATCGCGCCCGAGAGCGCGGAGGTGGCGCTTGCGTTCAGCGAGAGCCATGCGGGCCAAGCGGCGTTCAGTGCGTCGCCCGCGGCGGCCCAGTCGTCGCGGCGGAGCGAGGATATCGCAAGTTCGATCGCGCCTGTGAGTGTGCCCGAGCCGCGGGCCATGCGATCGCTTTCAACCGCGTCGGCCTCGTCGGCCTTTTTCAGCACGTCACGGAGGATGCGTTCGCGCGCGATGCTGTAGTCGCGGAGCGGACGGGCGTTCCAGCGATCGGCGAGGAACGCCGCCGCCTCTTCGGCCTTGCCCTGCTGAACCAGGACGCGTGCGAGGACGACGGCCGGCCAAGGCTCTTCGGGGTGGCGGGCGATGAGCGCGCGCGTCCATGCCTCGTTGTCCGCAAGAGTCTTGGCGTCGGCGTTTCGGGCGCGCTCCCAGATCGTGCCCAGCAGCGTGCCGACGGCCTGGTTTTCCGGGTGATCGTCGGCGATCTCTTTCAGCAGGCGGGCGGCTTCCTGCAGCGCGCCGCCCTGCGTGAGTTCCTGGGCGGCGAGGAAGCGGAGCAGCGAGGAGCCGGGCGAGGTGGTACGGAGGGCGCGGGCGACCTCGGTGAGGTTTTCCTGGTTGGCGAGTGGGCCACCCGGCGCATAGAGGGTGATGAGGCCCTCGTAGGCGCGCGGCTCGCCGGGATCGAGGTTGAACGCGCGGCGGAGGTGCTTCTCGGCCCCGGGTGCGTCGCCGGTGGAGAGCGCGACGCTGGAGGCGTCGATGAGCGTCTGCGGGGTTTCGTGTTGGGCAAGAGCGATCTTGATGAGTTCGGCGGCGTCGGCACGCCGGCCGCAGAGATCGAACGCGCGAGCGCGGATGGCGGGTGGAGCGTTCGAGAGCGAGGCGAGGCCGGCGTCAACAAC
>JABWBC010000131.1 GCA_013360695.1 Phycisphaerales bacterium
CAGTCCGATCTGTGCCCTCATTGGCCACGGCGCGAGTATCCACCAGCCCACCACCAGAAGCAAGTGCTTTCACTCAGCAGCCCGACCGTCAGGGAGAGCGCGCCTCCGATCAGTAGCCAGACCGTCAGGGAGGGCGTGTCTGTCGCTCTCATCTTCAGAATGCCGGCGCACCAATGCCGGCCAGCAATTCCACCACACGCCTCGGGTGGCGTGGCCAACCTGTCGGCCACGCAATTCACCGCGCACGCCCGTCGTCAGGCGGCATTCCCCTTGCCGTCCCTCGCTCGCCCGCACTCCGGGCACGCGCCGCTGATCCCTTCAAGCGAATACCCGCACTTGCGGCACAGGCCAAGCCGCGCCCGCCGCCGCCGCACAAGTATCCGCCACGCCAGCTTCGGCGCTTCCCACATCGCGCTCCCGAGCACACCGAAAACCACCAGCCACGCTATGGCGCCTGGCCAATAGACACCCGTCGGCAAGCTCCGCGGGCGCCCGGCGAATGACCATGTCAATATATTCTGAGTCTTCTGTTCCTTTCCAAGCCCAACAAACACTCCGCGGAAAATCGGCCAAGGTCGACCGAGTTCGATAATCCCCGCGACAACTTCCTCATTTTCCTTGCAAAATCGATCAAAGCTCGCAACACCGGTTGTTGAATCGAATTTCGCCGGAGTCACTGGGGGAACCATGCCTCCCGCCATGATCTTGACCACCGAAACGCTCCACAGACAACGTCGCAACCCGACAATACACGGTTCGCCACGCACGAACATCACGTATGACTCATGTGACCGAAACCCCGGCGTCATTGAATCGGCAATCCACAAAACAACGATCAGGGCGACCGACAGCACCACTCCACGCGCAAGCCGCCACGCCCATCGCAACCACTTCCGCCTTGGCCCGCCGCTCACCACCGAATCCCTTTCCCGGCCCGTCGGCCAGCGATCCGCGACGCACCGATCGCCCACGCCGCACGACGCTTCGCTCAACTTACTCCTTTTCTTTCTTTCCCTTCTCGCCGCCACGCTTCTTTTCGCCGCCCACCGTAAGGCCGGGCTCTTCCTGGGTACGTCGGCGCTCCGCGCCGACATCATCATTTCCTACTGCTCTCATCGTATCGTGAGCGATCCACACGTCATTGGCCTCTTCCCTCCGTGACTTCGTGCCATAACTTCACCACTCCCCATTCCCCTCTTCTCCGCGGCCTACGCGTCCTACGCGTTGAATCCTTCTCTCTTCCCGACTCCCGACTCCCGCTCTTCCCGGTTAGTACCCGCTTATCACCGCCTTCGTGCGCACCAAAGTGTCCGTCTTTTTCCCCTCTTTCCAGATTCCCGAAAAAAATCTTCGCACCATCCGGCCCCGCGCGCAACCCCCTGCACGGCCTGCATTTCCGCCATTGCCTATGGCCCATCGTCCTCTGGCTAGTGCCTACTTACCACCGCCCTGGTGCGCACCAAAGTGTCCGTCCGCCCACCCTATTGGAGAGCGCGTGCGTGAACCCCGCGCCCTCACCGGGGCCAGGCCAAGGACGAGCCCGTCCGCGGCGCAACCCCGGCGTCTTTGACAAGTGAATACGCCGGTCGCGAGAGGCTACGCCACCGCCTCGCGGCGCCACCCGCACTGCGCCAGCACCGACGCCCAGCGCTCGTGCTCGCGCTTGAAGATCGCGCCCGCCGCGTCGGGCTTCCCGTCACGCAGCTCCGCGTGCCACCACCAGCACAACTGGATCGGCGCGCCAAGATCGATCGCCAGCTCGGCCACCTGCCGATCCGACAGATCGACATACGGCGCCTCGATCTCGAACGAGCCCGCGTCCGTCGCCATGTCCAGCGACACCAGCCGCCCGATCAGCATCGCGCGATCGATCGTGGCCGCCACTCCGGCTAGATCCACCAGGTCGCCGTCGGCGTGCCGGTCCGAAAGCACCACGCTCCCGCACCCGCGCGACACCGCCGCGAACGCCGCGTCGATCAGCTCGCGCGTCGCTCGCTCGCCCGCCGAGTTCGTCGTATTGGCGGCGTCACTCGAAGGCACGACCACCTCGAGCCCCAGCGCGCCGGCCTGGGCCTCGATCGCGTGGGCCCGGGCCCGCGAGGTCGGGCCGGGCGTGATGCTCGCCCACACGACGGGCATGAGGTGCGAGGCGTCGGGCGCGGACGCGAGCACCCGCTCCTTGGCGGCGACACAGGCGATGAGCGACACCAGGCCGCCGTCACTGACGACCATGGCGTGCGCGGGATCGCCGGGCAGTTGGTGTCGCATGCGCGTGATGATACCGCGTTCCGGGGCGGCGTGTCGGTGAGCCCGCCCGGGGCGACCTATCGCGGCAGATACAGCGGCGCGACGTCGCGCTTGAGTTTCTGAAGGTCGGCGGTGCGGACGTACATCATGTGCCCGGACTCAAAGTACGCGCGTCGGATGTTGCCGCGCAGCGACGGGTCCAGCCCCAGGTGATCGATCGTGTAATCCATGGCGAACGTCGGCGTCGCCAGGTCGTAGAACCCGCTGCAGAAGAGCACCTGCAAGCGCGGGTTGCGCGTCATCGACTGCCGCAGCGTGCCCGCGACGTTGACGTACCCATCTCCCCCAGCGCCGAAGTTCCACGGGTGAACGCGCCCCGTCAGAATCTCGTAGTTGAGATCGCTCTCAAAGCCGAGTTCCTCGCGGACATAACGGTTCAGGGCGGAGGTATACGGCGCGAGAATCGCCGTGTAGGACGGGTCCTCGTCGGGCCCATCGCCGGCGGCGATCCGGTCGATGCCCTTGTAGCGGGCGTCGAGCCGCCCGACCGAGCGGGCCTGATCGCGGAGCAGTTCCTTGGTGAAGCGGTGGAGCGGCAGGCGCAGGTTGTTGTTGAGCACGAACTGCTTGGACACGCCGGTCAACCTCGCGTACTTGGCCGCGATGTCGTCGCGCTCCTTGACGCTCAGCGCGTCGCCCTTGGCCAGCGCGAGCAGATACTCGTTGCTCGCGAATCGCCTGGATTCTTCGTACGCCGCACTCAGATCCCCCACCGACGCGTCGAGCTTCTTGTGGTACCACGCCGTGGCGGTGTAGCTGGGGAGGTAGAGCCAGAAGGCGGTGTCGTTCCCGTCGTCGAAGCGGGCGGTCTGGAAGTCGAGGATCGGTGAGATGAACACGATGCCGTCGATGCTGATTCCCAGCGAGTCTTGCAGATATCCCGACAAAACCGCGGCGCGCGTGGTGCCGTAGCTCTCGCCGGCGAGGAACTTGGGCGAGGCCCAGCGCTTGTTCTTGGTGATGTACTGGCGGATGAAGTCGCCCACGGCCGAGACGTCCTCGTGAAGCCCGTGGAACTGGCGTGCATCCTCGCCCTCCACCGGGCGGCTGTAGCCCGTGCTCACCGGATCGATGAAGACGATGTCGGTCAGGTCGAGCCAGGACTCCGAGTTCTCGATCACCGTGGCGTTCGGCGGACTATCCATGCCCTCGGGCCCGAGCGGCACACGTTTCGGTCCGATCGCCCCCAGGTGCAGCCACACCGACGACGAGCCGGGCCCACCGTTGAACGCGAACGTGATCGGGCGCTTGGCCGCGTCCTCGCCGGGAACCTCGTAGGTCGTGCAGAAGATTCGGGCCCGCGGCTTGAGCGTGTCAGACAGCAGCGGCACTTCGCCGGCGGTCGCCTTGTACTTGATGACCCGGCCGTTGATCGTCACTTCGTGCTCGGTCGTGACCAGCCGCGGCTCTTCCTTCTTGTCCGCGGGCGGATCGGCGAACGCGCGAACGCCGGCGCGGGCGGTCGCGCAGGCGACGACGAGGGCGAACAGGGCCGCGGCAAGGCGCGGGCGGAGGGACGCGATTCGTTCAATCATGCCCGGTATATACCAGAAACCGACGGCGCGGATTCAGGATCAAGTGGGCGGTGAAGACGCCGCTCGCAATGGGGTCATGCGTCAGAGGCTCCGAATGTCGCCCGTCCCATCTCGCGATGCACGGCCCCCGAGGAGTTGAGCACGCTGGCCATGAGCCGGATATCCGCGACCTGGAAAGCGAGCTTTGCAACCGGCCACGCCCGCTCGCGGAGACGCACGCCGGAACCCGGGAATCGCCCGAGCGTCAGGTGCGGCAGGAAATCCCGCTCTCGCTTGGGCCTGGTGCGCACCAGGCGCTGCGCGAGACGCCTCTGCAACTCCAGTAAAGTGGGCGGGGCGCTGGCCTGTGCCGCGATCAGGCGACAATCGCCCCGCTCGGGCAGACCGATCAATCGCTCGATCGATACGCGCATCGCACGCGCGCCCGACGCGGCGCGGTGCATGGACTCGGCGGCGTCGTCCAGCTGGCGCTCATCGGTGTCGCCGATGAAGAGCAGCGTGATGTGGACCTCATCGGGAGACGATGGTTTGAGCGATGAAAGCCCGAGCCCGCGTGCGGCATCCACGAGCGCCGCGGCGATCTCGGGCGGCGGGTACGCGGCGATGAATAGTCGGAGGGGCATGGAAAAGAAGTGGTCAAGTGGTCAAGTGGCAAGGTGACAAGCCAGCGAGACAGCGAGACAGCGAGACAGCGAGACAGCGAGACAGCGAGACAGCGAGACAGCGAGACAGCGAGACAGAAAATGGTAAAGAAAAAAGCCCGCGCGTGGGCGCGGGCTCGATGGGAAGCGGGCTGGTCGTGAGCGATCAGGCGTTGTCGAGGAGATCGACGGACTCGAACTTCTTGCCCTCGAGCATCTCCAGCGACGCGCCGCCGCCCGTCGAGACGTGGGAGACCTTGGAGGCCACGTCGAACTTCTCGACGGCCGCCGCGGAATCGCCGCCCCCGACGATGGTCACGCCCCCGCGCGAGGTGACATCGGCCATGGCCTTGGCGACGGTGCGCGTTCCTGCGGCGAAGGGCATCCACTCGAAGACACCCATCGGACCGTTCCACACGACGGTCTTGGCCTTCGAGATCACAGAGGCAAAGTCGGCCTGGGTTTTGGGGCCGATGTCCAGGCCCATGAAGCCATCGGGGATGTGCTCGTCGCACACGCGAATCTCTCCGGTGCTCTCGTCGAACTGCGTCGAGCAGACATGGTCCTTGGGCAGGTGAAGGTCGGCCTTGAGCTTGGCGGCCAGCTCGATCGCGCGCTTTGCGTCGCCCATGCGATCGCTCTCGACCTTGCTGTTGCCCACGCGCTTGCCGAGCGCGGCCAGGAAGGTGTACGCCATCGCGCCGCCCACCAGGATCGCCGAAGCCTTGGGCAACAGGTGCTCGATCGCCGCAAGCTTGTCCGACACCTTCGCGCCGCCCAGTACCACCACGAACGGCTTGGCGGGATTGGCGATCGCCTCCGAGAGGAACTTGATCTCGCGCTCGACCAGGAAGCCCGAGACCTTCGGGCCGTTCACGGCCTTGGGCACCGCGACCATCGACGCGTCCGGGCGGTGGCACGTGCCGAAGGCGTCGTTCACGTACACGTCGGCGTAGGCGGCGAGCTTGGCGGCGAACGCGGCGTCGCCCTTCTTCTCGGCCTTGTGGAAGCGGAGGTTTTCCAGGAGCAGCACGTCGCCGTTCTTCATCGCGGCGACCGCGGCGCCGGCGGCGGCGTCGATGCAGTCCTGCGACGGGAACGCCACCGGCTTGCCCAAGAGTTCCGAGAGCTTCTTGGCGCACGGGGCGAGCGAATCCTCGGCCTGATAGCCGGTGCCCTCGGGGCGGCCCAGGTGCGAGCACAGGATCGCCTTGCCGCCGCGGTCGATCACCGACTTGATGGTCGGGATCGCGGAGCGGATGCGGCGGTCGTCGGTGATCTTTCCATCCTCGATCGGCACGTTGAAGTCAACGCGGATGAGGACCCGCTTGGAGGAGACGTCGACGGCTTGGATGGTCTTCTTGGGCATGGATTGGTTCCTTGAAAGACGTGATCGGAAGACGCCCGGCGGAAACGAAGAGCGACGCGCTCCCGCGAATTGTTTGTTCGCTTGGGGAGGTGGGCGGCGGCTCCTTTCCTGGTTTCGGGCCTTCCGACGGAAGGGGTTACTCGAACATGCGGTCGAGACGTTCGCGGAGGGCGCTGGCGCCCTCGGTGCCGAGGCGATCGCGGAGCTTGCGGAGGCGGGTGGCGACGGAGGCGTCGACGAGCTGGTCGCCGATGCGGAACTTCACGCCGCCGATCATCGAGCCGTCGACATAGGGATGAACGACGACGTCGCGCTTGAGGCTGCCGGCCAGACGCTCGCGGACGGAAGCCAGTCCGGCGCTGTCGAGGGGCGAGGCGGTGAAGACATCGACCTCGACGCGCCCGAACGCGGCCTGCACTGCGCCGTCGAGGGCGGCGACGATCGGGATGATGTAACCGAGGCGCCCCTTGCGGTTGAGCACGAGGAGAAAGTTGAGCGTGAGCTTGTCGACCGCACCCTCGAACATGGTTCGGAGCGATTCGGCGCGATCGCGCGAGGTGACCACGCGCGACGCGAGGAACTCGTTGAACTTCGGGTTCGAGGCGGCGAGTTCGATCACGTCCTGCAGTTCGCCGAGAACGGCCTCGACCTTGTCGCGCCCTCCCTGTTCCATCGCCAGTTCGATCAGACTGCGGGCGTAGATCTTGGCCAGGGCGCCGGGCTGGGTGTCGATCAGGGGCATAGGGGGTTCCAAATCACCAAAGTGCCAGATCACCGAACGAAGACGGAGAACGCGGACGCGATCAGTTGTGGGATGTGGTCAGTTCGCGGAGCGACTCCTGCACCAGCGCGTCCTGGTCGCCGGCGTTCAACTCGCGGCGGAGGATCTTGGAAGCCACCGCGGTCGCGAGGTTGGACTGCTGGGTATACATCTCGGTGATTGCGGCACGCTTGGCGGCCTCGATGTCGCGCATCGCACGCTCGCGCATCTGGCCGAGTTCAACGTCGGCCTTGGCCTTGAGCTCGGCGGCGAGCGCCACCTGCTGGGCCCGGGCCTGCTCGATCATCTTCTGGGCCTCGGCGCGGGCCTGGTTGAGCGACTGCTGGTACTGCTCGAGCGCGTCCTTGGCCTGCTTGCGGGCGTTCTCGGCGGCCTCGATCTCTTCGGTGATCTTGCGGGCACGCTCGTCGAGGCCCTTGGTGATGGTCGGCCACACCTTGGTCGCCAGGACCGCGAAGACCACGGCGAAGACGATCAGCGCGGTGATGGCGCTGGCCACGCCCTGGCTCACCGTCGCGATCGCGCCCTGCTTGTCGGCGTGCGCGTCGTCGGCGGCGAGCGCCAGGGCGGGACCGAGAATCGTGGAGAGGGTCAGGGCGATCGAACGAACGCGGCTCTGCATGTCGAAAACTCCCGTGAGAGGAGGGGTATCCGGGTGAAAAGCCCGGCGCGGCCCCTTCGGACCGCGCGGGGTGAGCGATTACTTGGCGCCGAAGCCCGCGAAGACCGCGAACAGCGTCGCACCTTCGATGAGGGCGGCGGCGAGGATCATGTTGATCTGGATCTTGCCGGCGGCCTCGGGCTGGCGGGCGATGGACTCGACCGCGCCCTTGCCGACCAGACCGATGCCCAGACCGCCCCCGATGAGGGCCAGGCCGGCGCCGATGACGGCGAGACCCTTGCCGACCGACGAACCGGCGGCTTCCTGGGCCATGGCGAGAGACGGGGCCGCGGCCATGACGGCGGCGGCGAGCAAGGTGCTCTTGGTGATCAGCTTGGTCATCATTCGAGAAACCCTTTCGGAACGTTGTGCTCGGGGGTCAAAGGCCTCGCGAGATGCGAGACGAGAAAGGCCCGTCATTCACGCGTGGGCGTGCTCGTGGCCGTGGGCATGGCCGTGCCCGTGCTCATGGCCATGCTCGTGAGAGTGATCGTCGTGGTGGTCCATCAGCGAGATGAAGATGGTGGTGAGGAACATGAAGACGAACGCCTGCAGGAAGGCGACAAAGAGTTCGAGGAACATGAGGGCGGTGGCGGCCAGCACGCTGACGACGGTGATGGCTCCGTTGGTGCCGTAGCCGCCGCCGGACAGGGCCGAGGAGATCGCGCCGCCCGCGAAGGAGAGGAGCGTGGCGATGAGCACATGTCCGGCGGTCATGTTGGCGAAAAGACGAAGCGCCAGGGCGAAGGGCTTGATGACGAATTGGCCCGCGGCCTCGATGAGAAGCAGGAGGAGGGCGATGGGGAACATGTACAGGGGAAGTCCGCCCATCATGTGCTTGATAAAGCCGCCGATTCCCAGACGGACGATGGCGGCGACGTTGAAGACGATGGCGGCGATGACGGCCAGAGTGCCGGTGACCCAGATGTTCTGTGTGGCGGTGCCGCCGACCCAGTCGGAGTGAACGCCTACGACGTGCATGAGGTCGCGGATCGGGGTGAGGCCCAGGAGGTTGTTGACGAGGATGAAGAAGAAGATGGTCCAGAGGAAGGGCATCAGCTTGTTGGTGCGGTCGTGGAGGAGCGGGCGGGCGACTTCCTCGCGCAGGTAGACGCAGATGACCTCGATCATGTGCGCGAAACGGTTCTTGGTGACATAGGCCTCGGCGCCGAGGCTGGCGGGGCCGGTCTTGATCTTGCCCGCGGCCCAGAGACCGACCAGGACAAGGATCAGCCCGGAGAGCACCAGAACCCCTTGGTTGCCGGTCCAGAGCCAATAGCCGTTCTCGCCCTTGATGGCGACATGATTGACCACATGGTCGAGCGGGTCCTCGGCGGCGAGGACCACGGGGACGAGGAGCGAGGGAAGCGAGAGGCTCATGCGGCTTTCCCGTTGGAAGGTGCCCCATCCAGCGGCGCGGAACGCCGACGCTCGATGGCGGCCAGAATTTTGACGGCGGTGGTGACTTCGATCACGAGCAGCAGGAACGCGCCGGAGACCACGCCCACGAACAACGGTCGGGTCAGAATCTCCGGCGAGTTCTCACGAATGACGTAACAATAACCCAGCGAAACCAGGATGCGCCCCACCCCGGCGGCCATAACGGCCACGCCCCAGTACTCGGCCCGGGTGCGCAACACGACCGGAGCGAAAGTGGGGACCGCGCCCAGGGCGCACGCGATCAGCACATTTCGGACAGTGAACGGATCGGCGCCGAGAGCACTCGAAACGCCCCAGGAAACCCCTGCGGCAAGCAGCGTCGCCAGGCCCATCACAAGGGCGTGGACACGGGTGGGAACGGGGATGTCGAGCCGGGTGGTCAACAAATGCTCCGTGGCTCGCGCGGGCGAGCCGGTTTGGGGGCGTAAGGATAGCCAGCCGGTTGCGATTTGGCGACAATTCATGCGATCAAAGCCCTAGCAATTGGGGTCCGGGGGTGGAGGCTCGGATCAGGAGCCCCGAGAGCGGGCATCGGTCGCCCGCTGGTTTTTCGAGGCCGCTCGCTCGGCCGCTTCGCGTTTTTCGTCGGCGAGGGTGCGTCGGATGATCTTGTAGAGGGCGAATGCAAAGCCGGTGCAGAGGCCGACGATGGTCCATGTGGGTGAGGCCTTCAGGTACCTGTCGGCGAAATAGCCGAGCAAGGCCATTCCGATCACCGTCGCGACGAAGTCCATCGCAATACCCCAGGCTCGCGCGGTGTCGCCAAGCCCGCTGGATTCTGGGGGCTTGTCGGCGGCGCGACGCTCGACGGGCTTGGTCAAGAGATCGGGGACCGGCGGCGGAGGCGGCGGGGTCGGGATGTCGGGGGTGAAGTGGTGGCCCGGCTCGGAAGGTTGGTCGGATGAAGACTGGGTGGGGTCCGGGGGCATGTGGGTGCGAGCAGGATACTGCGGAAGGCGTTCATGCACACCGGGGCGTTCAACGCGCCCAGGGACGGGAATGGCTCACTGGGGCTGGCGGATGATGTACTCGCTTCCGCACTCGGGGCAACGCCCGGATGAACGCTGGCCTGAGAGGTCGTAGCCGCAGTCTTGGCAATGGCCGACGGGGTGTGGGGATTCGCGTGCGAGTCTTAAGAGCCCGAACCGCGCCTGAAGACAGAAGGCGAGCGAGACGGTCAGGAACAAGGCCGCAATGGAGGCCGACCGCGGTTCGGCGGGACTGAACTTGTTGGTGACGATCGCGTAAGCCACGAAGACCGTTGCCGCGATGCCTAGGGCGCAGGTCAAGATGGCTTTCCTTAGGTCGCGGGCCAGTGCTGCGAATTTCTCGGAGCGTGTCATACGCGATCCCTTCTCTCTCTCTCTCTCTCTCTCTCTCTCGAGAAATGCTCGAACGATTAAAATCGCCGCAGCGAAGGCGAATCGCGGACGGTGGCGCGGCAATCGCCGCGTCGACGCGCACGAACCTGAAGACCGGTCCGGGCACAGCCCGGACGCGCGCGTTAGCCCATAAGGGCGCGGGCCGCGACCTGACGGGCCATGGAGACGGCGTCGCGCACTTTGCTGGTGTCGGAGCCGCCGCCCTGGGCCTGGTCGGGCTTGCCGCCGCCCTTG
>JABWBC010000014.1 GCA_013360695.1 Phycisphaerales bacterium
GGAGACAGGAGTCCAGTGATTACGCTATTCATGCGCGTCGGAACTTACCCGACAAGGAACTTCGCTACCTTAGGACCGTCATAGTTACGGCCGCCATTCTCCGGTGCTTCGGTGACGAGCTTCGCTTTCGCTGACCCGCTCCCTTGACATTCCGGTATTGGGCAAGCGTCACTCTGTATACATCGACTTCCGTCTTGGCACAGAGCTGTGTTTTTGATAAACAGTTCCCAGACCCTTTTCTCTGCGGCCTCCCTTACGGGTAGGCCCCCCTTATCCCGAAGTTACGGGGTTAACTTGCCTAGTTCCTTCACGACCGTTCTCTCGAGCGCCTTAGGCTATTCGCCTCACCCACCTGTGTCAGTTTTGGTACGGGTTCGTCGTCGGCTTTTCTAGGAACCCCATCCCCCCGCATCGGCCACTAGGGCCTGGACATCTGACAGTCCCGCGGAGCTCAGAGATCCGTTCCCGACGACAGCTCAGGAATATTAACCTGATGTCCATCGACTACGCCTTTCGGCCTTGCCTTAGGTCCCGGCTAACCCTGGGCGGATTTACCTTCCCCAGGAAACCTTGGGTTTATGGCGATAAGGATTCTCACCTTATTTATCGTTACTTAAGCCGGCATATTCACTTGCTGGCGCTCCACGACCCCTTCCGGGAACGCTTCGCCGCACCAGCAACGCTCTCCTACCGAACCTTTCGGTTCCCGCAGCTTCGGCTCCCTGCTTATTCCCGATCATTATCGGCGCCAAGTTCCTCGCCCGGTGAGCTGTTACGCACTCTTTAAATGGTGGCTGCTTCTAAGCCAACATCCCGGGTGTCATTGCAACCTGACTTCCTTTCGAACTTAGCAGAGATTAGGGACCTTAGCTGGCGATCTGGATTTTTCTCCTTTTGACGACGGATATTGTCACTCGCCGTCTATCTCCCAGGGCTTGGACCACGGTATTCGGAGTTTGGTTGATCGAGGTAGTCGGGTAGACCCCTGCAATCATCCAGTAGCTCTACCCCCATGGCTTGCTCCCTGAGGCTAACCCTAAAGTTATTTCGGAGAGAACGAGCTATCTCCCAGTTTGATTACACTTTGAGTCCTCCCGTCAGTTCATCGGAGACCTTTTCAACGGTCACCCGTTCGACCCTCCAGGCGGTGTTACCCGCCCTTCAGTCTGACCAACGGTAGATCACAAGGTTTCGCGTCTAGCCCGTACGACTCGGCGCCCACTTCGGACTCGCTTTCGCTCCGCCTCCGCCCTGATAGGGCTTAGGCTCGCCGTACAGACTAACTCGCCGGCTCATTATGCAAAAAGCACGCCGTCACCCCGAAGGGCTCCGACCGCTTGTAAGCACACGGTTTCAGATACTTTTCACCCCGCTCATCGCGGTGCTTTTTATCGTTCAGTCGCCTTACTGATTCGCTATCGGTCATCGAGGAGTACTTAGGCTTGGAGGGTGGACCCCCCATGTTCAATCCGGGTTTCCCGAGCCCGAATTTACTCGTGGCCTCACCGGTTTCCGGCTACAGGGCTTTCACCTTCTTCGGCGCGTCATTCAAACGCTTCGCTTATCTACCGGCTGATCCGCGTTCGCTCGCCGCTACTTGCGGAGTCGCTGTTGCTTTCCTTTCCTGTAGGTACTGAGATGTTTCACTTCCCTACGTTCGCTCCTCACCCCTATGCATTCAGAGTGAGGTACCCTTGCGGGTGGGTTGCCCCATTCGGAAATCCCAGGATCACTGCTCGGTTACCAACTCCCCTGGGCTTATCGCAGGTTCCAGCGTCCTTCATCGCCTCTCGATGCCAAGACATCCACCGTGTGCCCTTTGGCCAATCGCACCAACCCGACGCCGCGATCTCTCGCGACCGGCTGGCAGACCAGAACTCGTGACGACTCACGAGCTCCCCGGAACTCACCTCGGCCTTCCGTCTTCCACCCCTCACGGGGCTTCCGCCGGATCGCCTCGATGAACCCCGAAGGATTCCATCGGCGCTCATATTCAATGCTTGCTTTCTTCGTTCTGACGTCTCCATCGGCGGCCGAATCCGCGGGAAATCCCGCTTCCTCGCCCACGCGACGGATCGTCTCGTTCGTCAGTATCCGGTTGTCAAAGAGCTCGGACTCGACCGGGATCAACCCGATTTTCGCCCCGCCGCAGTCGCGGCGACCTCAACCGCTCCGGTTTAGAGGTGGGAGGACTCTAGGAATCGACCCCCCGGAGTCAAGCACATCCCGACTCGTTTTTTGACTCCATTTTCGCATCGCTCGCGTTCGGATAACGATCGCACCAATCGAAAACCGATCGCGTCAAAAAAACACGCCCCGGCGGGTTCGCCGGGGCGCTGAAAACCATTATCGGACTTCGACTTAGCCGCCACCACCACCGGCTCCATCGTTGCCGTCGTCGCGCGGGCGACGGGAGGCGGGTTCATCCGCTCCCGGTCGGTTACCCGTTGGCTGAGGAAGATCCTGTGGGTTCACGGCCTTCACGCGCGGGCGGCCCTGGTTTTCGCCCATCTTCGCGTTGGCGGCCAAACGTCTATAGAGGTCGCTGGCGGCGTCGACATCCGGGTAGCGAACCACGATCTGTCCCGCCTGATCGCGGAAGAAAGTGCGGAAACGGGCCTTGCTGCCGCGCTCGCCGGACGCTGGCAGGGCGGAGGTGTCGAGCATCATGGCGTTGACCATGAAGTCGATCGTCCTGGCGGCGGGTTTGGAAAGGCCGTCGTCTTCGAGCTTGGGCGTTTCGGTGTTGGCGGTTGGCTGCTCGCGTTCATTGACCTCGCCACGCCGGCGCCGGCCGCCCTCTTCGCCGTGTCCGCCGCCATCGCGTTCGTCGGGCGTGGCCTGGGTGATCTTGGGCTTGGCGCCGGCCTTGAGCTTTTCCATGTCCCAGAGGCGCAGCTCTTCGGGGAGCTTGGCCTGGGCGGCGAGGACGTCGCCCGGCTCGATCGAGGCCGAGCCCTTGCGCCAGAAGCCGTAGTAGAACTTGTACATCTCGGCCGAGGCGCGGGCGCCGCCGAGCTGGTCGGCGGGCGAGGCGCCGGTGATGAAGTAGTACTCCTTGGCTTCGACCGTGACGGGATCGGTCCATTCCGACCAATCGCCGCGGGACACGGGCGAATCCGCGTCGGCCTTCTGGGCGTCGATCAGCTTCTGCCCATAGAGCGGGTTGTTCGTTACGACGCGCAGGCGATAGCGGTACGTCGCGCCAGGTTCGGCGGTGATGTCGTGCGTCCACACGCGGACCTTCGGATCGTCCAAGAGCGGCAGGCGCCGGGCGGCATCCTCGTTCGCGGCCTGCTCGGGCTGGTTCATTTTGTCGAGTTCGCCCTGGGCCTTGACGATCTTGCCCTGGACCTCTTCAAGCCTGGTTTCCAGGGGATTCTTCTTCACCGCCGGCTGCTGGCCGGGGCGATTCCGGCGCTCATCCGGGGGTGGGGTCGGGCTTCGTCCCGGGCCCGGTCCCGGCCGGCCGCCGCCACCACCGTGGCCTTCGTCGCGCGATTCTTCGCGCCCGCTCTGGCGATCGGTCGCCTGCTTGCCCTGTTGCTCGAGTCGGCGCTTGAGCGTCGCCTCTTCTTTCACCCAGTCGTTGATCTGACGCTGGATGCGGTCCATCTTTTCGGTCTTGGTCTCGCCGGTCGACATCTCGCTGGGCGGCGTCCATTCCGGGCCGGCGATGATGTTGTAATACGTCGGGCGCATCACCAGGTCCTGGGCCGCCGACGCCTGCGCCACCAACATGGGCATGTCGCCCTTGCTCTTGACGGCCTTGTCAAGGTCTTTGAGCATGCTGACGCGTCCGGGCATGGGGGGCACGATCGTCGCCTCGCCCCACTCGCCGCTGGACATCTGGCGTTCACGCTCCATCTCGACCGCCACGACGCCCATCTGACCGCGCCACCAACCCAAAGGGATCGAGCGGGGATCGCCCTCGGGGTCCAGCTCGAGCGCCTTGGTCAGGGCCGTCCCGTCGAAGACGGCTTCAACGCTGACGGCCTGCTTGTCGAAGGGCTGCTCCTTCGGGAGGAGCTTGGCGAGATCGTCGTTGGAGATGACCTCCATCGGGTCGATGGCGCTGGCGAAGGTCGCGGCAACGACGCCGGTCGGTGCGGGAACGGCCAAGGGCGCGATCGGGGATTCGGCCCCGGCGCCCATGTCGGCCACGCCTCCCGCGCCCAGCGAGAGCTTGGGCGACAGCGCCACGATGTTCTTGCTCGGCGACACGCCCTTGGTAAGGCGGTCCTCGAACCGCTTGAGCACGTCGGCGCGGGGCGGGGCGGGAAGTTCGGGCGACGCCGAACCGACCTTGGCCAGGACGGCCTGAGCCTGGGTCGCGACCGGGCCGTAGGCCTTGTCGGGATCGACCGTCTGGCCGCCGACGCTGATCTGGTTGCCCGGGCCCACGAACTGCCACGCCAGCACGCCCAGGAGGGATGCGCCGACGATTCCGAACAGCGCCTTGTCGACGTACTGCTCGAACGGGTTGATGCCTTTGAGTTTCATCTGCGTTCCTCCACACGCCGCACTCGCGGCGTTGGCTTGCTTCATCCCAGATCGCCTACTTATCGCCTTCCTTCTCGTTCTTCTTCTCGGCGTCCGCGGGGGCGGCCTCGCCCTCGGCGGGTTTGTCTTCGGGGATGCCGAGGCGCTCACGCAGGGCCTTGGGCATCCAGGGCTGCATCCAGGACCGGAGCCACACGGTCTCGACCTCGATGGTCGCCTTCACGACCGACGCGTCGCCGTAGTAGTACCCGCGTTCGAGCTCGGCCCATGCGTCGAGATCGGCCAGGTCGATGTCGGTGATGGTCATGAAATTCGTCTGCGCGAAGGCATCGAAGAGCTTGGGGATCATGGCGGAGTCGACGACCAGATCGACGGTGGCGCGCCGGATGTCGTACATCCCGTTTTCCGGGCCGGACCAGCGGCCCGTAACGGACTTGGCGAAATCGGGCTTGATCTCCGCGTTGGGGTTGGCGGCGGGGGGCGCTGACGCTGATTCCTCGCCGCTCGACGAGGACGGCCGTTCGATCCGGGCGTAAGGCGTGTCCTTGATGAGCACGCGCACGACGCGCTTCACGGCGCCCTGGTCCACGTTCAGAGGACGCCCGCCGCTGTCGGTGTTGGCGGCGGCCAGGGCGTGGAGGATGTCGCTGAACATCCAGTAATCGGCCTGCCAGCCGAAGCACTCGTCCAGGCTAGGGAGCATCTTGGGCTTCACGCGCAGGAGGCTCATGCCGCGACCGGTGTCGACCGCGAAGGCGTCGAGCCCGGCGTAAAGGGTGATCTCACGGGCCCGGGCCTGGTATTCGCCCAGGCGACGCGCCACGGTCTTCTCCAGGATTCGAGCGGCCTCTTCGGGCGTAAGCGCACGATTGGCGTTCTGACCGACGATCGCCTCCCGCTCGCGGGTCGCGACGTCGGCCAGGATGGGGCCCAGCTTGTCCGCGGGGCGCGGGCCTCCGGCGCGGACGGCGTCGAGCAGCTCCTGGTAGACCGACGCGCGAGACTCCTTGCCGATCAGGCGATCGGCGAGCTCAAAGGGGAGCGTTTGAAGTGCTTCGCCCGTGGCGTTCGGGAAGAGCCCCTCGACCAGCGGCTTGTGGTCGCGCTGATTGAATCGCACCGCGCGGGCCACCACGCCCTCGGCCTGCTGGAGGACCGCCTCCTTGTGCTTCTTGAAGAACTCGGTGCGCACCGCGTTGGGCACGTCGCTCTGGGTCACGGCCGGCTCGGAGGGATCGAGCGTCGGGACCGCGTACGACACTTTCATGTTCAGCTTGTCGGCGTCGGCTTTGACCTCGGCTTCGCGTTTGGTCTTGATCGAGTCGTTCCACTTGGAACTAAAGACGTATCCGACCGGGAGAACGACCAGCACCACCAGCGTGGAGATCACCACGAGCAGGTGCCCCTTGATCCATGCGAGAATGGGCTTCATTCCTTGCCCTCCTTCTTGGGAGCGTCGCCGGCGTTTTCGCCGGGTTTGGGCGGGCCCTTGATCTTGACGGTCCAGCGGAGTGTGACGTTGGCGGTCTTGAGCTTCTCGGGCTTGACGGGTTTCACCGACGCGAGCGGGGCGAGCTGCTCGACCTCGGCGCTGGTGCCGGATTCACCGCCTGACAGCGATGCCGCTCCACCGCTGCTGGCGGGCTCGGCCTCGGGCTGCGCGGCGCGCTCATCGAATCCGCCACCTCCGCCGTGTTCGCCGCGCCGGGGCGCTCCGCCGATTCGCGGGCCCTGGCTGGCGTTGGGATCGTACATGCGTTCGAGGTCGGACTGCGAGTTTCCGGTTCGTCGCGGGGCCGGGCCGCTGCTGACCTGCGTGCTCGCGTCGTTGCCCGCACCCAGGCCCGACGCGATCCCGCCGGCTTCCTCCACGGTGAGGTCGGCGATGTCGGGCGGAACGATTTCGTAGGGCACGCCGTCGCGTTTGCCGTTGTCCTTGAGCCACTTCTGGAGCGTGGCGATGGCGAACTTGCGGGCCTCGGGTGTGTAGGTCGTGGCGAGCAGCTCGATCTTGATCGAGCCGAGCGAGCCGTCCTCGACGGCGGGGGCGCTCTCGCCGGAACTCTCGTCGCCCTTGGGGGCGTCGGCGCCCGGCGGGCGGTAAACCGTGTTGAAGGCGCGGAGCGAGAAGGCGTCGGGCGTGCCCGCGGGGGGCGCAACCTCGGGCTTGGCCCACGACGCCGCTGCGTTCTCAGCCGATGCCATCATCAGGCCAAGGTCGTTGACCAAATGGGAATGGATCTCGCGGGCCTGGGTGAGTCCCAGGAGATTGGCGGCCCGGAAATCGGTCTCACCGGAACCGAGAACCTTGGCGTCATCGGCGAAGCGCTTGGCCTCGTTCAACTCGTTGATCGCCTGGTCGATCTGGGTGGGGCGCTGCGAGCCAGCGATGGCGGTCGAATCGATGAATGGGCGGAGGAACATCGCGCCGCCTGTCAAGACGGCCAAGCCGGCCGCGGCGGCGAACCAGCGCGACTTGGTCTTCCACATGGATTCACGCACCACGGCGGCGGGCATGAGGTTGGCGTTGATGGCGTTGAGGCCCAGGCCCTGAAGCGCCAGTCCGTAGGCGGTCGAGAGTTGCAGCGAGGCTTCCTTGAACTGGGCCTGACGCGCGGGGTCCTTGATTGCATCGAGGTTGACGCGTTTGAACTCCTCGATGCGGTAGACGTCCATCGAGAGCTGCTGCTTGAGGTACTTGCGCAGGCCGGGAAGCTGGAACGTGGAGCCCATGCCGACCAGGCGCACGATCTTGGCGTCCTTGTGGAGGGACTGGTAGTACCCGATGGAGCGTTGCACGTCCTGGGCGAGGTCGGTGAAGACCGATCGCATCGCCTGGAAAACGTGGCGGGCGTTGGGGCCTTCGTCGGCCTCCCTCTTGAGCTTCTCTGCCTTGGGATACGTGAGCTTGAAGGTATTGACCAGCGCGTCGGTGAACTGGTGCCCGCCGATGGGGAAGGTGCGGACCCACACGCGCCCGGACTCGGCGATGATGACGTCGGTGGAGGTGGTGCCGACGTCGAGGATCAGCGTGCCGGGGGTCTGCTCGGAGAACTGGAGGTCGTAGGCCAGCGCGTTGTATGCCGCCACGGGGCTGAGATTGACGTAATCCGGCGTGATCCCGACGTCCTGGAGCATCTGCAGCCGCTCCATGATGCGGTCGCGGGTGATCGCGAAGATGCCGACCTCAACGTCGGGCGAATCGGGGCTGACAAACGTCTGGTAGTCCCATTCGACCTGGTCGAGCGGGAAGGGAATCTGTTGCACGGCCTCGAACTTCACGATGGCCGGAACCTTCTTGGGCTCCACGGGCGGGAGCTTGGTGAAGCGGGCAAAGGCCGAGTGGCCGGGAACGGAGACGGCGATCGCGGCCTTGCTCAGATCGACCTGGCTGACGAGCTGACCCAGCGCGATGCGCATGGCGTCGTTCTGGTCGAGGCCGGGCGTGCTGAGCACTTTCTGGTGCGGGACGACGAGGTATTCGAGCACGTTGACGCCGCTGGAGCCTTCTTCAAGCTTGATTGCTTTGACGGCGCCGGCGCCGATCTCGATTCCCCAGCACGCGGAAGATGATGCCATTGGTCACTCCTGGCCCCCAAAACGGGCGAAACCGAGGCGAAACGACGACCCTCGGCGGGGCATGGGCACCCCACCGTTTCTCAATCCTGCACCGACCGGTTGGGGTCGGGCGGAGGATGGTACACAAACAGGGCCCGTGCGGGGACTCCATTTGTGGCGTTCGGAGAGATACGCGGGGGGTGGTAGGCGAGTTTCCGGGCCGCGTGGAGGTGTGACAGGGGCGTGACAATCGGGTGGGCCTGGACGGGGTATTCGCCCCATCATCGGTTCAATTCGAGAAGGTGGGCGCTCGGCGCGCAAAGGAGTTTGGTTTAGACTGGCGCGGTTCAGGCACCGGGCCGCCGGGCGGGAGCATGAAGATGGATCATGTTCGATCGCCTGTGGATTTGTGACTCGCGTGTCCTAAATTACCACATGCCCGCCGAAGGGCGGCGGGCGGGAGGTGTTCTATGACTGGCAACGTATCGACCGACCCCCGGAACATTCGCAACGTGGTGCTCACGGGCGCCGGAGGGTCGGGCAAGACGACAATCACCGAGCGGCTGCTGTTTCTGAACGGGACGACCAAGCGCCTCGGCACGGTCGAGGAAGGCAACACGGTCAGCGACTATTCAGAAGAAGAGAAGCATCACAAGCACAGTCTCCAGCCGTCGTTCGTGCATTTCTCGTACGAGGGGCACGACGTCCACCTGGTCGACACTCCGGGGCTGGGCGATTTCCTGGGGCACGCGATCTCGTGCTTCCCGGCGGTGGAGACGGTCGTGGTGGTGATCGACGCTCTCAAGGGGATTCAGAGCGTGACGCGCCGCCTGATGCAGGTGGCGGCGGAGCGGAAGATCCCCCGGATGATCTTGGTCAACAAGATCGATGAGTCGCAGGCCGACATCCCGGCGTTGGTCGCGCAGATCCGCGAGTCGTTCGGAGCGATCTGCCTGCCGATCAACCTGCCGACGACGGGCGGGACCAAGGTCATCAACGTATTCGAGCACGACGGGAACGACGCGGCGGGCGACCAGACCGATTTTTCGAGCGTTCACGAGGCGCACCGGCAGATCGTGGAGCAGGTGATCGAGGTCGACGAAGACCTCACGATGCAATACCTGGAGAAGGGCGAGGGCTTTGATCCTGAGAAGCTGCACGCGGCGTTTGAGAAGGCGCTGGAATCGGCCCACCTGGTGCCCATCTGCTTCTGTTCGGCCAAGACCGGCGCGGGCTGCGACGATCTGCTGCACGTTTTGGCGAGCCTGTGCCCCAGCCCGGTGGAGGTGAATCCGCCGGAGTTTCAGAAGCGCGACGCGGGCGGCGAGGACCAGGAATGGCACGCCAAGCCGGAGGCGGCGGCGCCGCTCATCGCTCACGTCTTCAAGGTCGCGACCGACCCCTTCGTTGGCAAGCTGGGGGTCTTCCGCGTCCACCAGGGCACGATCAAGCACAAGAGCGAGGTGCTGCTGGACGACCAGAAGAAGCCCGTCCGGATCAACCATCTCTACAAGCTCCAGGGCAAGGACCACGTCGAGGTGGAGTCGCTCGGGCCCGGCGAGATCGGCGCGATCTCGAAGGTCGACGAGGTGCGGTTCAACAGCGTGATGCACGAGAGCCACGACGCCGACTCGGTGCATCTCTGGCCGCTCCCTCTGCCCAAGCCCATGTTCGGCCTGGCGATCGAGCTAAAGAACCACGCGGACGAGAGCAAGTTCTCCGCCGCGTGCCATCGCATGATGCTCGAGGACCCGTGCCTGGTCGTGGAGCGCATCGCGGCGACGAACCAGACGGTGATGCGCGGGCTGGGCGAGCTGCACCTGCGCGTGGTGCTGGAGAAGCTGAAGCACCAGTCCAACATCGAGCTTCTTACATCACCTCCCAAGGTTGCTTATAAGGAGACGATCACCTCGCGGGCCGACGGGCACCACCGGCACAAGAAGCAGACCGGCGGCGCCGGCCAGTTCGGCGAGGTCTACCTGCGTGTGCTCCCGCTCCCGACCGATCACCCGGAGGGCTTCGAGTTCGAGAACGCGACGGTGGGCGGCTCGATCCCGCGCCAGTTCATCCCTGCCGTGGAGAAGGGCGTCCGCCAGGTGCTTGGCGACGGCGCGATCGCGGGCTATCCGCTGACGGGCGTACGCGTCGAGGTGTACGACGGCAAGTACCACGACGTGGACAGCAAGGAAATCGCGTTCATCACGGCGGGCAAGCGAGCGTTCATCGACGCGGTGCAGAAGGCCAAGCCGGTGCTGCTCGAGCCCATCGTTCTCCTTGAGATCACGGTCCCGAGCAAGTACATGGGCGACATCACGGGGCACCTTTCGACCAAGCGGGCCCGGGTGCAGTCGAGCGACATGGTCGGGCCGGACGTGTGCCTCATTAGGGCCCACGCGCCCCTGGGCGAGTTGCAGAACTACAGCAACGAGCTCAAGAGCATGACGGGCGGCGCGGGCACCTACGCGATGGAATACAGCCACGACGAGCGCACGCCGAGCACCATCCAAGCGACGGTCGTGGCGGCGTACAAGCCCAAGGCCGAGCAGGACTGATCGGACTCGTCGCGAGATTTCAGGCTCGTGGGGCCGGGGCTGCCGCAAGGTGGCCCCGGTTTTCTTTTGGAGGTGGCAACGGGCCTCCGGGATGGCGGGTGAGGTGGAGGGACGCAGGTGGAGATCGACCGGGCGTGAATTCACGATCGCGTGATGTCGCGTGATGGCGGGTTGAAGTCGTCGCTTTCGATGCGTCCGAGCAACTCGGCGGCGCGTGCCGCGGAGCGGACAGGTTCGGCGCGATGGGCAGGGCCCGGAGTGCCGGGACCGGGGCGTAGGCCGCCGGTCGGGAGCACGATCATGGCGATGACGAGTGTGCGGAAGCGTGGATCGATTCTCGGTAGCGCCGCGACGGTCGCGGGCGTGGTCCTGTCCGTGAGCGCGGGGGGCACGGCGAGCGCGCAGAACCTGCTGGGAAACGCGAGCTTTGAGCGTTCGTTCGCGGCGGTCGATTTCAATGACCTGATCGCCGGAAAAACGACGCTGGTCGGCCCCCATGCGGGTCTTACGCCTTGGTTCGTTCCGACGGGCACGGATGTTGAGCATTACTTCCGGCGGGCGGACGGCTCGCTGAGCATCGCGCGAGTTCCGCACGGCGAGTGCGTGATCGGGATGGACTTCGATCCCTTCGGCGGCGGGCTGGGCAAGATCGAGCAGGGCTTCAGCGCGCCGTATCCCAAGAGCACCGTGCCGTTTTATGTGCTGGTGGGCGATTTCGCGGGCGACCGCGGGAAGGGCGCGCCGCGGACGGCGTCGATCGGAACGTCGCTGAAGATCACCACGGGCGCGACGGTCTCCAAGTGGGATTCGTTCCCCACGCCGAACTTCCCCGGGCCCAACACCACGCGCGAGAGCGTGTTCAAGCCGCGCGTGATCAATTACGCGGCGTTCGGGCCGACGGCGGCGATGAGCGGGGTGTTTACGATGTGAGACAACGACGACATGGGGGTGCTCGCCGACGCGGTTCACCTCTTCCCGGTGCATCAGGAAGACCCGGCGTGCGGCGACTGGCGCACCCTGTCGGGATTCTCGATTCTCGAAGACGGCACATGGTTGACTTCGACGCCCACCGATCCCTGGCAGGATCTGAAGATGGGCACGCCGTCGGGCTGCTCTTGCTCGACTGACAACAAGTTCCTCACGCTCGACAACGGCTTTGGCGGCGCGAGCACGATGCTCGTGACCGCCTGGGACCAGAACGCCGGAAGCGCACGCGCCAAGCTCGAGCTGACCCTCGAAATCCAGAGCGTCTCGGCCTACCTGCCCCGGACGACCGTCAGCTTCTATGACTTCACCAACGCGCGGTGGACCTCGCCCTACTTCGCCTTCCCGAAGCTCCCGCCGTATCCGGGCTTCAAGGTCAAGGCGGGCACACGCTGCTACACCGTCGACTGGGATTCGCTCGACGTGCGCGAGCCAGCGCCCAACACGGGCGTGAAGACGGCGCTGTCGAATTATGTTCAGCCCGGCACGGGCATGGTGCTGGCGCGGGTGATTTTCGCCAACGGCGAGGCGAGTTGGGTCAACGGCCCGACGACCTGGCCACCGACGCCACCGACGATCTCGCCGTGGCGGATGCGGATTCACTCGGCGGCGATCGTGTGCAACTGATCGGCAAGCTCCGCGCCGAACACAAGTACCTCCACCGGCCCTGGGATCGAATCCCCGGGCCGGTTTTCTTCGCGACCGGCCCGAGGAGTCGCAACGTACAGTTGGGCATGAAGATCGTCGTGAACGGCCAGGCTCGCGAGGTGCCCGAGGGGATCAGTGTTGAGTCGCTGGTGGCGGAGCTCGGGCTTTCCAACGCCGCGTGCGCTGCGGAGGTCAACAAGAAACTGGTAGCGAAGCGAGAGCGTGCGAGCGTAACGCTGCGCGAGGGCGACGTGGTTGAGGTGGTGACGCTGGTGGGCGGGGGGTAAACAAAGCGCCGCATTGCCAAATCTCCAAATGGCCAAATAGGAACATGACCCAAGGGTGGAGTGGCAGGGTTGCGGGGCGGCGCGACGGCACGGTGAAAGCCGCGCCACGTGCATGGTTCCTACCCTTCCGCCATGACACTCGCGCACACGCAGGTTGAGGGAAATCCGGGCTCCAAGCCCAAGTCTCTGCCGCTCTCGATCGCGGGGCGGACGTTCGAGAGCCGCCTGTTTGTCGGCACGGGCAAGTACAAGTCGTATGACCTCATGCGCGACTCGCTCCGCGAGAGCGGGTGCCAGGTCGTGACGGTCGCGGTGCGGCGCGAGCGCCTGTACAACGAGCAGGGCAAGAGCCTTCTGGAGTTCATCGATCTCTCTCGCTACACGATCCTCCCCAACACCGCGGGGTGCTTCAGCGCCGAGGACGCGGTGCGCGTGGCGCGCCTCGGGCGTGAGATCCTCGAGCAGCTCGACAATCCCGGAGCCAGCTGGGTGAAACTCGAGGTGCTGGGCGACAAGAAGACGCTCCTCCCCGATCCCTCGGGCACGATCGAAGCGACGCGCGAATTGGTGAAGGACGGCTTCAAGGTGCTCGCCTACACCAGCGATGATCCCATCGCGGCACTGCGCATCAAGGAAGCGGGCGCGGCGAGCGTCATGCCCGCGGGCTCGCCCATCGGCTCGGGCCAGGGCGTGCTGAACCGCAACAACATCGTGCTGTGCCTCGAACTGCTCAAGCAGGGCGACGCGAGTTTCCCCGTGATCGTCGACGCGGGCGTGGGGAGCGCCAGCGACGTCTCGATCGCAATGGAACTCGGGGCCGACGGCGTGCTGCTCAACACCGCAATCGCACACGCGGCCGACCCGATGCTGATGGCGCGGGCGATGCGGCTTGGGTGCGAGGCGGGGCGCGCGAGCTATCTCGCGGGGCGCATCCCAAAGAAGCTCTACGCGACGGCCAGCAGCCCGTGGGAGGGCACGGTGTCGTATATACCGGGGGAGTGAACAGGATGTACCCGGTGCGGCAGCCGATCGCCTGATTTGCCAAGTTCAACCCCGATGAATCGCGAATCAAAGAGCCCCGGTGCATTCGAGATAAGCGTGGGTCTCGATGCTGCGCCCGAGTGCTGGTACGCAACCGCGGGGCAAGAGATCGTCTGGCGGGATGCTGACATGCTCGATTGGCTGAAACGCCTTTGCGGCTACCGCGTGGCGAGGTCTCGCTCAGAAGACACGATTCGCTTGGTGCGAAACCGTCCGTGGTGGGCGGACATACTGATGGTGTCCGTCGTTTCGATCATTCTGCCGGTTTTCGCGGGTTACTCCGCGGCCAAGTTCAACTGGGGTATCGCCCTTGACGTACTCGTCTGGGTGGACGTGCCGATCGTGCTGGGCGTGTTGATCGTGATGTTTGCAACCGGCGAGTTACCTCGCAGAGTCTTGCAGTTCTCGCGTGATTCTCAAGCCACCATTTACCGAGGCGTGTTTGGGCCGAAATCGTTCTGCCTACTCATTCACGAGCCGAAGGGCGATCACCTCGTCTTCTTCGGCCACGTCTCCCGCCATGCGGATTGGCTTCGCGCGAGGCGCATGTTGGATGCCATGGCTCCTGTTCTCCCCATTTCACCGGACATTGTCTTTGTGGCAGGCACCCCATTCTCATGCCCGCATCCCCATTCTGCGCGGAGTCAGTCGGATTCGCTCGATTCGTAGTGGTGGTTCGGGGCGATCGGCGAAGAATTCTAAGTGTGGTGGCGGACGCGCCCGATCCCGGGCGAGAAGTGGATCGCGTAAGCGCGAGAGATTGCGGGCGATCGGCGCCAACTCCCGGACATACAGAGCCATACGGGCGCCACGATCGAACGGACGAGCATGAGCCAGACTGACCTCCTCTGCGAATCATGCGGCTACACGATCGCGGGGCTGCCCGAGACCGGCAACTGTCCGGAGTGCGGCACGCCGATCCCGCAATCGCTCCCCGAGGCCCGCTCGGGCTCGGCGTGGCAGACGCGAATCCGCACCGGCAAGCCCGCCGCCATTGGCGCGTGGCTCTTCACCTCTTGGAGCATCCTGCGGCATCCCGGCCCGAGTTTCCGCGTGCTCCGAGCCGACATGCCCGGCGTGCGCTCGCTGCTTGCGATCAACCTGCTCGCGTCCGGCGCTCTGCTCGCGCTTCCTTGGACCGGCGTGTGGCTATATGACCCCGCGCGGGGCTCGCGCGGCGCGTCGGGCGTGCTCCTGCAACTCGCGTCTCTGATCGTGATCACGCTGGTCGCCGCGCTGATCCTGCTCTTCCTCACCTGGGTCGAGTGCCTGGGCATCCGCTTCTTTGCGGCACGCCGTTCGTGGAGGTTGACGCACGCGATGGCGTGGCAGGTGTGCGCCCACGCGTCGGTGGGCTGGCTGGCGGCCGGGCCGTGCGTGTGGGCGGCGCTGTTGCTCACCTCCACGCTGGCCGGGAGCACGCAATTGATCGCGGGGATCGTGAGCGTGCGCGACCTGATCGGCGGCGGCTTGATCTTCACGGCCATTCTGGTCGGGATGCTCGCGTTCGAGGTGCTCGTGTACCTCGGCGTGCGTCAATGCCGATTCGCCAACCCGCCGCGCCTGGCCGACGGACCGGGAGGCGATACCATCGCCCCGTGACGAGCGATTCTCCCGACCATCCAAGCGACCACTCGTGGCACGAGTGGTTTGAGTTGACCATCGACGCCGAAGAAGGCCGCGCAGGCCTGCGCTTCTCGTGCACCATGTGCGGCAACTGCTGCACCGGGCCCGAGGGCTATGTGCTCGTGAACGACGCGGAGGTCGCGGCGCTGGCGGCACGCCTCGGGCTGAGCGACGCCGACTTCCGGAAGCAGTACACGCACATGAGCGTTGCCGGCCTGTCACTCACCGAGAAACTCACGCCGTTCGGACGCGACTGCATCTTCCTGGACCGCGACAAGATCCCCGGCAAGGCTGTATGCGGCGTGTATGAGGATCGCCCGAGACAGTGCCGGACCTGGCCGTTCTGGAAGAGCAACCTGCACTCGCGGCGGCACTGGGAGCGAGCCAAGCAGATCTGCCCGGGCATGGATCGCGGGACTTTCGTGCCGGTGGAGGAAGTGCGGATCAGGCGGAGTGAGATTGAAATTTGAGTCAGCGGAGCAGAGACAGCGAGACAGGTTGCACATCGCGCATGGCACAGGGCATCTGACGCGAGGAGCGAAAGAACTTCGCGGCGCGGGCTGTGTGGGCGATCGCGAGTATCGCGACTGCGCTGGTCCTGATAACTTGATTTGCATCCACCTGCGCCACACCGCTTTGAGACGGTGGTACACTCGGGGTGCATGTCGCAGATCCCTCCGACGCTTCCATTCCGAGTCGCCGCGGCGTACGGCGCTCCACGCCCAGCACGGGCGGGAACTCAGGCGTCGCCCCTCGCGCCAACCGAGGCGTCGTCGGGGGCGTCGGTGAAGTCGTCGAAGGCCTCGAGCCTTGTCGCAGGGCGCGTGCCGGATTCCGCGGACCTCCAGAGTGCGAACCTCGCGGCGATGAGCCTCGCCGCCAGCCCGTCGGGCTCGCTTTCCTTCTATCGGAATCCCGCGGAAAAGAACGCCGCCGCGACTGGGATCGCCCAGGGCAAGATCATCGACGTCGAGGGTTGAGCGAGACGGCACGCACACGCCGCATGATCGCGGACCTGTCACGCCCGCTGCAGCTCACGCTCGGAGCTCAAAAGATCATCATTCACACGATCGTCGATCGCACCACCAGCAAGGCGGCGAGCGTGATCGCGATCCACAGCACCACGCCCAAGACCATCGGCCTCCATCCCACGGCCTTGATCGCTTGAAGCGACAGGTTCGCGCCGATGAGCAGCAGGCCCATCGTCATGCCGCGCTTCCCGATCGTGCGGATCGCATCCTGATAGTCACCGATCTCCGGCAAGAGCTCGCGCGCCACGCACGCGACGAGGAACAAGCCGATGAAGAGCGGCACCTTCGCACGCCCGCGCTCGCCCGCGATGCTGTCGTCATGAAAGCGCCAGGCAGCGAGAAGGGACAAGGGGATGATCCACAGCGCCCGGGCGAGCTTGACGGCGGTGGCGGATTCGAGCGCATCGGGCGAGAAGCGTGCCGCCGCCCCCACCACCGATGAGACGTCGTGGATCGCGACGGCGGCCCATGTGCCGAACTGCGTCGGCGTCAGATGGAGCCAGTGCCCGAGCGGCGGGAAGAGATAGAGCGCGATGCCGTTGAGGACGAAGACCGTGGCGAGCGCGACGGACATCTGGGCGCTGCTGGCACGTATGACCGAGCCGACGGCCGCGATCGCCGATCCGCCGCAGATTGCCGTGCCCGAGTTGATGAGCGTGGTGATGGTCGAATCGGTGCGGAGCAGTCGCCCGACAAGTGTGCCCAAGAGGAACGTGCCGGCGATGGTGCCCGCGGCAAAGCCCATGCCCGACAGACCCGCGTGCAGCACCTGGCGCAGGTCCATGGTGAGCCCGAGCACGATCACGGCGAACTGGATGAGGCGCGTGGCCCATTTCCGCCGGCGTGTGCCCGGCGCGATCAATCCCGTCACGGCAAGAACCAGCCCGCCCGCAAGCCCGAGGCCGGGATCGACGCCGGGATGAAGGCACGCGGCCAGCGCCAACCACAGAAGCGCCGTCTTCCACGGCGGCGCGGGCGATGCCGGGCCCGTGCCGCTCACGGCGCTCGCCGGAGACGGCGCGGGGCGAGCGTCAACGAACGGGCCCGAAGTTGGTTCTGGAGTTGGGGGTGGCACGCGGGTCGCTACTGTACGGCGACATGAGCGAACACCACCCGTCGCCCCCGCTTCCCGCGCCCTCGCCCCTGGCGTCGCACTGGCCCATCGATCCGGGCATCGTCTATCTCAACCACGGCTCGTTCGGCGGATGTCCGACGCCCGTGATCGAGGCCCAGCAGCGCTACCGGCTTCGCATGGAGCGAGAACTGGTCCGGTTCTTTGTTGAGGACATGGACGACGTCTTTGACCAGACCCGTGCCGAGGTGGCCGCGTTCGTTCGTTGCAAGCCCGGAGACCTCGCCTTTGTCCCCAACGCGACCACGGGCGTCGCCACCATCCTGAATAGCTTCGGCCTGCGCCCGGGCGACGACGTGCTCGCGGGCATGCACGAGTATCCCGCCTGCATGAACAACCTGAGGCATATCTGCGCCAAGGCGGGCGCGAATGTCGTCGCCGCCCCCATCCCGTTCCCGGTGAACTCGCCCGGCGAGATCGTCGAGGCGGTGGTGTCCAAGGTCACGCCGCGGACGCGCCTGGCGCTCCTCAGCCATGTGACCAGTTCCAGCGGCATCATCCTGCCGATCCGCGAGATGGTGGCGGCCCTGGCGGCCAAGGGCGTCGAGACCGTGGTCGACGGCGCCCATGCCGTCGGCATGCTCGACCTCGACATCCCGTCGATCGGGGCGGCGTTCTACACCGCCAATTGCCACAAGTGGGTGTGTTCGCCGAAGGGTTCGGCGATCCTGTACGTCCGCGAGGACTGGCAGGGCCGGATCCGCCCGGTTGTGCTCTCGAACTTCGCCGAGAAGCCCAAGCCGGGACGCTCTCAGTACCGCACGGAATTCGACTACATCGGCACGGACGACCCGACGGCGTATTTCGCCATCGCCGACGCGATCAGGTTCATGGGCTCGCTCCTTCCGGGAGGCTGGGAGGGCGTCCGCCGCCACAACCACGAGTTGCTGAGGTACGGGCGGCAGGTGGTCAGCAAGGTGCTCGGCACCGAACCGCCCGCGCCGGAAGCCATGCTGGGGTCGATCTGCACGATGTACCTGCCGCGCCACGACCCGGACCGGACCGCGAGGCTGGCCGCCCGCATGTCCAAGTACCACGACGCGACGCAGGATGAATTAATCCGGAGGCATCGGATCCAGGTGCCTCTCTGGAGCGTGGCGGGGACGGCCGACCGCGTGATCCGCATCAGCGCCCAGGTCTACAACTCGCGCGAGCAGTACGACTACCTGGCGGCGGCGCTGGAGGAGGAGATTGCCCGAGAGCGGGCGTTCTGACGCCGGATCGCCTCCCACTTTCACGCCCGGGCCGGTATCATGGCCGCCATGGGATGCAACTCCGGATCGACGAGCGACTCAAACGGAACCTCTGACGGCTGCGGGTGTTGCACGCCCGCCCAGAACCCGGGGCAAAAATACCCCAAGCTCGCCGAATTGATCCGCTACCTGGATTCCCTCTCCACTCGGGCTGACCTTGGCACCCTGGAGAAGCTCCTCGGGGGTGTGTCGCTCTCCAAGGCCGACATCGAAGAAGCCTGCTGCTTCGGCGCCCGGGGCTACAAACGCAACACGATCAGCCGCACCGACTGGTACGAGCTGCTCGCACTCTGCTGGCGGAGCGGCGACGTGACGCCCATCCACGACCATCAGGGTGTCAGCTGCGCCTTCCGCGTGGTTCACGGCACGGGCACCGAGATCCGCTTTGCCAAGACCCCTTCGGGCCTCATCTGCCCCGCGGGTGCGGTCGCGATGCAGCCGGGGTATGTGTGCGCCGCGATGGACGCCGACATTCACCAGGTCGCCAACATGCAGGCGCCGGGCACGGACCTGGTGACGCTGCACATTTATTCGCCCCCGATCCGCAAGATGAACACGTACGAATTCGCGACGCCGATCTCCGCGGAATGTCGTGATGTGTACAAGGACCAGGCCGCGGGCGTCGGCGCGTAATTCGTCGGCGAAATCGCCCCGTGCGGCGCTCGAAATCGGCCGGTGGTAGGGGCTACGCTCGCCCTTCGCGGCGCGCTGAATTCGCTGTGCCCGCCGCGCCACGGATGGCCGATACTACGGCGTGATGCGACTGAGTCAGGACGTCATGGACCGACCCCTCCCCACCAATCCCGGCGCGATGCTGAACGCCGCCTTGGCCGGCACGCTCCCCGCGCCCTCGCCGCTCGCCGCACGCTGGCGGCTCGACAGGAACCTCGTCTTCCTCAACTTCGGCTCCTACGGCGGGTGCCCCGACGACGTGCTCGCGGCCCACGACGACTATCGCGCCCGCGTGGAGCGCGACCCCGTCCGCTTCTTCAAGGTCGACCTCGAGCGCCTGCTCGACGGCGTGCGTGAAAAGGTCGCGCCCTTCGTCGGCTGCCGCCCGCAGGACCTCGCGCCCATCCGCAACGCAACGATCGCACTGGCGACGATCTTCTTTGCCACTCCCTTCCGCGAGGGCGACGAGGTCGTGACCAACAACCACGAATACTCGTCGGGCACCAACGAACTCGCGCGCCTGGCGGCCCGCACCGGGCTGCGCGTCGTGACGGCCGAGATCCCGTTCCCGATCACGGACCCCGCGCAGGCCGCGGACGCGATCATCGGGGCGATCACGCCGCGGACGCGGCTCGTCGTGATGAGCCACGTCACGAGCTGCACGTCTCTGGTCATGCCGGTGGAGCGCGTGATCGCGGAGTGTCACGCCCGCGGGATCGACATCCTGATCGACGGCGCCCACGCGCCGGGCCAGATCGACCTCAACATCGAGAAGCTAAACCCGACCTATTACGTCGGGAGCTTCCACAAGTGGCTGTGCGCTCCCAAGGGCACGGGGTTCCTGTGGGTTCGCCCCGACCGCCAGGCGGCGGTCCGCAGCGCGATGCTCTCGAGCCGGGCCGCCAAGGTTCGAGATGACCGCCCGCTCTTCCTCCGCGATTTCGACTACATGGGGACCGACGACTACACGGGCATGCTGTGCGTGCCGCACGCGATCGAGGCGATGGCGAAGATGATCCCGGGCGGCTGGGAGGAAATCCGCCGGCGGAACCGGTCGCTGGTGCTCGAGGCGCGCGAGGCGGTGTGCGCGATGGCGGGCCTGCGTCCCGCGTGCCCGGACTCGATGGTTGGCTCGATGGTGTCGCTGCCCCTGCCGGAGGCCGACGCGTCGCTCTCCGGGCGCGCGACGCTGTACGACGATCCGCTCCAGGATGCGCTGCTGGAGAGGCACCGGGTGCAGGTCCCGATCTGGCGCCTCGGCGAGGGCACGCCCGCGAACCCCGGCGTCCGCATCATCCGCCTGAGCGCCCAGCTCTACAACTCAATCGAGCAGTACCGCTATCTCGGCGAGGCGCTGGTGAACGAACTCAACGCCGAGCGAGCCCTGAAGCAGACGGGGTGAGTAAATCGTGAGTCGTGCGGACTTCGACCGGGACAGATGCTTTCTTCCCTGTCTCGCTGTCTCGCCGCTACTCCTTCGACGGCGCTTCCGCAGGCGCCGGCGCTTCTTCCTGCGGCTTGAGGCTCTCTCGCCACTGCGCGTCGAGCTCCGCGAAGCTCAGGTCAAAGATCGCCTTGCTCGCGTCGTCGATCGTTGAGCCGGTCGCCATCGCCTTCAGCCACGCGATCCGCTTCTCTCGCCCGAAGCGCTCGGAGATGTAGCCCAGCATCGCGTGCCCCTGGGTGTACACCATCTGCATGTCGCCCTGCTTGGTGTTGTGGAAGTCGCTCAGCGCCGCCCAGTCACGCAGGCGCCCGCTCTTGGCCATGCGGCGCACCGCGCGCTGCGCGAACTGCCCGTTGTCGGCGTAGTGCTCGCTCGACAGCTCCGCAACGCCCTCCAGCACCCACCACGGCGCGTCGTTGGCCTTGGGCCCGAGCTCGAACGTACAGACGTGCCCATACTCGTGCGCCAGCACGCTGGTCAGGCCCTCCTTGTCGGGGTGCGCCGAGGCGATGAGCTTGATGGACTCGCCCGGCTCGTTCCAGCCGCCAAGGCCGTCGGTGTAGCTGAGGTAGATCGACTGCTGCAGGTGCTGCATCGACGAATAGAGCTTGATCTCCTGCACGCGATCGATCGTGAGCGCGAAGCCCTCGTGGACGTGCGCGCGGATGCCGGGCATGATCTCGCAGATTGTGGCCGCGATGTTCTCGCGCCCCGCGTCGAAGAAGACGCGAACTCCCTCTCGCTCCATCTCCTTCCAGTGCTCGCCCGCGTAGAGCCACTCGCCCTTGCGGTCGACGAATCGTCCCGCGTATTTCAGGAACCGGGCCGAGCCTCCGTCCTTGATCTTCCAGTTCATCGTGAGGTCGGCGATGATCTCGCCCGGGCCTTCCACGGACGACCCCTCAGCGCGGAAGTTCTCGGCCTTGATCGAGAACTCGCTCACCGGCTTGCGCTCCAGGTCCTTGGCCCAGTTCTTCTGCTCCTGCAGGAAGACCGGGTCGGCCCGGTCAACGCACGCCATGTAGCCCGCGATGTCCGTCGCGAGCACCGCCTTGGTCATCCGCTCGATCAGCAGGTTGAGCTTCGCGACCTCGGCGTCGGGCGCGGGAACCGGCTCCGGCGCGGCCTGGGGCTTGTCGGGCGCTTCGCCCGCCTTCGTCGCGCCGGGCGTTTGGGGATTCACCGGCGCGGGGGCCTTGGCGTCCTGCGCCATCGCGAAGCTCGGCGATCCACACGCCAGAATCGCCGCCAGCGCGGCCACGCCGAGCAATCTTCCCGCAACTCCCAACCCACCGGACATCCAGACTCGATCGAACCACTCCGTTCTCATGCTCGCTCCCTACTTGCGCTCGTCCTTGAGCGAATCGCGCCAGGCGCGATCAAGCTCATCGAATGACATGCCCAGTGCCGCCCGCGTCGCCTCATCGATCGACTTGCCGGACGCCGCGGACGCGATCCACGCGTTGCGCTTCTCGCGCCCGAACGTATCCGACACATACCCCATCAGGTGGTGCCCCTGCACGTACGCCAGATACTTGAACTCCTGGCGCGTGCTGTGGTAGACGGCCATGTCTTCCCATTTCGCAAGCCCCCCGGCCTTGGCGATCCCCCGCACCTGGCGATCGTTGCTCCCCGGCGGATCCCATTTCTCCGCGGCCAGTTCCGCCGCGCCCTCTGCCACCCACCACGGCAACTCGCTCGCCCGCTCGCCCAGCGCCCAGGTCGCAACGTGCCCGTACTCATGCGCGAACGCCCGCGTCCAGCTGCGCTCGCCCTCCGTGTAATTCGACATGAACTTAATCGACTCACCCGATTCGTTCCAGCCGCCCAGCACCGGGTCGGGCATCGAGAGATACACCGTCGCCTTCAGGTGGTCCATGTTCTCGTAGAGCTTGATGATCTGGTGCTTGGCCGCCGCCGGCGTGCCGACGATGCCGAAGCCCTCGTCGTCGTGCGCTTTGGCAATTGGAAAGACGCGATCGATGATCGCCGCCGTCGCGTGTGTCTTGTCGTCGAGATATCGCACCTCATAGCCGGGACCGTGTATCCTCTTCCACACCTCGCCGGCGAATCGCCACATGCCGCCGGCGTCGCGCCGGAACTCGCACACCGGATACGCCGCGCGAACGTGCCTGGGTTCGCCCGTCATCTTCACGCCGTTCTGATCGAACGGCATGTCATAGTCGATTGTGAACGCGACCTTCACCCAGACACGATTCTCAACACTCGCGAAATCTCCCTCCTCCGCCAGACGAAACTCGACGCGCGTCGGCGTGTGCAGCGTCAGGTCCTTGGCCATATTCCGCATCTCGCGCTCGAACTGCGGCTCGATGAAGTCGACGTGCTCCAGAAAAGCGCCCGCGTCGCCCCGCACCGCCGCCGAGCCCATCGACGACAGCATCGCCTCGACTTCAGCACGAAGCGGACCTCCGAGCGTCCCCAACTGCATCGGCGGCTTGTGGCCTTGCGCAACGCCCCACGTCGCTGTCAGAGCAAAGAAAAGGGCGAGCATTCTCGTGGCGGAGGGACCATTCTGCATCACTCCATCCTACCGAATTAGCCGCGAATCCGATGCGGGATTTCGCCGCCCTCACCCGCCCAATTCTTCTTCCCACTCCTCGATGGTCCGCGGCCAATCGTCCTTCAGCAAGCGCGACAGCGACCGATCCGCCAGGACCCGCCCGTCCGTCTGGCAACCCGGGCAGTAATTGGTTTCGTTCTCGGCGTGGACGATGCGCTGCACCGGGCTTGCGCACAACGGGCAAGGCAGGCCGTAGCGGCCATGCACCGCAAAGTCGGGGCGGAACGCCGTGATCTCCCCCGGACCCGGGAAACGCCCGCCGCCCGGCGAGTCGAGCCCGAACTGCGCGCGGAGTCGATCGGTCCAACGCACCAGCGTCTCACGGCACGCGCTCGCCAGCCTTGCCACGCCGTCTTCCGGCAAGGACCGCGTCAGCGAAACCGGGCTCAGGCGTGCGGCGTGGAGGATCTCGTCGGAGTAGGCGTTTCCGATGCCATCGAACAGCCGCGGCGTCGTCAAGGCCCGCTTCAGCGTGCGGTTCTCGCTCAGCAATCGCGCTCGAAACTCGCCCTCAGAACACGTCAGCACGTCGAGCCCCCGGGCGTTGAGCGTCTCGAGCGAGGATCGCCCGCGCAGCACGTGCATCGCGGCCCGTTTCTTCGTGCTCGCCTCGGTCATCAGCAGCACACCCTCGCCAAAGTCGATCGACGCGAGGTCGATCTTGCTCCTGGGGCGTGTGCCCGGAGTCTTCCAGAGCAGCCTCCCCGCGATCATGAGGTGGATCGCCACGAATTGCTCGTCCTCCAGTTCCAGGATGAGTCGCTTGCCCGAGCGATGCACGCCGACGCACTCCCGACCTTCGCAGGACTCGGGGGGCGGCTCGAACGTTCGCAGCAGAAACGCCCCGCGGATTGAAAGCCGTTCCACGCGACGCCCAATCACCCGGGCACGCAGGGCGTCGCGATAGACCATGATGTCCGGCAGTTCGGGCATCGGTCGGGATGGTATCCGCCCCGGAAAATCGTGCTGGATCGTGAAACCCGGCGAAGTTAGTGGGGTATAACTTGGCCACCGGCCGCACGCACGCCGCCATCGCCGGTCAAGTGTTGGGGGACATCATGAATCTCGATTGTTCGTCGTTCGTCCGCCGTTCCATGCTCGTTGGGACGCTTGCCCTGTCGGGCGTCGCGGGGCTGGCTGTGCCGGGCTGCATCATCGTCGCGGGTGACCGCTATTCCGACTACGACGGTGAGCATTCAAGCCGTCGCGCGCCGATGCTGGGCGTGGAACTCGCCGGAGTTTCCAGCGCCACCGCGACCCAGGCGGGCGTCGACGCGTCGCGGACCTGCATCATCACGCACGTCGTTTCAAACTCCGCCGCCGAACGTGCCGGCCTGCAGAAGTACGACATCATCACGCACCTGGACGGGAAGGACTGGGCCACCACCTCCGCGGTGCGCGAGGCCGTTCGCTCGAAGCGCGAGGGCGAGACGCTCGTCGTCGGCTTTGTCCGCGCGGGCAAGGCGTGCGAGGCCACGGCGACGATCGGCGCGAAGTAGCGCGAGATTGCGGCCGCATCTGCGTTTCGGGCGATCCGGCTGTCCCCGCCGAAACGATCCCTACTTCGCTGGGCAATGGCGGTCAGGTCCGCCACTTCGCGCCTTTGTCCCTTTGTCTCTGCATTCATTCACCCCGCTGCCCGATCCCTGATGCCCCGCTTCCCGCCTTCATGCGTCGGTGCAGCTGCCACATCTGGATCGCCGACCACGCGTACGCCGCCGCCGCCAGCGCGAGCGGGATCTCGAATCGCCCGAACATCGCGTACAGGAGCACGCCAAGTCCCTGGAAGATCTTTCCGCGGATGCCCACCAGCGTCGCATGGATCGCGACGTACTGCGGCACCTTGTCGGGCGAAGGGGCCAGCGACACGGGCCCAAGCATCCAGCCGACGGACGCGCCCGCGTGGGCCATGCCGTAGAGCACGCTGCTGATCAGCAGGTCGTGGTCGTTCCGCGCCAGCATGTACCCGATCGGATAGACCGTGAGCAGCGCGAACGAGAGCCCCGTGCTGCGCACCGCGCCCAGGCGATCCATCAGCAACCCCGCCGGGTACAGCATGACGACGATGGCCGCGAGGTAGGCGACGTGCGTTGATTCCGCGACTTTGTCATACGGCAGGTTCAGCTTGTCGGTGACGAGCAATGGCAGGAGCGCATAGCAGATCATCCACCCCACGCCGTACGTCATGTACGCCGCTTCGTACCGCGCAAACACCGGGTCGGCCTTCAGGATCTGGCTCATGTGCGCGACCGGCTCGATCAACCGCCTGATCCTGCCGCGCTCGTCGGCACCCTTGATCACGCGGTCGCCCGCGTGCCCCGAGAGATGCGAGACCCAGATGAACACCAGCACGCCGACGAGCTGCAGACCCGCGATCTGCGGCAGATACACGCGAAACGCCTGCGAGTCGCGGTTCAACCACTCGCCGATCGCGTAGCCCATGACGGCACTCACGACCATCGAGCCGCCCCACAGGATGCTGTACATCCGCCCGCGCACCCGCTCCGGATACAGCGATCGCAACAGTCCGCCCGCCGCGGGATGGAACCCCGCGCCGCCCACGCTCGCGATCAGGTGCGGCACGAGCAACTGCCAGTAGCTGTGCGCGAAGGCAACCAGCGCCATCGGCAGGCACCCGATCGCCCAATACACCAGCAGGTAGCGCGACATCGACCGCCGCGAAAAATAATCGTTCCAGAAGATCGACAGGCTGAACAGGATCGTCGGGGCGGCGGTCACCACCAGCGTCTCGAGTTTGTTCGCACCAAACTCCCGCCGCGCCAGCACCGGCAGCATGAACATCACCGCCATCGCGGTCGATTGGATCAGTCCGACGCCCAGCAGGTGCAACGCGGCCATGGAAAGTGACACCCGCTCGCCGCCGCCACGCTCCGTCGAAGTTGTCGTCGATTCAGTCTTCAAGCTCACCCAACTCGATTCCGTTTGCCCCGACTCCGCTCACATGGCCACCCGACCGCTTGAGCACCCGGCCACCCCTTCAGAACTTCCTCACCATCATCACCCCGACAATCACGAGCAGGACCCCCGCGACGCGCCCCGGCGTGATCGCCCGCATCTCCAGCCCCATGTGCCCGAACTGATCGATCACCAGCGACGCCACAAGCTGCCCCGCGACCATCGCCGTCAGATAGCTCGCCGAGCCCATCTTCGGCACCAGGATCAGCGCCAGCGTCACAAAGAACGCGCCGCACAACCCGCCCAGCCACATCCACCACGGCCCGACCGCCAGCTTCGCGCCCTCCGGCATTCCCGGCCGGAAGATCAGCACCACGATCGTCATCGCGAGCAGGCCCACCGCGAAGTTGATGAACCCGCCCCACGCGCTCGCGCCGGCGTGGGCCGCAAACTTCGCGTTCACGCCCGGCTGGTACGCCGTCACCACGCCCGCGAGCATCGCCAGCAGCACGTAGAACATATCGACGCCGATCGATCCCTTGGGCATGGGCGGAGGGTAGGAGAAGCCGGCTGCGGGAGGCACGGGCGCCGCGATCCCGCCCGACCCGCACGTCCACATTCACGCCGCCCCGCGCCCCGCCCCGGATTCTGTATCCTCATCCGCGGAACACGGAGCCACGCATGTCCCACCAGGTCGAATCCAAGCACAACCTCTTCGTCGTCATCGGCGCGTCCTCCGCCGGCACGCTCATCGAGTGGTACGACTTCTACATCTTCGGCTCCCTCGCCACCATCATCGCCACGCAGTTCTTCCCCAAGGACAACCCCACCGCCGCCTTCCTCTCGACCCTCGCCACCTTCGCCGCGGGCTTCGTCGTTCGCCCCTTCGGCGCGATCTTCTTCGGCCGCCTCGGCGACATCATCGGGCGAAAGTACACCTTCCTCGTCACGCTCATTCTCATGGGCGGCTCCACCTTCGCGATCGGTCTGGTCCCCGACTACGACACCATCGGCGTCCTCGCGCCCATCATCGTGCTCCTGCTCCGACTGCTGCAGGGCCTCGCGCTCGGTGGGGAATACGGCGGGGCGGCGACGTATGTCGCGGAGCACGCGCCCGATCATCGCCGCGGCTACTACACCAGCTGGATCCAGACCACCGCGACGCTCGGCCTGTTCGTTTCGCTCGGCGTGATCCTCGGCTGCCGCCTCAGCATGGGCGAGGACAAGTTCGCATCGTGGGGCTGGCGCGTGCCGTTCATCCTCTCGATCGTGCTCGTGCTGCTCAGCTACATCCTGCGGATGAAGCTGCGCGAGTCGCCGCTCTTCCAGAAGATGAAGGCCGAGGGCAAGGGATCGAAGAACCCGCTCGCCGAGTCCTTCGGCAACTGGGCCAATCTCAAGATGGTCCTGCTCGCGCTCTTCGGCGCGACCGCCGGCCAGGGCGTCGTCTGGTACACCGGCCAGTTCTATGCCCTCACGTTCCTGCAGAAATCGCTCGGCGTCGACATGGTCGCCGCCAACACCATCATCGCCTGCGCCCTCGTCGTCGCCACGCCGTTCTTCATCGTCTTCGGCGGGCTCTCCGACCGCATCGGGCGCAAGCCCATCATGATGACCGGCTGCCTGCTCGCGATTCTCACCTACCTGCCGATCTATCACGCGATGGCCCGGGCCGTCGACCTCTCCACCAAGACCGAGGTCGTCGCGACCGCCACCGAACCCGCCGCGGGGCTCACCTCCAGCACCACCACCACCGACGACACCAAGAACCTGAAGACCGTCGTCAACAAGTCAACCAAGAGCTACACCGACGGCACGCGGGCCCTCACCACCACCACGACCACGAGCAAGCTCGACGGCAGCGACGCTAAGACCGCCAGTTCCACCAGCATCAAGCCCGGCCGCGCACCCAGCTTCATGCTCGGCCTCTTCATCTTCATCCAGGTGCTCTACGTCACGATGGTCTACGGCCCGATCGCCGCCTTCCTCGTCGAGCTCTTCCCCACACGCATCCGCTACACCTCGATGTCGCTCCCCTATCACATCGGCAACGGCGTCTTCGGCGGGCTCGTCCCCTTCATCGCCACCTGGCTCGCGTCCTCATCGCTCGCAAGGCAGGGCGGCACGCTCGCCGACCTCGCGGGCGGCCCGATGTTCGTGGGCCTGCTCTATCCCATGACCATCGCCGCGATGACCCTGGCCGTCGGCACGATTCTGATCCGCGAGACGAAGAACAGGGCGATTGAGGAGTGACGGAAAGAGAGAAATCTGCTTGAACGGACCGTGCATCTCACCGCATTCCCCGATTTAGCAACTCTAACTCCCAACTCATGTTCGCTCGCGCCGCCGCTTCGAGCCTATCCCGAATGACGTCCGTCGTGAAGACTCGCGGCCTATCCAGCATGCTCTTCAAGAACTTCGACCTCCCGGCCCGAAATCTCTCGTCATCTACAAACCGGTACTCCGAGCGAATCTGAGAGCGATACGCGTCATACCGCTCCCGAGCGGAGCCGAGTATGGACAGATCGATATCGACCACGATCGATTCGTCCAATGACCCAGGCGGCTCACGGTGTCTCGTCGCCAAGACCAGATTGCGCACCGCAGCCTGACATTCGATCGACGCGCCGATCTCCCTCAGCATCACCATGGCAACGTCCGCACTCAATTCCTCGTTGTCATTGGCGGCAGCGTTGTAGACGCAATCATGCAGCCAAAGCGCGATCTCGACTCGGTCGGTACTCTGTGCTTCTGCCTTTACACGATCGAACAGATCGAGACAATCCGCGATGTGCGTCAAGGAGTGATACTCGCGCGAGGGATGGTTGTAGAGTGCCACGAGAATGAGCCACATCGTCCGCGCGTCGCCCCGGTCACCCAACCTCTCAAGGAGCCCCGTCCACCTGTTCACCATGGAGTCGGACAAGGTCGTCATACACTTCCTCCGGCACGTACTTCTTCACCACGCCCTGCCATCCTGTGGGGCCGACAACGCTTCGAACAAGGCTGGAACTGACCTCCGAGATTTCTCGTGGCGGCATCAGAAAGACGGTGTCTATCGCGGGCTGCATGTCCGCATTGACGTGCCGCATGGTCTGCTCATACGCAAAGTCCGCTTGGTTTCGGATGCCCCGAAGCATGTGAGTCGCACCGATCTGGCGGGCGTAGTCCACCAAGAACATATTGCCGAAGCTGTTGATACGGACCCGCGGCAACTTGCCCACGATCGACTTCAGCCATTCCTCGCGCTGGCGAACTGTGTAAACCGGCTTTTTCATCGCGTTCACGCCGATCGCGACGACCAGCTGGTCGAACAGCTTCGCCCCATGCTCGATCATCCATACATGACCGAGCGTCGGTGGATCGAAGCTGCCGGCGTATACGCCAATGGAGGCCATCGCTCAAAACTCCGCCTGCTTCGGCGCGCGCGGGAACGGGATCACGTCCCGGATGTTCTGCATCCCCGTCAGGAACATCATGGCGCGCTCGAACCCGAGCCCGAAGCCGGCGTGCGGCACCGTTCCATACCGGCGCAGGTCGCGGTACCACCAGTATTCCTTGGCCGGGAGCTTCATCTCCTCGATCCGCCGATCGAGCACGTCGAGGCGCTCCTCGCGCTGGCTCCCGCCGATGATCTCGCCGATCGCGGGCACCAGCACGTCCATGGCGGCCACGGTATCGCCCGGAGCGCCGTCGGTGCCCGGATCGTTCAGCCGCATGTAGAACGCCTTGATGTTCTTGGGATAGTTCATCAGGATCACCGGCTGCTTGAAGTGCTCCTCGGTCAGGAACCGCTCGTGCTCGCTCTGCAGGTCCGTGCCCCACTTCACCGGATACTCAAACTTCTTGCCCTTCCTGATCGCGTCCTCGAGGATCTTGATCGCCTCCGTATAAGGCAGCCGCCTGAACGGCGTCTCCAGCACATGCTGCAATCGCTTCAAGAGCCCCGGCTCAATCCGCTCGTCGAAGAACTTCATGTCGTCCGGGCGCTCGTCCAGCACCGTCTTCGTAAGGTACTTGATGAAGTCCTCCGCCAGCTCCGAGTCGATCTGCAGGTTCGCGAACGCGATCTCCGGCTCGATCATCCAGAACTCGGCCAGGTGCCGGCTCGTGTTGCTGTTCTCCGCGCGGAACGTCGGCCCGAACGTGTACACGCGCGAGAGCGCGCAGCAATACGTCTCGACGTTCAGCTGCCCCGACACCGTCAAGTGCGCTTCCTTGCCGAAGAAGTCGTTGGAAAAATCCACCGGTGCCGAGGGATCGACCGGCGCACCTGGCTTGGCGCCCTCGGGCACGACACGCGGAGGGTTCATCATGTCGAGCGTGCTCACGCGGAACATCTGCCCCGCGCCCTCGCAGTCGCTCGCCGTCACGATCGGCGTGTGCACATAGAAGAACCCGCGCTCGTGGAAGAAGCGATGCACGGCCATCGAAAGACAATGCCGCACCCGCGCCACCGCGCCGAACGTGTTGGTCCGCACGCGCAGGTGCGCCACCTCGCGCAGGTACTCAAACGTGTGCCGCTTGTTGCTGACCGGGTACGAGTCCGGATGCTCGACCAGCCCGACCACGCGCACGGCGCTCGCCAGCACCTCGACCGACTGGCCCTTGCCCTGGCTGGCGACCAGCGTGCCGTCCACCTCCACCGCGCACCCGGTGGTCAGCTTCTGGACTTCCGCGAAGTTCGACGCCGCCCCCTCGCCCGCGGCCTTCACCACGCACTGGATCGGATCAAAGCACGTCCCGTCCGACACCGCAACAAAGCACAGCCCGCCGTCGGCCTTGCTATCGCGGTTGGTGCGCACCCAGCCCTTGATGGTGACCTTCGTGCCGACCGCCGCCCTGAACGCATCACAAACCTTCAGCCACGACATATCCGCATCCTCCCCTAGGGAATGCGGATGGTAGCCGAGCGAGGCATGTTCAACGCGGCCCGTGCGCGGCCGAAAGAGGCCGGCGCGCACAGAGCCCAATCGCGGCCACGCTACCACTCACACGCGATCACTCTTCCAGGCGCGTGTCCCAATCAGAGTCTCGACGGTGATCACGGGCGTCGGGCGTGTTGACCCAGCCGTACTTCCCCTGATTGTACTGGTGATAGAGCTTGAACCAGGTCTTGTCGTCGCCCTTGGTCGACACATAGATGTCGTTGGCCTCGAAATCCTGGCTGCTGCCGAGCTCCTCATTCCCGTCGGTTGGGAATGTGAAGAGCTCCGCCGAGCCATCGAGGAAGCCAAGGTGCCCGCCCTTGAAATGCCGCATGGTGACCTGGTCGTCGTTGCCCCACATGCCGTCGGTGATGTCGCCGTTGTACCAGTAGGTACTCTCTTCCACAAAGACCGGGAGATTCCGCATCTTCGTGAGGTTCGGAACCCGATCCGCGGTCAGGTTGATCGGGCGGGCCGCCTTGCCGTCCTTGATGTACGAGACGCGGATGTCCAGTCCGACTCGCGCGCCCTGCACACTCCACGGAAGGGTGTAATCAAAGTCCACCGCCGTCCCAAACATGCTCTTGTCGTTGCTCGAGTCGTCGGAATACTTCTTCTTGCGCCGGTTCTCCGGACACGCCGTCACGCTGTGCGCGTTGTCAAAGAACTTGAACAGCGAGCCCGGCTCGTACAAGCCGTTCGAGACCTTCTCGCGGAAAAACTTCCGCTGCGCCCAGATCCGATCCTTGTTCGCCGCCGCGTACATCTGCGTCGCCTGTGTAAGCGAGCGCATGTTCGCCAGGCACGCCACCTGGCGCCCGCTCGCCCTCGCCTTGCCAAGCGCCGGGAGCAGGATGCCGATCAAGAGCGCGATGATGGCGATCACCACCAGCAACTCGATCAGCGTGAACGCGGACCGACGATATCCATCACTCAGCTTCATGTCGGCCTCCGTCGTCGCCCCTCGGCACGAGCACCGCGGGCGGGCCCAGAATGGGCCACATCAAGTATAGGGACTTCGATCCAGCACACCAACCAAATCGACCGGGAGCGGTCTTTGCCCCTAGTATTCAGGCGGATGCCTCAAGCGGATGCGACTTTACTAAATCACCCCCTCGGGATGACGCTCGATCAGTTCGTCCCCTTCGCCCGGCGCGAGCTCGGTGTCACGCATCCACGCGCCGAATCCGCCTATAAAAACTTCTTTCGCACCGGGGAAATCGCTGATTTCCTCTCGCCGCCCGCCACCGTGCAGGCCGTCCTCTCCGAGGATTCATTCGAGGGCAAGGTTCTGAAGTTCGTGCAGCACGTCCCCGCGGGCGATTCGCCGCTCGCGGAGCGCATGCCGGGCAAGTCCCTTGCCACCGAGTCCGTTCTGATCCCCATGATCGGCCGCACCCGATCCACGACCCACACCCTGTGCGTTTCCAGCCAGGTCGGCTGCGCCATGGGCTGCACCTTCTGTGAAACCGCCCAGATGGGCCTCATCCGCTCGCTGACCCCCGCCGAGATCGTTCAGCAATGGTGGGCCGCCACGCACGCGCTCGGCCATCGCCCTCAGAACATCGTCTTCATGGGCATGGGCGAGCCCCTCGACAACATCGACCACGTCATCCAGGCCATCGCCGTCCTCATCGACCACAACGGCGCCCACATGCCCGTCAGCAAGATCACCGTCTCCACCGTCGGGCGGCTCGACGGCCTGGCACGCCTCTCCGAACAACTCCACACGCCCGGCTGGCATCGCCTCAACCTCGCCGTCTCTCTCAACGCCCCCAACGACGAGGTCCGCTCCCAAATCATGCCCGTCAACCGCGCCATGCCGATGGAAGCGCTCAAACGCACGCTCATGGCCTGGCCGGTCTATGGCGGCGGAAAGCTCTGCCTCGAATACGTCCTCATCCCAGGCGTCAACAACTTGCCCGGACACGCCGCGGAGATCGCCCGCTTCGTCGCCGACATCAACACGACCTCGCGGAACTCCTCGCCCCGCTGCGTCATCAACCTGATCCCCTACAACCCGCGCCGCAACTCGCCGTGGGACGCCCCCACCGACGCACAGGTCGACGCCTTCATGGCGGAACTGTCGGAGAAGGGCGTCTTCGTCAAGCGCCGCCGAACCAAGGGCCGCGACCTCATGGGCGCGTGCGGCCAGCTCGGCAGCGAGCACATCCGCAAACGCCGCTTCGTCGACGTCACACGCTCCAGGAACGAAGCGTCGTAGGCCGGTGCTCCAGGACGCCGTGGCCGACGAGTGGCCACGCGGGTGGCCCGGCGGTCCCCGCCGACATGCGCGACCATCAAGAGCACAATTTCCGTTGATTCCCCGTGGTTTTCTTGTCCGTAGCACACCCGGACTTGCTGTCGCCACGCAGACCTGCAACCCTCAGCCCGTGCCGATCGATGCCGACCATCCCCGCCCCAGCCGCGACCGCCGCGAGCCTCGATTCATCGAGCCACTCCAGAAGCTCTTCGACCGCCTCCCACCACATTCGCTGGAGGCGGAGATGTCGCTGCTCGGGTCGATGATCCTCGACCCGCAGGTGATCGCGGACGTGATCGCCATCGTCCGCCGCCCCGAGGATTTCTACGACGAGAAGCACACCCACATCTACAAGGCCATCGTCGACGTCTTCGACGCCCACCACTCCGGCGACCTCGTCCAACTCGCCGACCTTCTCAACACCCGCGGCGTGCTCGACGCCATCGGCGGCGGCGACTACCTCGTCCAACTCGCCGAGAGCGTGCCCGCCGCCATCAACGCCCCCCACTACGCCCGACTGGTCGCGGAAAAAGCCAAGCTGCGCCGGCTCATCGACGCCGCCGGACAGATCCTCTACGACGCATACCACACCGGCGACCTGGGGCCCGACGGCGCCCGCGAGGTCCTCGATCGCGCCGAGACTTCCGTCTTCGACATCGCGCAGGAGGCGATGGTCAGCGACCCCCAGGCCCTCGCCGACCTCTTGCAGATCGAGATCGACCGCATCGAAGCCTCCGAAGGAAAGGGCATCAGCGGCATCTCCACCGGCTTCCCCGACATGGACCGCTACCTCAGCGGCCTGCAAAAAGGCGAGATGATCATCCTCGCCGCTCGACCCTCCATGGGCAAGACCGCCCTGGCGCTCAACCTCGCCGAGCAGATCGCCTTCGGCGGACACCCCGCCAAGATCGCGCCGCGCCAGCGCACCAACGTCGGCGTCGGGGTCTTCAGCCTGGAAATGAGCAAGTCCGCCGTCACCCAGCGCTTGCTCTCCGCCGCCTCGGGCATCGACAGCAAGAAAATCCGCGAGGGCACGCTCTCCGACGCCGAGTTCCGCGAGGCGCTCCACTTCGCCGGGGTTCTCGGCGACTCGCCCGTCTTCATCGACGACACGCCCGGCCTCACCGTTCTCAACCTTCGCGCCCGCGCCCGGCGCATGGTCGCGCAGCAGGGCGTTCAGGTTCTCATCGTCGACTACCTCCAGCTCCTCACCGCGCCCGGCTCGGCGCGCGAGAGCCGCCAGGTCGAGGTCTCCGCCATCAGCCGTGGCATCAAGTCCCTGGCGCGCGAGCTCAACGTCCCCGTCATCTGCCTCTCCCAGCTCAACCGCGCCAGCGAGCAGCGCACCGGCAACCGCCCGCGCATGAGCGACCTCCGCGAATCCGGCTCCATCGAGCAGGACGCCGACGTCATCATGCTCCTCCACCGCGAGGACTACTACCACATCGACGACCCCGAATGGCAGGACGCCAACCCCGACAAGGTCGGCGTCGCCGAGATCATCATCGCCAAGCAGCGCAATGGCCCGACCGGCGTGGTCGAGCTCCTCTGGGACTCCCACACCACCCGCTTCAAGAGCCTCGGGCACAATTCTCCGCCCGCCTACCAGCCGCCACCGGTCAACATCCCGCAGTCCATGCAGCAGCCCCCGGCGTCCGGCTTCGCGCCGGGCAAGAAATCCGGCCCGATCTCCGACCACCGCGACGGCGGCGGGCCCGATCGCGAGTCCTTCGGCGACCCGGGTGTCCCATTCTGATCGCCGCGCCTCGCACCAAGTTTTCCCATCTTCGCGCGGAGTGGCGCCAACCGTCACGGCATGCCGATCTCCGCGCGATCGGATCGGGATCCCCCTCACCCAAATCAATTCCGAACCTTGCTGTCGTCTGTTGACGCGATCCCCTTTTTGCGGGACGATCAACAAAATCGTGGGGATTCGCGCGCAGCACGAAATTCTCGGTCTCTCTTGTTCTCGGCCGACGCATGTGGTCGCAGGAGGGCTCCCCGTGCGCGTGCTGAATGGATGGGCGCGGTCTCCGTCACGCTGTGGTGGTCTTCCTGTTGGGAGCATGGAATGCGCAATTCGGTGATTCTCGGAATGACGTTGCTGGCGCTGGGCGCGTTGCACTCTCGCGCTCAGGCCGCGGATGAAAAGGCGAGCGTAGTGGTCGAGCCGGTGTCCTGCGTTGAGGACGACGCGGCGGTGCTGGCCCGCATGGCGGTCACCCCGCACGAACTCGCGCAGACCCATCGACCTCTGCCCGAACTCTTCGCGTCGCTCCACGCCGCCACCTTCAGCGGCACGATCGACAACGGCTGGCACAACGACGAGGTCAACGAAGCCAACGAAGGCAACGGCTTCGACAGCTTCTCCGGTGATTTCCTCTTCCCAGCCAACACCACCTTCGCCGTCGGCAACGGCTATGTCGTCACCGGCACCAACGCCGGCATCCGCTATCACACGTCCTACGGCCAGGAGATCTTCAGCGCCTCCTGGAGCACGTTCTTCGGCTCGGTCAACACCGGCTGGGACTTCGTCGCCCAGCCGACGATCGTCTTCGATCGCTGGTCCAACCGCTGGTTTGCTGTCATTCCTGCCATCCGCTCCATCGACACCTACACCTGGTTCCTCGTCGCCGTCTCCGACGACGCCAACCCGCAGGGCACCTGGAAGAAGTGGTCGGTCGACTCGACCGTCAACGGCACGCAGGCCACCGGCAACTGGTCCGACTGGGCCCGCTTGGGCGTTGACAAGGACGCGATCGTCGTCACCGCCAACATGTACTCGCGCACCGGCGACGTCTTCCAATACTCAAAGATCCGCTGCTTCAAGAAGGCCGACCTCACGTCCTTCTCCTCCACGCTCCACTATTCCGATTTCTGGAATGTCCTTAACCCCGACAACACCAAGGCCTTCGCGGTCGTTCCCGCCGAGCACCTGCCGGGCGGCTCGCCCAACAATCAGGCCTTTTTCACCGCCAACAACCAGACCAGCGGCAAGATCAATCTGATCGGCGTCGTCGGCGCCGCCACCACCAACCCCTCCCTCGTCAAGCAGACCATCAGCGTCCCGGCCTACGCACGCCCCAACTTCGCCAAGCAGATGGAATCCGGCGTCCAGCTCGATTGCGGCGACGGGCGCATCCAGAACCTGCTCTGGAAGTACAACGTCCTCTCCACCGCCTATTCCGTCGGGCAGTCCGGCGTCACCGCCATCCGCTGGCACCAGGTCGCGTCGCAGAACTTCCCCGCCGCCTCGCTGCTCGCCTCGGGAAGCATCTTTGAGCCCAACGTGTGGCAGTGGTACCCCTCGATCTCCGTGAACAAGTACGGCACGCTGGCCGTGGGCTTCTCGCGCTCCTCGACCAGCGAGCACATCGGCCTTGGCTACTCGTACCGCTCGCCCAACGACCCCGCCGACTACATGTCACCCACCGCCATCGTGAAGTCCGGCACACGCGACTACTACGGCGAGGGCGGCTCGCCCATCCGCTGGGGCGACTACACCGGTACCACCGTCGACCCGCGCGACGACACCACCTTCTGGCACTACAACGCCTATCCCAACGATGTCTGGGGTGACACTTGGAACACCTGGGCCCAGCCCTTCCAAGTCGGCGCCACCCTCGTCGCCGACTACAACGCCGACGGCTTCCTCACCGGCGATGACTTCGACCTCTTCGGCGTTCGTTTCGAGGAAGGCGACCCCCGCGCCGACCTCAACCACGACACCTTCGTCACCGGCGACGACTACGACTCCTTCGTCGACGCCTTCGAGAACGGCTACTAGCCCACCCACATCTTCAAACCCCTCGGGCTGCACCAGCCACGGCCTAGGGGATGCGCCGGATCGGGCCCACGCACCCGATCCGGCTTTGTTTTTGGGCCGCGTTGGTGGATCGCGATTCCGACTCGGGCCCGATGCCCCTGCCTGCTCCTGATCCAACGCCTGGGCCCACGCGCATGAATCGAACGCCGGGCAATCGCTCACGAAATCCCACCCGCCCGATCCCGCTCCGGCGCGGTACGCTGTCGCGTCAACATCCGGAGAACGTCCATGACCACCCGCGACCACCACGATCTGTCCATCTCCCGCCGCGGCGCGATCGGCGCCCTGGGCCTCGGCGCCGCCGCCATCGCCGCCCACGCGAGCACCACCATGAACCCAAGCCAGCCCGCAGCCCAACCCTCCACGCCCACGCTCAAGGGCCGCATCAACCACTCCGTCTGCAAGTGGTGCTACAACATGCCGCTCGCCGACCTCTGCAAAAACGCCGCCGCGTTCGGACTCAAGTCCGTCGAGCTCCTCAACCCCGACGAGTGGCCCGTCGCCAAGCAGCACGGCCTGACCTGCGCCGTCGCCTCCTTCGTTAAGTCCAACCCCATCCCGCGCGGCTTCAACCGCCTCGAGAATCACGACTCCATCATCAAGGAACTCGAGGAACGTCTGCCGCTCGTCAAGGAAGCCGGCCTGCCCAACCAGATCGTCTTTAGCGGCAACCGCGCCGGACAGGACGACAAGGAAGGCATCAAGAACTGCATCGTCGGCCTGAAGCGCATCACGCCCCTGGCCGAGAAGCTCGGCGTCACCATCGTCATGGAGCTCCTCAACTCCAAGGACCACACCGACTATCAGTGCGACCACACGTCCTACGGCGTCGCCATCTGCGAGGGCGTCGCCTCCGAACGCTTCAAGCTCCTCTACGACATCTACCACATGCAGCGCATGGAGGGCGACGTCATCGACACCATCCGCAAGCACGCCAAGCACATCGGCCACTACCACACCGGCGGCGTGCCCGGACGCGCCGAGATCGACGAGACCCAGGAACTCAACTACGCCACCATCATGCAGGCGATCGTCGAAACCGGCTACACGGGCTTCGTGGGCCAGGAGTTCATCCCGCGCCACGATCCGATGACCTCGCTGCGTAAGGCCGTCGAAATCTGCGACGTCTGACCAAGGCCGATTATCGCATTCGGCTCATGGTTCGCGCCGAACAAATGCATCGGGCAGACGGCGGTCGATGGCGGCACACGAACGCCCACGTCGCCCGGCGTCGCATTCGCCTCGATCATGGAGGCCGGCGCTTCGTTGCGGCTTCGAGCATTTCCCCGCATCGAAACGGAATCCACCGCGCTCAACCCTTCCGGAGCAGGCCGCGGAACTCGCCGTAGGCGTTGGGATGGCTCTTGTGGTCGTTGACGCGGTGGCGGATGATCTCAAAGCCGTGCTGCTTCAAGAGCGCCGTCAGCGTCTGCTCGCTGAAGGGGTTGGGGTGCATGTGGTCGCGGTATTCCATGAGATCAACGAGCAGCCAGAACAGGCCGCCCGGCGCGAGGACGCGTTTGACCTCGGCGACGACGGCGCCGGGATCGTCGACGTGATCCAGGCAGTTCTCGGCAACCATGATGTCGAACGAATTCCCAGGCAGGGGGATGCGCTCGGCGGCGGAGGCCAGGAGCACCAGTTTGTCGCAATGGCCCCGCTTGGGCAAAAGATCCTCGGCGACGTAGGCGTCCACCAGAGGGTCGACGGCGATGCCGCGCTTCCACTGAAGGAGCGAGATGGAGGGATACGGCCCGGGGCCGATCTCGATCGCCGAGCGCGTCGCGGCCCATGCCTCCAGGTCGGCCCATGTGGCAAGGCCCAGGAACTCGCGGAGCTCTTCGAGGCGCCCGCGTTGCCACCCGCCGTAGATGTCCTCGTAGGGGCCATGGAAAGCGCTGATAGGGTCGTGCTTGATGGAGTGATGCCAGAACGCGAGCTCGTCGCGGTACTTGGCGGTCATCGCCGGGCACTCGTTCCCGGCGGCGTCGACGGCCTTGCCGCCCACCCCACCACGCCAGATCGCGCCAATCGATGCGCCCGCTGCCGAGCCGAGCGGCATCGACACCATCCGCTCGATCCGATCGAGCTTTGACTTCAGCTCGACCATCTGAGGCTCGACGGCCTTGGAGAGCATGTGCTTCACGCGGCGCTTCAGGGCTTGCATCAATGGCACCGACCTTTCCTTTCCGCGGCGGGGCAGGGCCGCGGGCCGAGTCGCGGCCCAAGGGTAGGCGGTCCCGAACCGACATCGGACCGCCACGAATGCGGGGAGTCGTCTATCATTCTCGATTGGTCGCGGGCCGGGCGCGAGCCCACGCGAGGAGGATGATCGCCGCCGATGTCGAGCCTGAGCAACAATCTGCCCGATCCGAACGAGCCCCGCCCGCCGCTGGCGTTTGATCGGCGGTTGATCCAGCTTAAACGCCGCCTGGTGCGCGAGGCGACCATGGCGATCGGGATGCTCGAGACGGCCCTGGACGCCCTGTGGCGGCTGGACCGTCAGTCGGCCAAGGAAGTGACGCGCCTGGATGACCGCATCGATCGCGAGGAAGTCTCGATCGAGGAAGAGTGCAACTCGATCCTGGCGCTACACCACGTTTTCGCCCGCGATTTCCGGGTGGTGACGTTCATCCTGCGGGTCAATGCCGACATCGAGCGGGTGGCGGACCATGCGTGCTCGATCGCCAAGATCGTGCGGAAGATCCAGAGCGACTCCGTGCCGAGTTGGCCGACGTCGCTGCGCGAGCTGGGCGATCGGGTGCCGATGATGTGCCACGACCTGATGCGGGCCGTGCTGGACGAGAACGTGGACGCGGCACGGGAGCTGGTGCGGAGCGACGAGACAATCGACCAGCTGGACAAACGGCTGTTCGACGAGACGATCGACCACATGCTGCTGTCGCCGACGCAGCGGGAACAGCTGGCCAACGGGCTCTTGATCTACCGGGCCGGGCGAGAGCTGGAGCGGATTGGCGATCTGATGACGAACGTCGCGGAGGACATCGTCTACCTGGCGACCGGGGACATCATCCGCCACGTTGAAAAGCAGCAGCGCCGGCGCAGCCGCCAGTCGTAGGCGGGGCGGAACTCGGCAAGAATAGTCCAATTGGCCCGCTGGTCTGGTGTCGAACGGCAAGAACATTGCCGGGCAGTCCCGGAATCGCCGCCGCCCACCACCATTCCCAAGCGCGCGCTCCCGCTCCCCGGAGCCTTCCCACGACCGCTCGCGAGGACACGCTTGCTGAACGGCGTGAATGCGTGGATGGGCGACTGCGCGACTTGGTGATTGGCAACTTCCAAAAACAACAACACCCACGCGTCTACGTGGGTGCTGCGCCGGAACTTCCGGGTATTCAAGAAACAGTCGGGGCCGCTTGGCGTGGTGTTGCCACCACGCTATCCGAGTCGCCGAGGCGACGACGGGCGAGGATGCATTGACAGAACATGGTGAAGATCTCTCTTCGCACCTCTGATCAATCTTTCGATCGACTGGACCGGATCAGGTCCGCGAGGGGCATGCCATGTCTAAGGAAATCCCTTAGAAAGGAGGTGATCCAGCCGCAGGTTCTCCTACGGCTACCTTGTTACGACTTCGTCCCAGTCACCGATCTTGCCGTAGACACCACTGAAATATGGCGGCTTCGGGCACTCCCGGCTCCCATGACGTGACGGGCGGTGTGTACAAGGCTCAGGAACACATTCACCGGAGCGTAGCTGATCTCCGATTACTAGCGATTCCGACTTCATGCAGGCGAGT
>JABWBC010000132.1 GCA_013360695.1 Phycisphaerales bacterium
CTGCGCGAAGCGGCGCCCGAGCCCGAGGCCGCCAGCGCCGCACTGGCGGGCTGCGGAAACGTCGTGATCGCGGGCTTCGGCCCGGTCGGCCGCCACGTCGCCGAACAGCTCGAGCGCAAGGGCGTTCCCATCACCGTGATCGAGCTGAACCCATCGACCGTGCGCCGTCAGACCACGCTCGGGCGCACCATCGTCTATGGCGATGTCGCCAACCCGGAAGTGCTGGAGTCGGCGGGCGTGCGCCACGCCGAGGCCGTCATCATCACCGTGCCGGATGAGGAGGCGGTGCTGAAAGCCTGCCGCGTGGTGCGAGAGCTGGCGCCGGCGGTGTTCATCGCGGCTCGCACCAGCTTCCTCAGCCAAGCCCTGCGCGCCCGCGAGTTCGGCGCGGACTATGTGACCGTCGAGGAGATCGCGACCGGCGACCTCATGGCCCGCGACGTGCTCGACAAGATCGTCTCGCGGCGTGCATCACGCGCGGAAACCCACCCGCCCGACGCGGCGTGACGCGACGCGTACGCCGAACTACGGCGTGTCCTTCAACTGCTTGAGTTCATCGCGCAGGATGGCGGCCAGTTCGTAGTTCTCTTCCGCGATCGCCTTGTCCAGCCTGGCCTGCAACTCACCCGTCTGGCTCACCGGCAGCTTGGGCACCAGCGAATCGCGCATCGCCTTCAAGACCTGCACTTCCTGCGATTCATCAAAGTTCTGCGGGGTTCCAGACTCGCCGAAGTGAACCTTGAGTGCATCGAGGCCGGCGTCGATCGCGACCACCGCCGCCTTGGGCTCCTCGTCCTTGATCGCCTGGCTCGCGAGCGCCCGCGTCCGCATCATCAGGAGATACGCGCGGAACTGTTCCAGGACGGTTCGATCCGATTCCTCACCCGCGTGCTTGGCGCACAGGTCGAGCACGCGCAGGTTCCGGGTCGTATCGCGCACCACCCCCTCAAAGTCGTCGAGCGTGAGCAGGGCGATGTAGCGGTGGTAGTACTGGACGGCCTCGTCCCGTAACTCGCGGCATTCGTCGGGGTCAAGCGTGATCGGGTCGCGACCTTCCTTCTCCGCCTCGTCGATGCGGGCCTCGTGATACTCGAGCAGACTCTCCATGTTGTTGGGCCGCTGGCCGTCGGGGCGGCCCGTCACGTTCATCTGGAGGATGCCCAGGTCGATACGGATTTGCACCTTGGGCTCGCCGTCCAGGCCCGCCACGATGCGAGCGGAGACCTCGCCGGGCACGAAAGGCCAGGCGGCGAGGAGTGGCGTTAGGTCTTGACTCGGTTCCTTCTTGGCCAAGAGTGGCTCCCAAGGGAGAGATCGGACGCTCAGGGGTACGAGGAAGAGGGTAAGCGTGGATTATGGGAAGGGCGAGGGCCGGAAACTTTTGACATTTTGTGACGATTCTGGCGCATGGAGGTTGCGTTTCGTGTATCCTGAGGCACCTTCTCATCCGGTGCCAGTGCGCCGGGTCTAAGCCTTAGGGCGCAAGATTCGACGGACGATGGAACCCTGTGGTGGGGTTCCGCGGAGAGAAGGGCAGCGGGTCCCCGGTGTGGTCGGGGCTTCGTTGGCGACTCAACGAGTCGCGGAAGGTGGGTAGAACAGTGGGTCGAGTGCGTTCTGCGCCCTCAACGGGCAGTCGGTCTCTTCAGACCGAGATGCAGCTCTATTTGCGCGAGATCAACAAGACCGCTCTCCTTACCGCCGAGGAGGAGCGCGAGCTTGGCTGGTCGATCATTAATGACAACAGCGCCGAGGCGCGCGAGAGGATGATCCGCGCGAATCTGCGGCTGGTGGTGGCGATCGCCAAGAACTATGCCGGGCGCGGGCTCCCGCTGTCCGACCTGATCGAAGAGGGAAACATCGGACTGATGCGAGCGGTGGAGGGGTTCGACCCCGCCAACGGCGCCCGCTTCAGCACCTATGCGTCGTGGTGGATCAAGCAGGCCATCAAGCGGGCGCTCATGAACGCCACGCAGCCGATCCACATTCCTTCATACATGATCGAGCTGATCGCCAAGTGGAAGCAGGCGGCGAGGAAGCTCGAGGCCGAGATGGGCACGCCGCCCACGATCCACGACCTCGCCAAGGCGATGGACCTGCCCCTGAAGAAGGTGCGGATCATCCGCCGCGCGATGAAGGCGTTCCAGACTCCGGCCCAGGAATCCTCGAACGCGGACAGCTCGCTCTCCTCGATGGGCGAGATGATCGCCGACGCGCGCGTCGGCCGCCCCGAAGACAAGTCGTTCCGCACCGAAGAGTTGGGCCTGCTGCGCCGACTGCTTGAAACCATCGACGAGCGCGAAGCGAAGATCCTTCGCCTGCGTTTCGGCCTGGACGGTTGCGAACCGCTGACACTGAAGGACATTTCCGACGAGGTCGGCATCAGCCGCGAACGCGTCCGCCAGATTGTTGACGAGGCGCTGACCAAGCTGAACGAGAAGATGACCGACGAAGAGCCGACCCGCTTCCTCCGTGACGAAGAGGAAGAGAATGACGAGGCGATGGCCGAAGACTGATTTCTAACTTTGACCCTCCAATCGGAGGGCGCGGGAAGAGAAGACCCGAGCCCTCCAACTCCTCTCTGAGAAGAGACGACGGGAGCCCGGGAGCGAGAACCCGGGCTTCCTCGTTTTTGGAGGGAGAAGTCACGGAGTCACGAAGTCACGAGGAGAATGCCCCGCGAGTCGCGAGTCGCGAGTCGTTAATCGTGAGTCGTGAGTCGGACCCTCTGGTCATTTGGTGGCCGGCCTCTCCGAGGCAGGACCTGGAGCCCAAGAGACGCGATCTTCGTGCCAGGGCTCGGATTGTTCAGAGATTCATCTGGCCGATCAACATAACATAGCCATCGGAATCATGCACACGAACCTCCCCCGCCGGCATGGAGAACGGGTGCACGACCTCAACGTCGATCGGATTGCGGCCGTTCGAACCGGGACTTCCGTGGCACGTTCTGCCAGCGTGAACACTCGCTCGCTGCCGGCGTGATGCAACCGGCCCTTGACGCGGACTTCCGGGCCTGCAGGGGCCTGACCCTTGAGCGAACGTCCCCAACCCACGCCTCGATCTACACAACTTATCCACACATACGCCATGAAACATCCCCTCATCGGGTGGTGTAGCCGGTACTAACATCCACTTTGGTGCGCAATTTGGTGTACTTACCAAGTCAACCCTTGCGGCCGCCCATCGCCACTTGTAACGTTCGCGCCAAGGCCGGCGCCATGCACGCGCCGCCCGTCGCGGAGGTTCCCAATGCTGCGCACTCTCGATCGATCCGGCGCCCGCAACATCACCGCACTCGCCTCCCTCTTCGTCTCCATCGCCGCCCTCGCCGCCGCCCATCCCTTCCCCGATCCCCCCGCCTCCCCCGACCCCTGCGCCGGCGGCGGTTCGGAGAACTTCGGCCACGAGAACGGCGATTTCGGCTACCCCGCCTGCGATCGTGACAACGTGGCCCGCTTCTACAACCCCACCGACCCGCCCCTCTTCGATTCCGTCTGCTGGCACGGCGTCACCACCACCTCCGGCACCAGCCCCGACATCGTCTATCCCTCCTTTTCCGGCTTCAACAACCTCAACACCAACCTCCTCTGGGGCCCCCAGCCCGGCGACTACCCGCCCCGCAAACTCGAACTCGCCCAAGGCTCCTCGCCCCTCATCTCCAGCGACGCCCCCTCGCGCCGCGGCCCGTGGCCCACCCTTGAACGTCCCACCGTCGCCGACACCGTCGATCTCATCACCGGTCAACCTCTCCTCCAGGAGATCGACCTCGAACTCCCCTTCGGAAGCGCCGTCTTCCGCCACACACGCACCTACGCCGGCGTTGGTCCCCACGCGATGCACGACTGGGCCGAGAAAACCGGCCGATGGGAAAACCAGGCGGAAGAACCCGACCCCACCGAAGCACTCTGGGATTGGAACGGGCACAGCTGGATGATGGGCGAAGCGCCCCTTTTCCTCATGGATGCGCGCTACTGGGGCTGGAGTTCCGACCCCGAGATGCCGCGCTGCTACTTCGTCCCCGACGCCCACCACGCCATCCCGTTCACTTTCGACGAAAGCAACCAGGCCTACGTCGCGCCGCAATGGATCGACGCGCGCCTCGACTTCGCCGGCGGCGACTGGGACGCCGTTTCCAACGCCTGGACCACGCCGCCCACCGAGTACTACGTCTACCTCCACGCCGGCGCGATCAAATACACCATCAAGCCTCTCTATCGACAGGACGTCGCCTACGACACCTGCAACGGCACCGGCTTCGACCTCCACAACCAGCCCAACGTCGATCGCAACCTGTACAACAACGACTGGAACGCAACTCCTTCCGTCAACGGCCTGGGCATCCCCTACCTCGGGCTGGTCACGAGCATCGAAGACCGCAACGGCAATCGCATCAAAATCGAGTACTGCGATCACCAGCAGGAGATCTACCACCAGCGCGAATGCACCACCGACAACGACCAGCGCGACGAGTGGGTGCAGCACGGCCCGCAGAAGGGCCAGATCCGCCGCCTCCGCCTCTTCCGCGCCGGCGCAACCACTCCCCAGTGGACGCTCCTCTACGTCTATCGCACCTTCCGCGGCGACATGTCCCCGTGGGACCCGCAGAACCTCATCGAACCCGATGAGCTCTCCGCCAAGCCCTTCGCCTCGCGCCAGCGCGCGCTCGATTCGATCTACGTCTACGAGGGCGAGGTCGCCACTCCCACCGTTGACAATCAGCCCGCCCACAGCCTCACCATCCCGATGACCGCCTTCGAGGCCGCCTACCGCGCCGTGGCGTTCGGCGAAAGCCTCAACCCGACCGACGGCCTGGCCGACGCGATGGTGCTCACGCGCGATGAGGTCATCGCCGCCCTCCAGGCCGCCATGGACCTCGACGTCGCGGCGGGATCATCCACCATGCCCAGCGGCCTCGGCTGGGAAGTGCCCGCGGACTGGTCGCACCGCGTGAAGTACCTCTACACCGAGCCGTCGCTCACGCAATACGGCCCCTACAACGTGGAGATCTACAACGAGCGCAATTTCTTCGGCTCGCTCAAGGTCCGACAGTACCCGCCGGAATATGCGTTCTACAGCATGACCTGGCCCCCCGACGGCGGCCCGGGATGGACGCTTGTTCCGCCAACGCTTATCGCGGCCCGCGCCGACACGCGCGTCACCGTCACCACCGGCGCCAGCACCACCGAAGCCGTCACGACTTCGCGCCACTGGCTCGCCAAGTACGAGATGGTCGATGCGGGCGCCGGCGATCCCAAGTTCACCCTCAGCCCCGTCATCAAGTCCGTCTGGTCCGACGCCTCCCTGTCGCTCCTGCGCGATTCCATCGACGCCGCAATCACGGGCGACACCGCGACCGAAGGCGCCGAGTTCGCGATCGCCCACTGGCCGCTCGGCCTTCTCTTGCTCTCGGAAGAACGCGAGAACGACGCGCTCCCGCGGGTCGGCGAGCCCGAGTCCGACGAGAAGCTCACCCTCAACCAGACCGCCGACTACACCCTGCGCGATTGGTGGGCCGGCGGGGGCTCGCCCGACGGCATCGACGACGACTTCGAGGACGACTCAGTCGAGTTCTGGAGGGAGGCGGCCGACAGCATCGCGTCCACCGACGGCGCAAAGCAGCTGCGCATCGACATGGGCGTCGGGGTCTTCACCGATCGACGCGCCGGCGCCCTCACGCCGCGCACCTACAAGGTCCGCAAGTTCATCATCATGCCCGGCGATCGCCAGTTCTCGATCGACTGGCAGGTTGGCTATCTGTCACTCCATCCCGGCGGCGCCGTCTTCGGAACACCGTCGGGCCAAGGCGCCTCGCTCCACCTGCGCAACAGCCTCTACCACGCGCCGTATGTCTTCTACGGCGACCCGAACGACCCGAGCACCATCCCGTTTGACGAGCAAGCGGCCAACTACCTCCCCGGCTTTAGCGAGCCCCTCTGGGCCACCATCATCGACGAGTACGACGCCGAGTCCAAGGCGCTGAGCAGGATTCCCGACACCATCGCGAGCATCGTCGCGAGCGGGTCTCAGGAAGCCATCGACGCACTCCCGATCTCACGGCGCGCCGTGTGGATGAACGCCGCGGGCTATGTGCTGAAGGAACAGGTGTGGGATGTCCGCACCGGAGCGCTGACCGAGAATACCGGCTTCATCACCGAGACCGATCTCGACGAATACGGGCGTGTGCTCGAGCGACGCTCTCCGGGCTGGGGCTCGCCGGCCAACACGAACCAGCGGGACACCGCGGGCCGCATCGACGTGTACAGGTATCAAGGCGCCGGCGGCGAAGTCCGCGAGCCGTCGCTGGTGGGCATCAAGAAGGGAACCAGCGGCACGGTCTATTACACCGCGCAGGTCTTCCGCAACCCCGACCGAAGGGACCTGATCGACGCCACGGTGCAGTTCATCACGCCGACCACCGTGCCGCTCCCCTGGAACACGACCGTCGACCTCACGAATCTACCCCCCGGCGTGGTGGCGTCGCGCACGGACCACACGCTGGGCCAGCCGCTCTGGGAGCCGCAGTCCGGCATCTCACCAAAGCCGATCCCGAACTCCCAGCCGATCTATCGGAAGGTGAGCTTCGGCGTCGCGACGGCGAGCGAGCCCGGCGCCACGGCGCGCCATCCCTTCGCCGCCGAGATTTACAACTACGGCGTAGACAACGACACGCCGCTCGTCGGCGACCAGCCCAAGGGCGCGCTGCTCTGGAAAGCCTACGGCGAGGTGGGCAGCACCGAGGGCGCGGGGCTCGGTGACCAGGTCTACTGGGACTACACGCGCTACGACGATCGTGGGCGCACCGTCGCGCAGATCGTCGACGCGGCGAGCGGCGAGTCGTTTGGCGACGCCGCCCAAGGCTTCAGCGAACTGGCCGTGCCCAACTATCCGCTCGCGAGCTTCCCGCGCACGCCCGCTGCCGATGACGCGCTCAGGCCCGCCCTTATGCTCGCCACGCTCCAGTGGCACACCGACCACGGCGTGGTCAAGACCAAGTGCCCCGACGGGCGATTCGAGCTGACCGCGTACAAAGAGGACGGCGACACGAGCGAGGTGCGCAAGGGCCTGTTCGTCTTCGAGAACGGCGCGTGGCGTCCTGTCACCAGCGGCGACATCCAGACCTACGGCGGCGACGCCGCCACCGGCGGGAGCATCGTCACCTGGCCCAGCAATTTCCAGTACTTCGACGGCGCGGAGCCCGAGACCACCGTCGCCAACGTGGAGATCGAGAACGACTCCTCCGGGCGCCCGACGGAGGTCTCCCTCAGCACCCCCGACGCAACCGGCGTCACTGGCAAGATCGAGTACGACTGGTTCGGACTGGCCTCACGCGAGACCGCGTTCGACGGCACGCGCACCCGCAAGGTCTCCAACCTGCGCGGGCAACTCGAAATGGTCTGGCGCGGCACCAAGGACAAGCACGCGCTCTGGGGCAATCTCAATGGCGGCACGCCCGGCGACGACATGCTCCTGCTGGAGAAGAACCTCTACGGCACGGGTGTCAACGACGCCCTGAAGCTGACGGGCGTGCGGCGCTATCGCCACGCGCTCACGCCGGACCATGCGTTCGGCAACTCGGGCTTTGATTTCTACGACGCCTTCGGCTGGCTCGAAAGCCATGCCTACGACTGGCGCGGGCGCGACGTGCTGGTGCGCCGCTACCGGGAGACGACCGAGGCCAACCAGAACCCCGCGGTCATCACCACGACCGCCACGCACCTGGACCACCTCGATCGCGCGGTGCTGGTCGCGGAGTATGACGGCGACCTGCCGAGCGGCGCGCCGAACCCCACACTGATCGATGACAACGACACGCCACCCAGCGCGGCGCAAATCGTGGCCGGCGCGGATGGCAAGCTCATCTCGCTGACCGAGACCATCTACGACGCGCGAGGCAAGGTGCTCACGACCCGCAACTATGATCCCTCCGACGCGAGCAAGTACACCGAATCGACGACCTACACCGACGGGCGCGGCAACGCCACCTGGTCACGCTCACCCAACGCGCCGGTCACCATCCGCGCGTACGACTCGCAGGGGCGCGAGATCCGGTCGACGCAGCTCGTCGGCACGCAGGAGATCGCGCGCACCGACACGCAGCGCGACGGCGTTGGCAACGCGATCCGCGTGATCTCGCGCGAGCGCGTCGCGGGCGCGCCGGGCGACACGCTCGATTCGACCAACTCGGTTCGTTCGTACCGCTTCTACTGGTACGACAGGAGCAACCGCGTGATCGCGACGCTCGACGCGGGCACCATGAACGCCGCCAACACGCATGTCGATCATGGCGGGAATGACCGCGCACGGCCGGGCGCGTCGACGGATGATCCAAGGGAAATCCAGCCCGCAGTCGGGGGCGAGGAGCCTCACCCCGAGGAGTTGCTCGGGCTCGATCTCGATTGGTTCAACGGGCTGGCGAGCGGGCAGGGTGCCGACTATGAGAGCAAGCCGCTCTGGTCCTTTGAGCTGACCCACTACGACGCCAAGGGCAACAAGGCGCGTGACATCGTGTGCAACAGGCCGGGCGATTCCGGCGATGACCGAATCTCCGACACGCGCTACGACGGTTTCGGCCAGGTTGTGGCGAAGATCGAGCGCACCAGCGCCAACAGCTCCACGCCGCCACGGACAACGTATTCCAAGTACGAGAATGGCAAGGTCGTGGCGATGGGGACGAACCCGGATGAGGATTCGGCCGACTGGATCAACAGCTCGTTCGGCGGGTTCCAGAAGACAGAGATCACGTACGGTGCGGATATCGTTGTGTCGGCAGACGCCGGCATTCTCGGCGCGGTCAGCCGTAACAACGGCTACATCGCGACCATCGAGTTCCCGAGCGACGGCAGCACGCCGCCGACGTCGATCGCGTTCACGTATTACCCGGACGGGCTCATCGCATCGCGCGCGGTGCGCCGCGGCACGGCGAGCGAAAGCAACCCGACGCCGATCGTCGAGTTCCGATACTTCTACGATGAGCTTTCGCGGCTCACGCAGATCAAGGCGGTGTACCCGGAGACGCTCCCGCCGCCGGGCGGGCGTCCGGTCGATCGCATCTCGCGCGTGACGTATGAGTACGACGCGGCGGGGCGGATCACGGCCGCGACCGCGTACACGCCCGATCAGGGCAACGACGGGAACGATGACATCGTTTCTCAGAGCCTGTTCGCGTACGACTCGATGGGGCGATTGCTCAGCGAGAAGCAGCAGCACGCGGGGGCGGTGACGGCGTCGTCGCCTGTGGTGTCGTATGCGTGGGAACAGAGCACGGCGAAGAACACAGAGCGATTGAAGCAGATCGTGTATCCGGCGCGAATCAGCCCCACGGGCGGGCCGACGACGCGCACGATCGAGCTTGGGTTTGACGCCGCGGACTCGATCGCGGACCTCCTGTCGCGCCCGAGCACAGTGACGGATGTGTCGTCGTCGGGCGCGATCGGCCAGCTCGGGGCGTATACGTACTCCGGCATCTCGCGGCGCGTGGGCGCCTCGTGGGGGCACGGCACGTCCGGCGTACCTGCCGCGTCGTACACGACGATCGCGACCTCGGGCGTGGGCCATTCGGGGCTGGATGCGCTGGGACGCCTGGCCGCGTTCACGGTGAAGAACTCGGCGGGATCTTCGACGCCGCTGTTTGAGGCGTTGTACGCGTACTCGCCCGCGGGTGATTTGATCACGCGTCGTGTGAAGCAGGCCGCGATCGGTGGCCTTGGTTCGGGCGGGCCGAGCCCGGACAACACGCGCTCGGCGCTGCTCGGCTATGACCGGCTGGGGCGCCTGATCGATCACCAGGCCGGCACGCTGGGTGTCGATGGCAACGGCGAGCCCGAGATCACGTCGCTGTGGCGTCACAGCGCGTGGGCGATGGACACGCTGGGCAACCTGAAGGGAACGCCCGCGAGCGGCGGGAATCCGGCGGAGCCGGGGCTGCTGGTCGAGGCCGACCGCGACGGCGACGAGGTGCTCGACACGCTGTCGGCGACGCACGAGACGGCGCGGAACAACCGGCTGGACGCGGTGGGTGTGGTGGACTCGCTGCTGACTTCGCAGCCGCTGCCGTCGCCGATCGTAAACGACCGCGCGGGGAACGTGGTGTGCGATGATCTGTACTTCTACCAGTACGACGCGTGGAACCGGCTGATCCAGGTTCGGCACAAGGGAACGCTGGAGTTCGACAGCGACGGCAACGCGGTGAGCGGTACGCCAGGCGAGTGGATCGTTCATTACACCTACGACG
>JABWBC010000133.1 GCA_013360695.1 Phycisphaerales bacterium
CGGCGACATCGTCGAGTTCTATGACGCGCGCGAGCGCCGCCGCCGCCTCACCATCGCCGAACGTCGCGCCGACGGCGCATGCGTCGCGACCTGCGACCGCACGGTCTATCTGACCTCGGGCGCGCGCCTCGAACTGATGCACCGCAAGCAATCCATCGCCCGCGGGCGCGCCGGGCGTTTGCCCGCCCTCCCGCAGTCGATTCTCGTTCGCCCCGGCGATCGCCTCCTGCTCTCGCGGCATCCGGGTGTCGGCCGCCCCGCGGGCCGCTCATCCCCCGCCGTCATTACCACAACTCTTCCCGAAGCGTTCGAGCACGCGCGCCCGGGCGAAGCCGTGTGGTTCGACGACGGCAAGGTGGGCGCCCTGATCCGCGCCGTCGGCCCCGATTCGATCGAACTCGATGTGACCAGCGCGCTCGGCGAGGGCTCACGCATCGCGGCCGACAAGGGCGTCAACCTCCCAGACACCGACGTGCGCGTCGCGGGACTCACCGCCGACGACATCGCCATCCTCCCCGTCGTCGCCCGCTGCGCCGACATGGTCGGCATGTCCTTCGTCCAGTCCAGCGCCGACATCGCCGATCTGCGCTCGCGCCTGGCCGAACTCGGCGGCGAGCGCCTCGGCACCGTGCTCAAGATCGAAACCCGCCGCGCCTTCGAGAATCTCCCTTCGCTCCTCCTCACCGCCCTGCAGGGCCCGTGCGCCGGCGTGATGATCGCCCGCGGCGACCTCGCGGTCGAGTGCGGCTTCGAACGCCTCGCCGAAGTCCAAGAGGAGATCCTCTGGCTCTGCGAGGCGGCCCACGTCCCCGTCATCTGGGCGACCCAGGTGCTCGAATCGCTCGCCAAAACCGGGCGCGTCTCCCGCGCCGAGGTCACCGACGCCGCGATGTCCGAACGCGCCGAGTGCGTGATGCTCAACAAAGGCCCGTACATCGCCGACGCCGTGCGATTCCTCGACGGCGTGCTCCGGCGCATGTCGGCCCATCAGGACAAGAAGCGCCCCATGCTCCGCGCCCTCAACGTGGCTCGCCGTTTCGTCGAGCCCGCGGACAAGTAGCGCGCCCCCCCGGCTTCTGTTACGCTCTCCCACCCGCCGGGCGACGCCGCGCCACGCGGGCACCGGAGCCCGCGCCGCATGTCCCAGCCGCAAGCATCGCCTTCTTCCGCCGCCATCAATTCGCCCCATCCCTCGGCCTTCGCCGCTCTCATCATCCCCTTCGGCGCCATGAGCGGTTTCGTAAGCGTCTCGATGGCGTTTCTCTGCACGCGCCACGGCCTGTCCGTCGAGGACGGCGCGCTCCTCGTCGCTTCCGGCATGTTTCCTCATGTCTGGAAGTTCCTCTGGGCCCCCATCGCCGACACCACGCTCAGCCGAAAGCGCTGGTACATCCTCTCCGTCGTGCTCTGCGCGCTGGGGATCACCGCCATGAGCGCCATCCCCATGAGCAAGGGCAACATGCTCATGCTCCAACTCGTCATCTTCATCGCCAACCTCGCCTCAACCTTCCTCGGCATGAGCGTCGAGGGCATCATGGCCCACACCACACCGCCCGAGCAGCGCGGACGCGTCGGCGGCTGGTTCCAGGCCGGAAACCTCGGCGGCAACGGCCTCGGCGGCGGAGCGGGCCTCTGGCTCGCCACCCACCTCGACCATGCCTGGATGTCCGGCGCGATCCTCGGCGTTGCATTCCTCGTCGGCGCTCTCGCGCTGGTCTGCGTGCCCGAGGTTCCCGCCGAGTCGCGCTCCATGTCCCTGCCCCGCGCCATGCTCGCCGTCGTCCTCGAGCTCTGGCAGCTCATCAAGACCCGGGCCGGGTTGCTCTGCGCCACCCTCTGCCTCCTCCCAATCAACACCGGCGCCGCCACCAGCGTTCTTTCCCAGGCCACGGTCGCCGGAAAATGGAGCGCGACCGAGGACACCGTCGCGCTCGTGAGCGGCACGCTCAACGGCGTGATCTCCGGCCTCGGCTGCCTGGTCGCCGGAGAGGTCTGCGCCCGCATCAACTCTCGCAAGGTCTACGCCGCCGTCGCGCTGGTTATGGCCGGCGTCTCCGCCTGCATGGCGATTTCGCCCTTCGCCAAAGCCAACTACGTCACCTTCTCGCTCATCTACGCCTTCGTCGTCGGCATGTCCTACACCGCCTTCACCGGCTTCGTGCTCGACGCGATCGGAAAGGGGGCCGCCGCGACCAAGTACAACGTCTTCGCCAGCCTCTCCAACACCCCGATCATGTACATGGGGCTCGTGCTCGCCTGGGTCCAGACCAAGGGCGGCGAGAAGGCCATGCTCTTCACCGACGCTGGCGCCGGCGTCGTCGGCCTGATCGTTCTCGGTTTGGCCGCCGCCGTGCTGGCCCCAAGCAAAGCCCCGCCGACGTCCGCCGCCCGATAGCCGCCCTCCAGGCACGAATCGCGCCGGAAGCACCAACCGCCGGTTCCGCTACACTCCCCCCTTCATGCAACCCGCCGCCATCGGCCCATACAAGATCGAGCGTGAACTCGGCCGGGGCGGCATGGGTGAGGTCTACCTCGCCCACGACGCCCGCCTCGATCGCCACGTCGCCGTCAAGGCACTCCCACCGCACATGGCCCAGGAGCCCGAACGCCTGGCGCGGTTTCAGCGAGAGGCCAAGGTCCTCGCGTCGCTGAATCACCCGAACATCGCCGCGATCTACGGCCTGGAAGAGGCCGACGCCCACCAGTATCTGATCCTTGAGTTCATCGATGGCGAGACGCTCGCGGACCGCCTAGTCAACGGGCCCGTTCCTGTCGACGAGGCCCTTTCCCTCGCCCGGCAGATCGCTGAGGCCCTCGAAGCCGCTCACGAGAAGGGCATCATCCACCGCGACCTCAAGCCCGGCAACGTGATGATCAACCAGAACGGACAGGTCAAGGTCCTCGACTTCGGCCTCGCCCGCACCGCCGAAGGCCCCGTCTCTTCCACCAACGTCACCGCCAAGCCCGATTCCGCGACCGTCACCACCCCCGCGCGTCACTCCCCCACCATCCCCGGCGCCATCATGGGCACCGCCGGCTACATGTCGCCCGAGCAGGCACGCGGCAAGCCCGTCGACAAGCGATCCGACATCTTCTCCTTCGGCTGCGTGCTGTACGAAATGCTCACCGGCGCCGGCCCATTCCCAGGCGAAACGGTCACCGACTCGCTGGGCGCGATCCTTCACCGCGAGCCGAATTGGGGCATTCTGCCGGCGAATACGCCGCCCCGTGTGCGCGAACTGCTGGCCCGCTGCCTCGCCAAGGACCGCAGGAACCGCCTGCAGGACATCGGGGATGCGCGAATTGACCTCGAGCGAGCGATCGGCGGGCAGGAATGGACAAACGCCGCCGGCAGCCACCGCGCCACGCCCGTCACTCCTGTGCACCTGAGCCTCGCCGTGGTCGCCGGCGCGGCGTTGCTCGGCGCGGGCTGGCTGGTGGGCCGATCGTTGCACCGCCAGGAGCAAGCGCCCCCGGCTCAGGCCTTCCACGTTTCGACCGCGGTCCCCGCCAAGCCTGAGTTCAACTCGGTTGTGGGGATTGCCCCGGACGCGCGATTCGTCGTCTACAAGGCCTGGCCGCAGTTGGAAGCCGACAGCACCAAGCCGCGCGGCATCCTGGTCGTGCGGCGTCTGGATCGCGATGAGACCACGCCGATCGAAGGGACTGAAGGCATCATGGGTGCCGCCCTCTCGCCCGACGGCCGCGCGCTGGCCTTCGCCGCCAGCAAGGACCAGTCCCAGACCAAGGTCACACTGAAAAAGATCGGCCTCGACAACGGGCGACCGACCGGAACCCCCGAAGCCCTCTGCGAACTCCCCGCGGGCGGGGATTACTCGCTCTGCTGGTCCTCGGATCGAGAGATCGTCCTCGCGTCGGGGTGGCAGCAGAGCATCATCACGGTCTCCGCGGCGGGCGGAGAGCCGCGCGTCGTGCTGAAAGAAGAGCAATCCAAGGGGATCGATCTCTGGGGTGAACTTCGCCCGCTCGTGCCCGGCAAGTCGATCCTCGCGAGTCGATGGGCACTCGTCGGGCAGACCATCAAGGAACGCGTTGAGGTCGTCGACCTCACCTCGGGCACGCGAACGCCGCTGCTGGCGAATTCAGGCGGCGCCCAGCTGGTCTCGGGCGGAGTGATCATCGCGCGCCGAAACCAGAACACCCTTGTCGCGGCGCGCCTCGACATGAGCACGCTCCAGATCGTCGGCGAGCCCGTCACGGTCTGGACAGGCGGGAGCATGGCAAACTCGTTCTTCGTCTCAGAGAGCGGGACCATGGCGATGATCGCCTCGCCGACCGATCTTTCCGGGCGTCGCCTCGCGTTGCTCGATGCGCAGGGGCAGACCCAGCCTGTTGCCGCACCGCCGCGTGCGTACAACGCCATCAGCGTCTCGCCCGACGGCGGGCGTGTTGCCACCACTCTGAACAATTCTGACCCGTCCGAGCTCCCGTCCGAAATCCGGATCCAAGACCTCTCCCGCGCCACCTTCCGCAAGGTGCCCACGCAGGGGCCGTCTTTCGAGTATCTCTGGACCAACGACGGCCAGCGCCTTGTCTACACCGCGGTCGCCTCGGAGGGTTTCTCGATCTGGCAGCGACGGGCGGATGGGTCGGGCGAAGCCGAAAAGGTGTACGCAAGCCCGAACCCCCAGGTGGCCGCGCTGCCTTCGGCGTGGTCGCCCGAAGGCAAGACCCTCGCGATCGTCCAGACGGGCGTGAATAGCAACAGCGGCGATGTGCTGATGCTGACGCAGGACGCCGCCGGCGGGACGTGGAAGGCCACGCCCTACCTGAACTCTCCCAGCGACGAGCACGCGCTGCGTTTTTCGCCCGACGGCAAGTGGGTGATCTTCTGCTCCGTCGAATCAGGTCGCCACGAGCTCTATGCGCAACGCTTCACGGGCGCCGAGTCAGGGGCAAAGGACGCCGCCGCCGGGCGTGTGCAGATCTCGTCGACCGGGCACAACGGCTCCTGCTGGTGGAGCCCGGACGGCAAGGAGATTCGCTATGTCGACGGCGACCAGCAGATCATGAGCGTGGAGGTACAGACTGAGCCCACCTTCTCCGCGTCGACTCCCAAGAGGCTCTACGACCTGAAGCAATTGAAATCGCTCGGATTCTCGTGGACACCCGACGGGCGTCTGATGGTCATCCTGCCGGGCGAAAACGAGCAGGTGACCAAAATCGATCTTGTCTTGAATTTCGCCGACGAACTCCGCGCCAAGCTCGGACCGTCCAAGTAGCAAGGCTCACGGCCAATATGCTGCTGGTGCGTCCGGCTACTCGTGCTTGAGAATGGTCGAGCGTTTCCACTCGCCCTTCTTCTTCGCCGCCGCCTGCGCCGACGCGGCGTCCGGATGGTCCATCGAGAGATACATCAGCTTGGTCTGCCCGATGCGGATGACGTCGCCGTCCGAAAGGGCGGTGTCGAGCACGATCTGCCGCTCGTTCACGAACACGCCGTTGCCGCTCCGATAGTCGCCCGCCACATGCTTGCCCATCGCTTCGTCGACGCGAATCTGCAGGTGCTTGCGCGACACAAGCGGGTCCAGCACCTGAAACGTGCATGTGTCGTCACGCCCGAGCGAGACCAAGGGCAGCGTCAGCGGAAAATGCGAGCCCTGCCCGTTCCCCTCCACGATCACCAGCGATGCCATGCAAGGATCCTCCCGCCCGCAGCCTACCACGAACCTCGGCCCGGTTCACTGCCTCCAACCACAGGGGATTTGCCCCCTCGCTTCACACCTTCCGCGCCACCACCTGCACCACGTCCGCCGCAGGCCCGCCTTGAAACTCGCGCAGGTCGGCCGCCCGCGTGCGATCTATCCGGCGCCCTCGTCCTTGGTTTGTCTCGCGGCCCACCACGCCCAGCACTCGTACGCCACGAGCGAGCGAATACAACTCACGAGCGCCGCACGGTGCTTTTCAGCAAACTCATCGCCCTCGGCCAGGGGAATCGCGGCTGCAAACTGATCCACATACTCGCCGAACGCCGGCCCCACTATCGCGAGAAACGGCTCTCGCTCGCGGGGGAGCCTTGCGAAACCGGCCGTAGTCGCGCGGAGTCCTTCGGAGAAACGCCGATAGGTCCCTTGGTAATCCGCGGCTTGTGCGCACAGCTCCGCGGCGGCCCTCCCTAGGACCGTAAATCCTTCGACGTCCTTGACTGAAGGGTCGGCCCCCGCGCGAAGAAGGGCGTCGGCCTTCACGTCCTTGTCGATGCCGATCCCGAACAGGACCTGGAATAGCAGCGGCAGTTCGGCCGACTTGCACGCGTCCTTCCCGCATCGATTGAGCTCGCACACCGCATTGGGATTCGCGCCGACCGCGCACAACTCTCGTGCTTCAATCCCCGTCCCGCGGCTGATCGCGTACGCCAACGGCGTTTCTTCCAGGTTGTTCCGATGCTCCAGATCGACCCCGAGCTCCTTGAGGTACGTGAACGCGGCTCGAACCGACTCCACGCTGTTGGCTTCGCCGCTCACGTCGATCGCCGCGTGCCATGCGTTGTACCCAAGTTCGGTCACCGCGTGAGGATCGGCGCCACGCTCCACGAGCAGTCGATAGACCGCAGGATCGCGAGAGGAGCCCATCGCCGACATGAAAACCGTGTATCCACGATCGTAGACCGCGTTCACATTGGCGCCCGCGTCGATATACGCCCGGACCCGCTCGACGACGTCGCCCCCATCGCTTATCGCGTTGCACAACGGGCCGCAACCGTACTTGTCCTGATCCTCGATCGGAAGCCCTGCATTCATCAGCTCGCGCATCACGCCCAGCGACGCGGCATAGTACATCGCCGTCTGCTTGCATTCGTCACGCTGCATGGGGTCGGCGCCCGCGGCCAGCAGCATCCGCACGCACTCTTCGCTCCCGCTCTGGGCCGCACAGAACAACGGAATCTGATAGCTCGACGGCGCCGACATGGTCTCCGCAAGCCGCTCGGCCTCCAGTTGCCTCATCGTCTCGTCCATCGACTCTTGAATCTCGCCCGACAACTTGGGTAGCAACTCTGGGTGGGCGGCCCGCTGCGACTCCATCAGTTGCATCATCGCACGGTGGCTCTGCCTTGCCTCCTCGGGGTCAAAGTACCCGCGTGCGTCGAGCCCGTGTTTCAGCAGCAGGCGTAACCGCGCCGCATCTCCTGACTCCGCAGCCTTGCAAAGCACCCGATTGGCCGAGGAGGTGTTCGTCGGCAACTGACTCCCGAGGCTCAGCAGAAATTCCAATCGTTCCGCATCGCCGCCCGGGCGATAGTTCCAGCCCAGCCCCTGGCATGCACAGGTTGCGGCGCTCCCCCATCGCGTGCGCAACGTCGGGTCAGCGCCGAGTTCGATGAGGAGGCGCACCGTGTCCGCGCTCGCACCATCTCCGGAACCCGCAGCGACCATCAGCGCCGACATCTCGCTCGGATAGGCGCCGGGGTCGAGCCCCATGTCAAAGAGCGCATCGATCGGCGCGCCGCCCGCGACCAATTCGCGAATCCTCGCGTGATCGCCCAGCCGCGCGGCCGCGTGCAGAGCCGGCTCGCCGGGCTTGGGAGGCGGATACTCAGAGTTCGGCGGGGTCCACGTATCCATACACAGATCATACTTCCATCACACCTTCCGCGCAACCACCTGCACCACGTCCGCCGCTCCGCTGTGGAACTTGCCTTCCTTCACGTCCCGCTCCAGTGCCGCCTGGTGTTCAATCTTCAGACCCGCCAACTCACCGACGATCGTCGAAAGCGGCGCGAGCAGCGCCGCATCCTTCGGCCCGCCGGTGTCGCGTGAAAGCTGCTCCGGCCCATACGCCTCGAGGATGAACACGCCGCCCGGCTTCAGCCACGTCGCCACCCGCCGATGCACCAGCGCCCGCAAGTCGGCCGGCAGGTGAACAAAGATCGAGCTCACCACGTCGAACGCCCCGGGCTCGCCTTGATACTCCCGCAGGTCGGCCGCCAGCGTGCGCAGCGACAGCCCCCGCTTCTGCGCCAGCTCCTGCGCTTTGCGCATCCCGACCTCGCTCTGATCGACCGCCAGCACATCCAGCCCGCGGGCGGCCCAGAACAGCGCGTTCCGCCCTTCTCCCGCGCCGATGTCCAGCGCCCGCCCGCGCGAGGCGCACCCATCCCCCATCGCCGTAACCATCGCCACGAGAAACTCGTTGGCGGCATCGCCATACACGCACTCGTTGCCGCCGTATCGCTCGTTCCAGAAGGACTGGCTCATGCGAAAGCGTATCAGGCCACTCGGGTACACTGGACGCGAACTCAACGGAGAACGCCATGCCGATTCACGACGACACGCTCGCGTACAACCAGCAGCAATCTCCCGAGGATCGACGCATCTGCGACGCGCTCGCCAGGGCGATCAGCCGCCACCTCAAGGGCGCGGAGAACAAGGTGTGGCACCGCCACCCCGTGTGGTTTCTCGACGGCAACCCCATCGTCGGCTACAGCAAGTTGAAGGACTGCATCCGCCTGCTCTTCTGGAGCGGCCAGTCGTTCGACGAGCCGGGCCTCGCGCCCGAGGGCAGCTTCAAGGCCGCGGAGGCACGCTTCACCAAGGCCGACCAGATCTCGGCCAAGGACCTGAAACGCTGGCTCGCCAAGTCGATCGAAATCCAGTGGGACTACAAGAACATCGTGAAGCGGAAGGGGAAGCTGGTGCGGCTTAGATAGTCGCGCGGTGGCACCAGCCGCTAGCCACACAATTGCTATGATTGCATGGCGAAAGTTGTCGCTACGAGCTATCGGGGCAGCGATCAGAAACGGGAGGCTCCCTGTCTTGCTCTTGTGTGATACTGCTGGAGGCCCGCCGACGATAACCGCCGAATGCTCACAATGCCAGACACGCTTGGGATTGCTATCATTCGATCTATGAGCATCGTAGAGCAGACAAACCCAAAGGCAGGTCGGAAAACCGACGGTGCGGCGTCGCTCGTAGATCCAAAGGCATCCAGCAGCCAAGATACGACGCCTGCCAAGTCGACAACCCGGCGGCCAGCGAGCCAGAAAACAAAGGCCCGCGATGGGAAGAAACCGCAGCCGAATCGCAAGCCGGGTACAGCAGCGGCTTCACGGTCCGAAGCAGCCAGCGCGAGATACCCGAGGCACTCGATAGAGAAAGCTCTCCGGATTCCCAAAGCCGTTCTTGAGCAAAACGCGGGCAAGGAATGCACTGACGAACAGGCAGCAGAGTTTGCCAAGCTGAAGCTTCACGGCCAGAACGTCGTAGAGATTAGTTCAGCCATCAAGTACGGGCTCTTTGAGCGACCGAAGCCCGGTCACCTCAAACTGACGGATCTTGCACGAAGGATTCTTCGACCACAGAAGAAAGAGGACGAGATCGAAGGACTGCGCGCGGCGGTACAGAAGGCACCGGTATTTGGCGAGGTCTATTCTCACTACCGTGGCGAAAACTTGCCCGATTCGACATTCTTCGCTAATGCTATTGTGGACACCTTCGGTGTTCCGCAAGGCAAGGCTGCCGAGTTTGAGTCGATCCTGATGGACTCACTGAAGTATGCAAACCTAATCGAAGGCTCCAATGGCAAGACGCGTGTGCTCGATGTCTCCCACTCGGCCACCGAGTCGCCGGACAACAAGGAGATTCTCGAACGCCTCGGCAAAAAAGCTGCGGTGTCATCAGGCGACACATGCTTTGTGATGATGCCATTCAAATCGCCACACGGTGAGTACTACGCGCAAATCTATCAGAAGGCAATTGAAAAGGCTGGACTCACTCCGGTACGAGCCGACGCAGAACTGTTTGGGACTGGGAAAATCATCGATCAAGTCTGGCGCGGAATAAACGATTCGAAGGTCCTTGTCGCTGAACTCACGACACGGAATCCCAACGTGTTCTACGAACTGGGGCTGGCGCATGCTCTGCGCAAGCCTGTAGTGTTGATTTCGGGCAATTCGGAGGATGTGCCGTTCGACCTACGGCATATTAGAGTTATTTATTATGACACGAATGACCCGTTCTGGGGCCAGAAACTCCTAGACAAGGTGGCTGAAAACATCCTCTCTGCGATCAATAATCCAGAGGAAGCGGTCTTCGATAAGGCATTGACAGGCGGCGCCCGACCAGCATTACCCTAATCACCTTTGTGGTTCGCCCGACAGGCCCATCAGCAACCATTGTCCGGCGCTTCCGGCTCCAGCTGGGAACGATGAAGCCCGTCCCAAAATCGGGGTGGGCGGATTCGAACCGCCG
>JABWBC010000015.1 GCA_013360695.1 Phycisphaerales bacterium
GCCGTCGGCGCCGAGTTCGGCAGCGTGAAGAAATTGCGCGTGTCGCCCGTCCCAACCGGCTGCCCGAGCTGGATCGCGTTGCCGAAATACGCCTGGTTGTCCGAGAAATCATCGCGATCGACCGGGTCGAAGATCGCCGAATTCGTGTCGTCCTGCGTGAACGCGTCCGCGATCACCTGCAGCGTGTACCGCCCGGTACCGGACCCCGTTACGTCGCGAACCTCGATGTAATACGTCTCGCCGCCCCACACCGTCGGCCCCTCGAACTGGAAGCTCCCGGGCTGCAGCGACCAGTCGATCGCGCCCGCCGGATCGGGGAACGGCGGCGAGATCGTGTCGTTCGTATAGATCGCGGTGAAGTCCGAGTCGTAGACCGTAATGAAATAGTTCGCGAATGAATCCGCGTCACCCGCGAGCAGCAGCGACAACCGCGTCGAACGACGGCTGTGACGGTCCCACTGATTCTCGTTCCCGTCATCGAACGCCGACAGCGCATAGATCGTGCTGTCGGTCCCGTTCTCCGTCGGCCAAGAGTTGGTGTCGTTCGCCGTGGGGCTCCCCGTCCCGCTCCCCATCGCAACCCACTCGAAGTCGCCGAGAAGCTCGTTGAACTGCCACTTGACCGCACGGTTCGCGTTCACCGTCCCGAGCACGTTCCGCGCCGTGCGGAACGACCCCGCCACGTACAGCACCGGGTCGACCGGCACGCCGATGTCCTCGTCCGCGATGACCGACAGCGCGTACACGTCCTGGTTGTTGGTCGCGTTGAAGCCGCGCCCGAGGCTGCGCCAGCCGGTGCCTTCCCACACGCCGATCTTTGACCGGTTCGCGCTCGAACCGATGTTCGTGAACGCTCCGCCGATCACCAGCCCCGGCGCCGGGTCATCCACGCCGCCAGCGCCGTCCGGATCCGGCGCGTCGTAGTACGCCATGGCGTACACGTTGCCGTTGGCGTTGAGTTCCACCAACTCTTCGGTCGGGTCCTCCACGCCGAAGCGGAAGTACGCCGCCCGCCGCAGATTGAGGACATCGTTCGGATCGTTCGTCTTCGTCATGGTGGTGAACTCGCCACCGAAGCCGAAGCCCTGATAGGCCGTGCCGAACGCGTCCGTGTAATTGAAGGGCGCGATCGCGCGGACGGCCCCGTTCAGCGTTCGCCCGTCGAACTGCTGGAATCTCTCATACGACTCCGAGCCCGATTGCATGGTCCAAAGATCGCCGGTCGTCGCGTCGCCGGTCCCGACCACCAGCGCCACGTACGCCTCCGGGTCCTCCTCCGAGCCGTCACCGTCGGGGTCCGGCAAGTCGAGCGGCACGCTCGCGATCGCACGCACCACCTGGGCCCCCAAGCCGGGCAGCGTGATCCCCTGTCCATCAAATGTCAGCGCGGAGTCAATATAGGTGATGCCAAAATCGCCGCCGATCATGACGACCGGCTCGGGGTCTGTGCCGTCCGCAGGGGCCGTCCCGTCGTGAATGGTCATCACGTAGACCGTGCCGCCGTTCCAACCGGGGACCGCGGCCCACTCGTACTGACCGGTGAGCGCGTTCCAAGTGTAAGCCGCCAGGCCGTCGACCTGGATGTCATCATCGGGATCGGTCGTATTGCGCGCCAGCGTGAAGCTGCCGCCCGCAAGAAGCTCGGTCCGCCCGTCGCCGGTGATGTCGAACTCCGCGAGCGCGTACACCGTGCCCGGCAGCGCATCGCCATTCCCGTCAACGTCCGGGCCCCACAGCCCGCCCAGCGCCGACCACCAGTCCCGCGCGTCCCACGCCGCCACCCCGTACGTCGTCGTCGGGATCGCCGTGTTCACGGTGCCCGCGCGGGTGAAGCTGCCGCCGGCGAAAACCGCCGTGCCGACGTCGTCGTTCTTTCCTTCGTACGACCCCAGCATGTCCACCTGGGGAATGAACTTGAACAGGTCGGTGTCGCCCGCGCTCCAGAGTCGCCCGGTCCCCAGCGCCGCCACGCGGAGGCTTCGATCCTCCAGCACGTTGCCCGCTTGGTCCACGAGCGCGAACGGCGAACCCCACACCAGTGTCGTCGCCTCGCTCGCCCGGCGTGGATCGGTCGTGTTCGGATGGTCGTCGATGGGCTGCGTGGTGTCAAAGGTGTGGTTGGACTCGACGAAAATCGAATAGTCGGTCCCGCCGATGTTAAAGCCGTCGAGCACGACGAAGTAGCGCTTGCCGCCCTGGAGCGTGATGGCAACCTGAGGATCGGCGCTGGCGAAGTTGTCGTTGTACGCCAGTTGCGTGCCCGACTCGTTGTAGACGCGCATCGCGCCGTCGATCACCGGGTTCAGCCCGCCGCCGATCGCCGTGATGAACGCCAGCCCGGTGCCCTGGGCCACGAACTGGTACATCGAAGTCTGGAACGCCTTGCCCGCGTCCGGGTTGGCATACGAGAAGAACGAGACCCCCTGGTCGCTGCCGCGCCGGGTCACCGGGTCCATCGGGGCCCCGAGCTGCTCGGCCAGCACGTCCGCCGTGATGATGTAGTTGCCGGTGCCAAACGACGTCCGTGTGGTCAGGAACTCGTCGGAGCGCACGCGCAGGTAGAGCTTCTGATTGGGAAGAGTCTTGAGGGCCGCGAACGCGTCGTTGGCGCGGCCGGCCGGGCTGTCAAACACCAGCCGCGTGCCGGTCGAATCGAAGACTTCCAGGCGAGTGTCGAGCTGATGGGTGGTGTCCGCCGGATCGCGCTGAACGTTGAACGTCGAGAGCGAGTCGTACTCATCGCCGCTGGGGGTCGTGAACTCATAGATCACGTCCTGCTGGACCCGCGTGAGCCCGCCGGTCACCGCCCGGGTCGATGCGAGCGACGAGAGGTGCAGGTTGCCCTGCCCCGGCGCCGTCGCCTTGACGCTCATCTTGGTCGTGATCGCGTCGATCCGAAGCGTGTACGCGCCCGTCGCGGTGTTGCCGGAATTCGTGTCGGCCCGCACGCCGACGTAGTACGTCTGGCCCGCGGTCGCCACGAAGCCGATCCATGCGTCGGTGGGCGTGCCCGCCGTCAGCGTGTCGTTCCCGCTCGAAAGCTGCAATTGCTGACCCGACGAGTTGTACAGGCGCAGCTGGCTGTTCAGCGTGCTGGCCGCGTTCTGAGCGTCGGCCAGGATCGAAACGAAGTCGTTCGCCGGCGCCACGAAGCTGAACAGATCGTCCGTCCCAGCCTGCTCGATGACGCCCGCCAGCGAGCCAAGACCCGTGGTGCCGTTGATCGCGATCGCGTCGGCGCTCGGGAAATCCGAAAAGCTCGGGTGATCGCCGAACAGATACTGGCGAGGCTCCAGGGTCTCGACGCCGCCCTGGCGCATGGACGCCCGCGAGCCGGCCAATCGAGCCAGCCGCCCGGGGGTGCGCGCGGAACGGAAGGAAGACGAATTCGGACGAGTTCCGAAGAGAGAACGCAGGTCCCAGCGGCTCATCGAGGGCTCCCAAGGACACCAAAGACAGGTGCGTAGTCCCGACCACGCTCCTCCGCGATTGGCCGTCATGGCCATGGCGCAGAGAGACGAGTGTACAGCCTCGCCATTTCCCGTGAATCTCTGGAAAGGAGAATCGGGGAGAGGCGGCCGGGAGACCAATCGGCCTCGGGCGCTGAAACCCAGACGACTCGCGATCAGGCCGTGACCGCGAATACCACCCGAGCCGTCGCGCGGCTACACCGCGCGACGGGCACCCCTTGCCGCTACGCACCCTTCGCCAAAGTGTACCACGAGGTTCCCCTTCGTGCATGGCGAAAACGACGCGTCCCGACCAATTCGACGCCCGATTCGCGTCCGGGTTCCATTCGCCCGCTCATTTTGGATTCCAAAACGCACACCCAACTGGCCCGTGCGACCGGCTTCAGCCCGGCGGCATCGCCCGGCGGATCGCGCCCTCGGCCAGAAGGTCCGTCGCGTCGTACACCGGAATTGGAGAGTTTTCGCTCGTCACAACCAGCGGGGCCTCGCTGCAGGCCAGAATCACGGCCTCGCACCCTCGGGACGCCAGGTTGGAGATGATCTGCAGGATCGCCTGGCGAGATTCCGGCCGGATGTGCCCGTAGAGCAACTCGCCGAAAATAATCTGGTCGAGTTGGTCTGCTTCGGAATCCTGGGGTGGGAGCACATGAACCCCGCGCATTCCCAATGGGGTCTGATAAATCGACGAACTCGTCACCATTTTGGTGCCGATCACCCCCACCGTCTTCCGCCCGTCCCGAACCACGGCGTTGGCAACCAGGTCCGTCATCGACAGCCACGGCACGGGCGAGCCCGCCTCGGCCAGGTGCGAAGCGTGCTGCACGATGTTGTCGGGCGTCACGCAGAACTCCGCGCCGCAGCGGGCCAGCAGGTCCGCCGATCGACGGAGCAATCGCCCCACCGTGTGCCAATCATTCTTGCGGATCGCATCCAGGTACCCGGCCAAGGGTTCGGTGTGCACGGTCACGCGCGGCTGCTGGTGAGGCGTCAATTTCCGCGAGGCGTGATGAAAAAGTTGGGTGTAGAAGACCGCGGCACCCTCGGGGCTCACGCCCACCACCCCGATGTGCCGCTGGCTCGCCGCGTTGTTCGGCCCGTTCGTGGATGAGGAGATCGTGCTCACGGGTGTGCTCCTAGACGCATGATAGAGACCGGCGGCCCGAGGCGTGCGACCCTGCAACGATCCCACGCCATGCGCACCGATGCCTTCGACATCCTGGGACTTGCTCCGGCGTTCGACCTTGACCGGAGCGTCATCGACCGGGCCTTCCTGGCTCGAGCGGTTTCGATACATCCGGACATGGCGGGTGGGGACTCCGAGGCCGAGGCGCTTTCAGCCCGACTCAATGACGCCAAACGTGCGCTCCTTGACCCCGAAACCCGCGCCAACCTGCTGCTCGCTCGCTTAGGCGGACCACCCGCCGACAGAGAGAAGTCACTCCCCTCCACACTTCTGATGGAAGTCATGGAGGCGCGCGAGGGAGTCGATGCCGCGCGGGCCTCGGGCGATTCGGCAGAGCTTGCGCGTTGGAAAGCGTGGGCGGTTGAGGGACGCGAGTCGATCGTGAAAACCTGTCGGCAGCTCCTTGCCCAAGCGCTGGCCGCCGGAACGTCCCCGGAGACGCGGCTCCTGCACGAGATCCGCGTGCAGTTGAACGCATGGCGGTCGTTCGAGCGCATGATCGAGCAGATGGATGCCCGGTAGCATGGCGAACCCCGGAAGCCCGCCGTGATCGACGCAACCACCATCGCCAACCTCGTGCTCATGCCGACGCTTTTGGCGGCGTCGGCGTGCTGTTCGTCGATCGAGACGGCGCTCTTTTCACTGACGCCAACGGACAAGGTGCGTCTTCGCCGCCTCAGCCCGGGTGCTGCGACGGCGGCTTCGGCGCTGCTGGAGCGACCGAGCCGCTTGCTGGTGCTCGTGCTCTTTCTCAACAACACGATCAACATCGCGTTTCTCGCGCTCTCCGCGATCGCGGCCCCGGATTCTCAGGGCGACCTGGGGAGCGTCATCTTCAGCCTCGCGGGAGCCTTGCTGCTGATCCTGTTTGGCGACATTCTCCCCAAGGCGGTCGCGACGACCAATCGCGTCTGGTTCGCACGCTGGCTGTCATCTCCCTTGCTCTGGGCGCAGCGCGTGCTCGGACCGATCTGCACGTTCTTCGACGCCGGCATCGTGCGCCCGCTCGTTCGCTTGTTCGGGCGCGGCGGTGAGGGCGACCAGCGCATCATCACCGTCGGGGAGCTTTCCTCGCTGCTCGACGTCGGTACCTCGCAAGGGCTGATCCACGAGGACGATCAGGAGATCCTGAGCGAGGTGCTGGCTCTGGGCTCGCTCCGGGTCCGCGAGGTCATGACGCCGCGCGTCGATCTTTCCTGGCTCGAGGCCAAGGCCACCACCGGCGACCTCATCAATCTCATCCGCCAGACCGGACACACCAAGTTCCCGGTGTGCAAGGGCTCGCTCGACGGCTCCATCCTCGGCCTCCTGAACGGCAAGCGCTTCCTCGCGTCTCTCGCGGGCGGTGGTACGACGAAATCGATCGCCGAGTCCGTCACGCCCGTGGTGTACATCCCCGAAAACTCACGCCTCGACCAGCTCCTCGACCGCTTCCGCGCGGAGCGTGCACACGTCGCGCTGTGCGTGAGCGAGTCCGGCCATGTGACGGGACTGATCGAAGTCGAAGACGTCGTCAAGCAGATCGTACCGCCCATCGCCGAATCGACCGACGAGGCAATGCTCGCCGTCGAGAAGATCGCCACCGATCGCTGGTTGGTGCCCGGGCGTCTGAGCGTGCGCGACTGGCAGCAATTCTTCGGCAAATCTGGCAGGCGCACGCGTGCTCGGCGCGTGGCGACCGTCGGAGGGCTGATTCTCGCGGAACTCGGACGCATCCCTCGCGCCGGCGACGCGGTGGAACTCGGCAACCTCCGCCTCGAAGTCGAGTCCATGCAGGGACGCGTCATCGATCGCGTGCTGGTCAGTCTCCTGGCCCAGCCGGGCCACCCAGACCCGGAGGGCGACCGATGAGTCTCGGCGTCCTTGGCGTCATCACCCTCGACTGGGAGCGGCTTGGCTGGTGGGCCTTGCTCGGGATGGGCTTGTTGGTCTCCGCTCTCTCCAGCGGCGTCGAGATGGGCTGCTATTCGCTCAACCGCGTGCGCCTCATGATTCGCGCCGAAGCACCCTCCGACCATGCCGCCCGGCGCATCCGCGCCGAGCTCGAACGCCCCGACCGCCTGCTCTCCACCCTGATGATCGCCCAGACCTTGGCCGGCGCGATGGTCACGCAGGCGCTGGTCGCGCTTCTGGGCCAGCGGAGCGAGGGGGAGGTCTTCGCGCTCAACGTGCTGGCGGTCGCGCCGCTGATGTTCATCTTCGGCGACGCGATGCCCAAGGAACTCTTCCGAAACGACGCCGATCGACTCACCTACAAGTTTGCGTGGCCGCTCTCGGCCCTGCGCGTGGTCCTCACCTACACCGGCGTCATGCCCGCGCTCATGGGCGCCGCCCGCGTCATCGAGTATGTGCTCCGCATCCCCAGCGACAATGCCCACATCGCCGACGCCCGCCAGCGCATCGCCACGTTGCTCAAGGAAGGGTCCGAAGGCGTCCTCTCCGAATCCCAGAGTTCGCTCATCGATCGCGCCCTCACCTTCCGCTCCACGCTCATCTCCGAAGAAATGATCCCCTGGGCCCAAGTGCGCACGCTCTCGATCGACTGGGACCGCGGCAAGATGGTTCGCTTCGCGGCCGCACAGGCGAGCTCACGCCTGCCGGTCGTCGACTCGAAGGGTCGCGTGCTCGGCGTCCTGCGCCAGATCGATCTTCACACCTTCCCCGATGCGCCGATCGAGAGCTTGTTGCGTCGCGCAGCGATGCTCAGTCCGTCGATGGGAGTGCTCGAGGCACTGCGGCGGATCCGGGGCGCGGACGCGCCGCTGGGGATCGTGGAGCACGATGCGCGCCCGATCGGTCTGGTCACCGCCAAGGATCTGGTCGAGCCGTTGACGGGTGAATTGCCCGATTGGTGATCGTCGGCGCGGATTGAGGCGGCACAATGGGGCCGCGGGGACGTTCGATAACTCGAGATTTGCGCGGATCGCCTGCAATTCTCGATGGCCGCGCTACGATGACCTCCTGATGTCCGCGAGCGATTCCAACCAAACTTCTCCGGCGTCTGCCGGGGCGAACGCGACCGCGTCCGTTGAGGCTCGCCCCGCGTCCAAACCCCGTCCCAACTGGGCCAATTGGGGTTTGCTCCTGGCGCTTCTGGGCGTGCTGGTGTACATGCAGTGGCGCGGGAGCTTTGCACCCAGGCCGCCCGTGTTCGACGAGGGCTTGTCGCTCGCGCAAGGCATCGATCGCGCGGGCGAGCAGGGGAAGCTTGTGATCGCGTATGGATCGGCGTCGTGGTGCGGCCCGTGCCAGACGTACAAGAGCACGACGTTGGTGGACGACGGCGTGGTGGCGTGGATCCGGCGTCACGCCGAACCGGTGTACGTCAACATCGATCGCCAGCAGCTCGAGGCCCAGCAGCTCGGCATCGCGTCGATCCCCGTGACGATCCTGCTGAAAGACGGCAAGGAAGTCGCGCGGCTCACCGGCGCCGCCAGCGCGGACGAGTTCATGGAATGGGTCAGGCCCTGGACGCCGCTGGTTCAGAACTGACCTTACTACGGGTGTGAACTTTCTCGCTGTTTCGCTGGCTCGGTGTTCTGCAGTCTCGCTACTCCAGGGGATTGACGAACAACCCCGTCGCCAGCTTCGGATAAAAGAACGTCGACTTCTGCGGCATCAATTCGCCCGCGCGGCTGACATCGCGCACGGCGCTCAGCGGCGTCGGCCTCACCATCACGGCCAGCTGCGCGAAGCCCGCCCCGCCGCCCGCGCCGGTCTCGTGCCCGCGCGCGATCTCCAGCACCTCATCCACGGAGTGCGGGAACGCCCACTTCACCGCGTCGCCGCCATTCAGCTTGGGCTGGCAGATCGCCTCGACCACGAGGTACTGGATGATCGCGACATCCAACGTTCTCCAGGCCGCGGGCTTGGAGGCGAATCTCGTCGCGAGCGGATCGGAAGACTTTGGGGTGCCGAACAGGCCTCGCTTGCTCGAGACGTCGTAGAACCCAAGATGGCATTCGTTCCGCGGCGTCGCGACAAGGGCCGCGTGGAGCGCCGACGCGTCGCCCGCGATCTCCCGGAACGAGAAATGCTCGCTCGCCGCCGACTTGAACGCGTCGAGCGCGTAGCCCTTCATGCCGCCCAGCACGCGGTGCGTCGGCCCGATCACCAGGCCCGGGTCGCTCATGGGCACGAGCACCATCATGCTGCGCCGCGCCGGATGATCCGAGGGCAGCGCACCCGCCGACTCCAGGTGCTTGATGTAGTTCAGGCCGGTCGTGTATCGGTGATGCCCGTCGGCGATGAAGATGTCCTCACCGGCGAGCGCGTCCGCGTAGGCCTTCACTCGCGCGGGATCATCGATCGTCCACACCTCGTGCAGCACGTCGTCGGCCATCTTCGCGGTCAGCGACGGACGCGCCGATTTCATGATCTCATGGATCAGCGCGACGGCCTTGCCCTTTTCGTCGGCGTGCAAACCAAAGATCGGCGAGAGCTGCGCGCGTGTCGCCTTCATCAACGCGAAGCGGTCCTCCTTCGGGCCTGAGAACGTCTCTTCGTGCGGGAGGATCCCGCCGCCGGCGCGCGGGCCGAACGGGGCGGCATCGAGCGTGCACGCCATGCCGCAACGTTGGTGCATCGCGCCCTGGAACGCGAAGGTCTGTCGATAGGCGAAGATCGCGGGCGTCGCGCGGCGCGAGAGCGTGCCGTTCGAGAGCCACGCGCGATATCGCTCGCCCGCGGCTTGGTAGGTCTCAACGGGGCCGAGTTCCTTGGCGGGCGTGTGCGGCAGGTCGATCGCGACGATGTTCGGCTGGTCGTGCGCGAGCAGCTTGTCCTTGGCCGCCCTGTCGAGCACGTCGTAGGGCGGCGCGACGAGCTTGCTCACGTCGCCCTCGCCACGGTGGTACTGCACGGCACGGAACGGATAGATCGCGGGCATGGGCTCCCTTTCGCACGGAGTTCTGTCGCGCACGCAGTCTAGGGGCTCGCGCGGAATGCCGCACCCGCGCGGCTCCGGCGTGCGGTTCGTGTGGACCCGGCTGGCTCGCCGCGCCGCCGCAACCTAGCGTTCCGCATGGCACAGACCAACCCAGGCGAGCGGCTTCGGCGGGCGATGGATCGGGAGTGCGTCGCGCTCCCCGGCGCGTTCAACGCGTTGTGCGGACGGGCGATCGCCCGCGCCGGCTTTGAGGGGTGCTATGTCTCCGGGGCCGCCACCAGCGTTTCCGCGGGCGTGCCCGATGTCGGGCTCCTCACGCTCGAGCATTTCTGCCGCGTCATTCGAGAGATCGCCGACGCGAGCGGTCTGCCGCTGATCGCCGACGCTGACACCGGTTTCGGCGAGGCGGAGATGGTGCGACGAACGGTGGTCGAGTACGCGCGAGCGGGCGCCGCAGGCCTTCACCTCGAGGATCAGAAGTTCCCCAAGCGCTGCGGGCACCTGGACGGCAAGGAGCTTGTGCCGACGGATCACATGATCGAGAAGGTGCAGTGGGCCGCCAAGGCCGCGACCGAGGCCGACGGCGGGCGGTTCATCATTTGCGCCCGCACCGACGCGCGCGGCGTGGACGGGTTTGACGCCGCGGTCGACCGTGCGGCGGCGTATGTCCTCGCGGGAGCGGACATGATCTTCCCCGAGGGGCTCGCGAGCGAGGATGAGTTCGCCCGCTTCGCCAAGGCGGTGGCGGGCGTGCGCCGCGGGAACATGCAACGCGGCCCGTACCTGCTCGCGAACATGACCGAATTCGGCAAGACGCCGATCATCCCCGTCTCTCGTTTCGCAGAGATGGGATATTCGTGCGTGATATTCCCGGTGTCGCTGCTGCGCGTCGCGATGGGCGCGGTGAGCAAGGCCTTGACGCAGCTCCGGCGCGACGGCTCGGTCAGCGGATTCATCGACGCGATGCAGACCCGCAAGGAACTCTACGACCTGATCGATTACACGCCGGGCAAGGCGTGGGAGTTTCCGGGCTAGGCCGCGTGGGATTCAAGCGGCGCGTGCCGCGATGGCCGAATCCGTCTTCCTATTGCCGGCCCTCTCCACATCACGCTCGAGTCCAGGCTTGATTGCTCTGGCTCTCTGGGCCGGCGGGAGCGGCGCTGGTCCTCGCGACACGCGGGTGTCTACACCGCGTCACTTCCGCGACCGGCTGCGTTGCTGCGGAACTTTCGCTGCTCTCGGATCGGTGTAGCTTCGGCGTCAGGCCTCGGGCGAGGTCTGCGATTCGATCTGCCCCGCGATCATGTCGCTGTAGGAGACCGCGATTGTTTCGCCCATGGCGGGCGCGAATGAGCCGCGGAGGGCGGCCACGGTCTCGTGGCATCGGGCGACGTTGTTCGAGGGCGAGACCAGCGCCTCAAACTCGATGAACGCCCCGAGGTCCTCGACGGTGTCGAGGTGGATCCGCACGGAGCCCAGCATCCACAATTCGCGAGTCTTCTTCACGACGACCCAGACGGGCATCGGCGTGGAGCCGAAGCGTTCCGCGGCCTCGTTCTCCGAGTAGATCGTGAAGTGACTCAGGCGCGGACGGGCGCGATTGTCGCGGTCATAAAAGACGTATTCCGTCGGTTCGCCCGCGCACTCGCGCTTCTTGAGGCGGCCGGTTGCGAGCTTGAAATAGGTGTCGGTCTGCTCGAGCGTGGCGATCTTGGTCGCCTTCAGCGCGTGGCAGATCGAGCGTGCCAGCGGCAGGTCGCGGAGCTCGGCCTTCATTTCGACGTTGTGCATCCGCTGATCTCTCCCCGGAACGAACCCGACCCAGCGCGTCCTAGAACATCGACCGCTCGGGGGAGGGTAGTTCAGGGAAATCCGCCCGAGCGGGTGAGGTTGCCCGCCCAGTTCGCTAAACTTCAGGACATGCCCACCAAGACGCAGGACCACACGCCGCTTGAGGTCGTCACGACGCTTTCACGCCCGCACCCGGAGGTCTCCGTGTACGAAAGCGCGATCCCATATGAGAAGACGCGAATCCGGGCCGCGGCGATCTACTGCTCCGACGGACGAATCGGCGAGCACTTCGACGATTTTCTTCAGCAGGGCCTCGGGCTGCCGCGGTATGACCGCGTGGCGCTGCCGGGCGGGCCGGCGTGCCTGGCGGGGCACCCGCAGGCGCACCTGGAAGAGCAGGGCGTCGTCGACGAGCTGCACTTCCTTGTCGAGGTTCACGGGCTGAAGCGGGTCGTGCTCATCGCGCACGATTCGTGCGCGTTCTACTCGTCGCGACTTGATCTGAAGGATCGGCGCCTGGAGTTGGTGCAGCGGGCCGACCTGGTGCGTGCCGCGGCGGTGGTGCGCCGCGTGACCGGCATCGACACGGTCGAAGGGTACTTCGCTCGCCTCGACAACGGAAGGATCCGGTTCGAGGGTGTGGAAGTGTGAGAGCAGGGACGAGAAGAGACGGAGAGGCGAAGAGACGAAGTGAAGGCGGGGATGAAGCGACCTTGTGGTCGGGTGGCGGAGTGGCGAAGTGGCAGAGTGGCAGAGTGAATAGCGAAGAGGCGATCGCTCGCGTGCGGGGGACTGAAATGCACGCATCCCACTTTGCTGCGGTCGGTACATTGCACAGGTGGCCGCACGCGACATCATCCTGTTGATCGGCGGAGTCACGCTCGGTATGGGCGGCCTGGCGCTCGCGGCCTGGGCGCTTTTCCGCGATCGCTCGCGTGGGAATAGGCGCTGCCCGCGCTGCTGGCACGAATTGCTCCTGGGCCAATCGCCGTGCCCGGAATGTGGGCGGGCCATCAAGAACGAGCGGGAAACCCACCGCACGCGCCGGCGCTGGCGCTGGGTGATGATGGGCATGCTGTTGATCGGATGCGGCGCGATCACGGCCCGGTGGACGTGGTTCGAGAACGGCGGGTGGATCAGGGCCATCCCGACGGACGTGCTGATCGAGCTTGTGCCGCATGTGAGGGGTGAGTGGGCGATCTCTGAGCTGCTCGATCGTGGGCGCTCGTGGGGTCAGACAGGTGTAGCGTCCGATGCACAGTGGTCAGGTCGGCGCTGGGCCCGCGTGGTCAATGCGTGCGGCAGCGTGATCTTCAGCCCAGAAGTTGCCGCGAGACATCGAAATCTGGCGTTCGCGACCATCCTGCGCGCGCCGGATATCACGCCGCTGGTCCCGGGGCTGATCGCGGGCCTTTCGAGCGAAGACGCGAACATGCGGACGATGTCGTTGATGATGCTCAACGGGCGTCGGTTTGAACTCTATGAGTTCAAGGACGCCATTCTTGAGGCGATCCGCTTCATGCCCGACGATTCGCGGGTTTGGGCGGAGGCAGAGATACACCTGACGATCGAGAACTACCAGGCACTCGCGCCGCACGAGCCGGCGCCGCGAGTCGATGAAACACCAAGCCAGATCGCGGACGCAATCGCGCGAGGCGGTCCAACGGCCCTTCGCGACCGATACCGCGCCTGGGGTATCTACTCGACGACCTTCTCGCGAGGTGGTGCGGTCCCGCTCGATTGGCTCTGCGTGGAGCGAATCCGCGTCGATCTCGGAAGGGACGAGCCGCCGACCGAGGTCATTCACCTTCGCGATCCGTGGGGCATCCACGGCGAGGCCATTGTGATGCAGAGGATCGAGGGTCGGTGGAAAGCGCTGGGGCTGATCTTTGTCGGTGGCCGTACCAGCCCCACCGTGTTCTCGTTCGAACCGCTGAAAACCTCGCACGGCACGTTTTTGGCGGTGCGGACGTTGAGCGTTCCATTCGCACCTCTGATGAATGCTGCCGCTTCGGATTCGGATTGCTACGCGGCGTTTGACCTGCACGACGGATTTCCGCGGTTGGTCGTGCAAGAGATCACATCCACATGGGACACCGCGGACCGGTCGGGGAGCGGCGGCCGCAACGCGGACACTTCGATCGTAACGAGCGCGATTCGCTTGATGAATCGAGACGGAAAGGAACTCATCGAGTTTCCAACGGAGTGGACGTGGCGTTTGCCTCCCGCGCCCGGCGAAAGGAATGGAAGCGGCCGCGTCATCTTCGTGCATCGCTACACGATGAGGCATGCATGGGATTCCGCGGCACGCAAGTTCGAAGTCGACACCGATACGTCGGACATGACCGCATCACGCTCGCTCGACATGATCTATGGCTGGCCCGGAGACACGCTTGATGCGATGCCCGACGCATTCCGAAAACTGGCGCGGGGCGAAGACTGGCAGCGGCGCTGGCTGGTCGTTTACCTCAAGAGTTGCAAGCCCGGTGAACTGCGGAGCGAGCTTGAGGGGATGCTCGCCGACGTGATGGAAAAAGCGGCGAAGGAGCGCGAATAGACTCGAACATGATCGCGGCGAAACGCGAGCCGCTACAGCTGCTCAAGGAATCGCAGGTCGTTCTCGAAGAGCATGCGGATATCGGGGATGCCGTACTTGCCCATCGCGATGCGTTCGATGCCGAAGCCGAAGGCAAAGCCGGTCCAGACCTCGGGGTCGAGGCCGCAGGCCTGGAAGACGGCCGGGTCGACCATGCCGCACCCGCCGAGTTCGATCCAGCGTGCGGGCTGATCGGGGCGGAGCCTGATCTTCATGTCGAACTCAGCGCTGGGTTCGGTGAAGGGGAAGAAGCTGGGGCGCAGGCGGACCTCGGCGTCCTTGCCGAAGTACGAGCGGGCGAAGTGGAGCAGCGTGCTCTTGAGCTCGCTCATGGTCACGCCGCGATCGACGTAGAGCCCTTCGATCTGGTGGAACATGAACGAGTGGGTGGCGTCGACGGTGTCGGGGCGATAAACGCGCCCGGGCGCGACGACCTTGATGGGCGGGCCCCAGCCGCGCTTGATCGCGTCTTCCATCGTGCGGATCTGCACGGTGCTGGTCTGGCTGCGGAGCATGCGCGGGAGGCTGTGCTTGGCCGGGTTGTCGACGTAGAAGTTGTCGATGGGATCGCGGGCGGGGTGCTCGGGCGGGATGTTGAGCTTGACGAAGTTGTGCTCGTCGTCCTCGAGCTCCGGGCCGTCGGCGACCTCGAAGCCCATGCGCGCGAAGACCTCGACGAGTTCATCGCGGACGCGGCTGATGATGTGAGCGCGACCGAGCGCCCGGCTCTCGACCAGGCCCGGCTCGGTCATATCGATGAGCGGGCCGGCTGCGGCGGCGGGCGCGGCGCCGAGCTGGTCCTTGCGCGAGGCGTGGGCCGACTCCAGCGCGTTCTTGAGCGAGTTAAGTCTCGCCCCCACCGCGGGCTTCTGGTCCTTGGGGACGTCCTTGAGCGAGCCCATGAGGGCCTTGAGCCGCCCGCTGGCGCCGAGGTAGGCGACGCGCCAGGCTTCGAGGGCTGCGGCGTCGGCGGCGGCGGAAAGCTCCGCGAGCGCACTCTTCTCGGTCTGTTCAAGCTGATCGAGCATGGGGGGATGATATCGGCGGGCGAGAATGAAAAACGCCCGCTTTCGCGGGCGCTTGTGGAATCACGATGTGGCCTCGATCAGGCCTTGGCCTCGCCCTTTTCCTTGCGGAGCTTGGCGAGGTACGCGGTGCGGCGATCGGCGGTGCGACGGCGGGTGCTGACGTTGCCGCCGATCTCCGGGCCGTCCTCGTTGCCGACGAACTGGAGCACGCAGAGCTCCGCGGCGTCGCCGAGGCGGCGCTGGCCGAGCTTGACCAGGCGGGTGTAGCCGCCCGGGCGATCCTTGAACTGCGGCGCGACGCGATCGAAGATGTGCTTGACGAGCTTGGGGGCCTTGCGCAGATCGCCGTAGCGGTTGCGCTCGACCTGCGAGCTTTCGGGAAGATCGAAGAAGCCCTTGGTGAAGTCGCGCATCTTTTCGACGTGGGCCTTCTCTTCCTCGCTGGCGTTCTTGGGGAGGTAGAGCCAGTCAAAGCCCATGCGATCCTGGCCGAGCTTGGCGATCACGCGCCGGCGAGCGGCGAGCGTGCCCTGCTTGGCGTCGGTGATGATCTTCTCGACGAAGGGCTGGACAGCCTTGGCCTTGGGGATCGTGGTAACGATCTGGCCGTGCTCGAAGAGGCCCGCGGCGAGGTTGCGCAGGGTGGCGAGGCGATGGGAACTGGTTCGATTCAGCCGGTAGCCGGCTCTGCCGTGACGCATCGATCAAACTCCTCCACCCGAGCGAGCGGGCGGCGTAAATCAGGGGCCGAGACTATAGGCCGGTCGAGCCGCGCGGTGGTGTCCGCCCGGGTCGCCGACCACCCAAACGAGCCCCGGCCTTAGCCGGTGATTTCGGGCTTGGTGACGTTGACGCCCTCGGGCATGGTCATGCCGAGGTCCAGCGCAATGTCCTGGAGCTTGCGCTTGACCTCACGGAGCGATGTCTTGCCGAAGCTGCGGAGCTTGAGGAGGTCGGCTTCGGTCTGGAGGACCAGCTGCGCGACCGTCTCGATCCGGGCCGACTCAAGGCAGTTGCTGGCGCGGACGGAGAGTTCCAGCTCGCTGATAGGCATATTGAGCTTGCGGATGAGCTCTTCGTCGACGCCCGCCGCGGCCGCCGCCTCTTCGCTCACACGCTCCTCGCCCAGCTCGTAGTACTGGACGAAGGGGTTGAGGTGCTTGCGGAGGATCTTGGCGGCCTCGACCAGCGCCATCTCGGGGTTGACCGTGCCGTTGGTCCAAATTTCGAGGGTGAGCTTGTCGTAGTTGGTGCGCTGACCGACGCGGGTCTCCTCGACCTTATAGCGGACGCGCTGCACGGGTGAGTAGATGGCGTCGACGTGGATCAGGCCGACTTCCTGCTCCTCCTGCTCGGCGTACTGCTCGCTGGCGGGGACGTAGCCGCGCCCCTTGCCGACGCGGAGCTCCATCTCAAAGTCGACCGCGTCGGTGAGGGTAGCGATGACCAGCTCGCGGTTGAGGATCGTGACGGCGGTGTCGGCCTCGATGAGATCGGCGGTGACTTCGCCAGGGCCGCGGGCCGCGAGGCGCATGGTCTTGGGCTCATCGCCTTCGAGCTTGACGACCAGGTTCTTGACGTTGAGGACGATGTCGGTCACGTCTTCCATGACGCCCTGGAGCGAGCTGAACTCGTGCTCTGCGCCCTTGATTTTGATGCTGGTGACCGAGGCGCCTTCGAGCGAGGAAAGGAGCACGCGCCGGAGGCTGTTGCCGACCGTGGTGCCGAAGCCTTTCTCGAACGGTTCGATGCTGAACCGCCCGTAGACATCGCTCTTGAAACGCGAATCGGTCACGACATGAGACGGAAGCTCAAGGCCACGCCAGCGGAATCGCATGTTGCGTCCTCACTTGTGCAGCAGACCCGCGTGGGTTCTCCGCTCGCCTGACGCACGAGAAACTCCGTCCTGCTGCACGGCGGAGGTCTCTTCTGGCCGGGAGCGTGTGCGGCCCAACGCCGCAGCTCGATCGAAAATCCGCGATCGGCCTTCGCCGGTCGGGGATGGAAACTCGATTAGACGCGGCGGCGCTTGGCGGGGCGGCAGCCGTTGTGGGGGACCGGGGTGTGGTCCTCGATGGCGGTAACGCGGAGGCCGGTGGAGACCAGCCCGTTTACCGCGGATTCGCGCCCGGAGCCCGAGCCGCGGATGCGGACTTCGACCTCGCTCATTCCGATCTTGCGGGCCTTCTGGCCGGAGGACTCGCCAGCGCGGGTGGCGGCGAAGGGGGTGGACTTGCGGGCACCTTTGAAGCCCATCGTCCCGGCGGAGTCCCAGCAGACGGTCTCGCCGTTCATGTCGGTAATGGTGACGATGGTGTTGTTGGAGGTGGCGCGGACATGCACGATGCCGCGGACGACGTTCTTCCTGACCTTGGCCTTCTTCGACATGGATCAAACTCCTCGGATCGTCGGACCCGGCGGGTCCTACCCGAATGACAAACGATGCGTTCGAGCTGGGCGGGAACGATTCCCTTGATTCCCGATGCCCGATGCCCGGTGCGTTTACTTGGCCTTGACGCTCTTCTTGCCGGCGACGGTCTTCTTACGGCCCTTGCGGGTGCGCGCATTGGACTTCGTGCGCTGTCCGCGGACCGGGAGGCCCTTGCGGTGGCGATCGCCCCGGAAGGAACGGATGTCCTTCAGACGCTGGATGTTCTGCTGGACCTGGCGGCGGAGCGCACCCTCGACGAGGTAGTTGGCGTCGATGATCGAGTTGATCTGCGCCAGCTGGAGCTCGGTCAGCTCATTGGAGCGGGTGTCGGGATTGACCTTCGCCTCCGCAAGGATCGCGGCCGCGAACTTCGGGCCGATCCCGTGAATGTACTGGAGCGCGAAGAGCGCCTTCTTCTTGTCGGGAACGTCGATACCTGCAATACGCGGCACGCGATGACTCCTCAGCGGGGCGTACGCCCCTGGGCCCGACTCCGGCGGGAGGCGGGCGTGATGTTCGTTAGCCCTGGACCTGCTTGTGTTTGGGGTCCGCCTTGCAGATCACGCGGACCTTGCCCTTGCGGCGCACAACTTGGCACTGGGCGCAAATCTTCTTGACGCTGGCCTTCACCTTCATCTGACACCTTCCGAAACATCGCGGCGCGGCATGAGGATCACGCCCGGGCGCGGGTGGGGATGGTAGCCCCACACCAACCGAAAGTCACCCACAACCCCCCGCCCGTTCCTTCGGGGCGGAGCCCTGGAATCGCCAGACGCCATTGGTACGCGGAGCGGGCTCGACCGCTTTCCGACCGTTAATGGCGGAACGTAATCCGGGCCTTCGAGAGGTCGTAGGGGCTCATTTCCACCGTTACCTTGTCGCCCGGGAGGATGCGGATGTAGTTCATCCGCATCTTGCCCGACACGTACGCCAAGACCTCGGTCTTCTGCTCATTGGGCAGCCGGACCCGGAACATCGCGTTGGGCAACGCCTCGGTCACCACCGCCTCGAACGTGAACTTGTCGTCCTGCTTTCCCATGGTCCTCCGAACAAACCTCTCACAGTCATCCCCCGCGCCTTCGCGGCGTGGGGCCGCCCATCGCCGCGGGCTTCAGGCCCGGGCGCTGCGGATCCGTGGGCCCTTGGTCTCTTCGCCCGCGGACAGAATGCCCTCGTAATTTCGCATCAGCAGCGCGGCCTCGACCCGCTGCAGGAAGTCCAGCGTCACCGACACCACGATCAGAAGGCTCGTCCCGCCGAAGAACTGCGCGATCGAATAGTCGACGTTCATGGCGGTGTTCACCACGGTGGGGAGCACGGCGATAATGCACAGGAACGCGGCGCCGACGTAGGTGATGCGCGTCATCACGGTTTCGAGGTACTCGGCGGTGCGCGGGCCGGGACGCAGGCCGGGGATGAACGAGCCGTGCTCTTTCATCTGCTTGGCCATTTCCTCGGGATTGAACTGCACGGTGATCCAGAAGTAGCTGAAGAAGAAGATCATAAGCATGAAACCGAGCTCGTGCAGGTACGCGCCGGCCTTGAGCTCGTTGCTGATCCAGGTCATGGAGGTGTAGAACCACCCGCCGCCGGCCTTGCTGGTCTCGGCCAGGCCGCTGAAGATGACGGAGGGGAAGATCATGAGCGAAGAGGCGAAGATGATGGGCATCACGCCGCCGTGGTTGAGGCGGAGCGGGAGATAGCTCTTCTGCCCGCCGAAGACGCGTCGCCCGCGGGTGTGCTTGGCCTGCTGCACCGGGATTCGCCGCTGGGCGACGGTCATGAGGACCGAGCCGGCGATCACGCCGACGAAGCCGGCGGCCAGCACGATGATGCCCATGTACCCGATCTTGTCGGGCTCGCCGGGCTCGAAGTTCCTGTAGAGCGTGACGATGGCATCCGGGAAGCGGGCGAGGATGCCGGCCATGATGATCATGGAGACGCCGTTGCCGATGCCGTGCTTGTCGATCTGCTCGCCCAGCCACATGAGAAAGACGGTTCCGGCGGTGAGGGCGGCGGTGCCCATGACCCACCACAGGGGGCTGTTGGCGAACTCGACGTAAACCATGCCCTGCTTGGCCATGTAGCCGAGCCAGAAGATACCCTGCATGATGCAGAGTCCCACGGTGACATAGCGCGTCCACTCCATGATCTTCTGGCGGCCAGTCGGACCCTCTTCCTGAATCTTCTTGAGGGCCGGCCACGCGGAAGCCAGGAGCTGGAAGATGATGCTGGCGGAGATGTAGGGCATGATGCCCAGGCCGAAGATGGTGGAGTGCGAGAGCGCGCCGCCGGAGAAGGTGGACATGAAATCGCCGAGGCGGGAGAGGGCACCCTGGTCCTCGCCCTGTCGCTCGAACATCCGGGCGAGCTCTTCCTGGTTGATGCCGGGGACCGGGATCCAGAAGCCGATGCGATAAACGGCAAGCATGGACAGCGTGAACAGGATCTTGTTCCGCAGTTCCTTAATGGAGAAGACATTCTTGACGGTCTGGATCAGCATCGGTCATCCTTGACGCCGCCCGGAGCAATGACGCCCGCGGCACGACGTGCAGCACCCTTCCCGGCGACGCCCGGGCCGAGGGTCAAAGTCGGAAAGTCTAGGACACCCGAAGCACGCCCCGCGCGGGCAGAAACGGGGCCCGGGAAAGCAGAAAGCCCGCGACGCTGGAAACGCCGCGGGCTGGTGTTCGGAGTGGAGATCACGTCGTGATCGCCGGTCACTTCTTCTTGGCCTCGGGCTTGGTCTCTGCCTTGGCGTCGGCCTTGGCATCGTCGGCGGCCGCATCGGCGCCGGTCTTCTTCTTGCCGCCACGGCTGAGGCGCTTGGTCCAATTCTTGGGCGTCTTGTCCTCGGCGTTGGGATCAACGCCGCGGGTCTTGTCGCGACGCGTGCCGGTCTGGTTGACCGAGCCGCCCGCGTCCGTCACGAGCTTGACGGCCTTGGCGGAGACGCGGCTGGCGACGACGTTCAGCTTGACGCGGACGCCCTCTTCGCTTACATGGCCGAGGATCTTGAGATCGCGGCTGGTGTCGCGGATCAGGCCGGCCTTGATGAGCGTCTCGGCGTTCACGTCGCCGCCCTTGGCGAACATGGGATGCTTCAGGATGTCGCCGAGATTGACGGTCCAGAACTCGGTCCTGAAGGCGGCGTTCGTGAAGCCAAACTTCGCCAAGCGGCGGAAGTACGGCATCTGACCACCTTCAAAGCCGCGCTTGGCGGCGTAGCCCGAGCGGCTCTTGGCGCCCTTGTTGCCGCGGCCCGACTGCTTGCCGTGCCCGCTGCCTTCGCCGCGACCGACGCGCTTGCGCTTCTTGTTGCGGCCTGCCAGGGCGGTGATGTCATGGATCATCATGGGACTTCACTCCAGCGCCGGCACGCACGTTCGGGCGTCGGCGCGGTCTGATTCAATGGAAATTCGATTACTGCTGAGCGGTCGGAGCCGCGCCGGGCGCTCCGCCCTTGTCGCCGCCACGATCACCGCCGCGGTCGCCACCACGATCACCGCCCGGACCACCACGACGACCGCGATTGCCGCCACGACCGCCCTTGCGATCGCCGCCGACGGTATTGACCGGGCCCTTCATCTTCTCGCCCTTGGCGGCGAAGGTCGCGAACTTGGAGCCCGCGGCGATCTTGGCCTCGATCTCGGTCTGGCCGAGTTCCTTGCCGCGGACCTTCTCGACGTACTGGCGCGTGCGGAGCTTGGCCAGGCCGTCGAACACGGCCTTGACCATATTGCGAGCATTGGTGGAGCCGTAGCACTTGGTGAGGCAGTCGGTGACGCCGGCCATCTCGAGGATGGCGCGGACGGTGCCGCCCGCCACGACGCCGGTGCCGGGCGAGGCGGGGATGAGACGCACCTTGGAAGAGGAATACGTTCCCTCGACCTCATGGGGAAGCGTCTTGCCCGACATGGGGATGGTCTTCATCGCCTTGCGGGCGTACTTCTGGGCCTTTTCAACGGCCTGGGGGACTTCGCGGCTCTTGCCGTAGCCCACTCCAACCTTGCCGCTGCGATCGCCGACCACCACGAGCGCGCCGAAGCTGAAGCGGCGGCCGCCCTTGACGGTCGCCGACGTGCGATACACGTTCAGCGTCGTGGACTCGATCGATGAGGATTCGTCAAGCATCTCTGCCATGGTTCACTCTTTCAGAAGGGGCTCGCTCGCCCCGTTCTTCTGTCTGTCTCTTGGACTTCCCAATGCCAAATGCCCAATGCCAAATGCCCGGAGCCTCGTGCCGATTCCTAGAACGACAATCCCGCCTTGCGGGCGGCATCGGCGAGGGCCTTGATGCGCCCGTGGAACTTGAACCCGCCGCGATCGAACACGACCAGCGTGACGCCCTTGGCCTTGGCGCGCTCGGCGAGTTTGGCGCCGATCGCCGCAGCGGCCGCAGAGTTGCCGGTCTTGGTGAGCCCCATCGCCTTCTCGGTGGTCGAGGCGGCGGCGAGGGTCTTGCCCGCCAGATCGTCGATGATCTGGGCGTGCATGTGGTTGAGCGACTTGTAGACCGCGAGGCGAGGGCGCTCGGTCGTGCCGCTGATGCGCTTGCGGAGGCCGATGCGCCGCCGCGAACGCCGAATGTTCTTTGAAACCTGCTTGTCCATCGTCCACACGTCCCTTCGAACCGAACGCTTGTCCGAACGCCGCGGGGGGTTCGGGAAGAAAACTCACGATTAGGCGCCGAACTGCTTGCCCTGCTTGCGCTTGATGGTCTCGGTGGTGTACTTGATGCCCTTGCCGTTGTAGGGCTCGGGCTTGCGCGTCGCGCGGACCGCCGAGGCGAACTGACCAACGAGCTGCTTGTCGGGCCCGGAGACCTTGACCATCGCCTTGTCGACCGCGACCGTAAGACCGACCGGGATGTCAACGTTGATCGAGTTGGCCAGGCCGACGGTCAGCTTGAGCTTCTTGCCCATGACGGCGGCGGTCCAGCCGACGCCGACGACTTCGAGCTGCTTCTCGTAGCCCTTGGTGACGCCCTCGACCATGTTGCGCAGGAGCGCGCGGGTCGTGCCCCAGTAAGCCGAAGCGTCGGGACCAGCACCCGTGGCCGTCTCGACCTTGAGGGCCTTCTCGGCGTCGGCATAGCTGACGACCACGTCGGGCCGGTGCGTCATGCTGAGCTTGCCCTTGGGCCCCTCGATGTTGACCACGCGGTCCTTCACCGCGACCTTCACACCCGCGGGCACCGGCACAGGTTTCTTTCCGATTCGAGACATTCCAGACACTCCTCAAGGCGTGCGGCTCACCGGCGCCACCCCAATCGGGGATGGCCGGGCTTCCGCCGAAAACTCCGGTTCAATCGATCACGCACAACAACTCGCCGCCGACACGCTTCTCACGGCAGGCGCGATCGGAGAGCACGCCCTGGCTCGTCGAGACGATCGCGATGCCCAGGCCCTGCACCGGCTTGGGGATGTCGGCGACGCCTGAATAGCGACGGCAGCCGGGCTTGCTCTGGCGGTTCAGGCTGTGAAGCACCGACTCGCCCGACGGGCCGTAGCGCAGCTTCAGGCGGATGAGGCCCTGCCGACCATCTTCGACGACGTCGAAGCTGTCGATGTAGCCTTCGTCCTTCAGCACGCCCGCGATGCCGCGGCAGACCTTGCTGTTCAGCACGTCCACCTTCTTGGAACGGTTCCGGACGGCATTCCGGATCCGGGTCAGCATGTCCGCGATGGGGTCAACAATCGCCATCTCAAACCTCGATCTTGCTCAGTGTGACTTGGTCAGTCGTTCGCCGCGTCGGTCCAAAGGGGCTTACCAGCTGGCCTTCCTCATGCCCGGGATCTTGCCCTCGAGGGCGAGCTTGCGGAGCATGATGCGGCTGATCCGGAACTTCCGGTACACGCCGCGGGCCCGCCCGGTCAGCTCGCACCGGCGCACGATCCGGCTGCTGAACTTGGGCTTCCTGTTGGACTTGGCAACTTGCGCTTTGGTCGCCATCGTGTTCCTTCCCTTTGGGCGTCGTGCTCTCACGACGCGTGAAACTCTCTCTCAAATCCGGGGCTCGGGGCCCCGGGGGTTCGCGTACTCAGTTGGCCGCCGCAGGGGCGGGCGCCGGGGCCGGCGCGACGGTCTTGCGGACGGCCTTTTCCTCGGGCTTGGTGAAGGGCATGCCCATCTGCTCGAGCACGAAGCGGCTGAGCTTGGCGTCGGAGTTCTTGAACACCAGGTTCAGATGCATGCCGTGGGTGAACTGGGCGTCGGCCATGTTGATCTCGGGGAACACGCCCTGTTCCGTGAGGCCCATGCTGTAGTTGCCCTGCTTGTCGAAGGCGTTGGTGGGAACGCCGCGGAAGTCCTTGATTCGCGGGGTCGCCAGGTTGATGAGGCGATCGAGGAAGTGCCACATGCGCTCGCGACGCAGCGTGACCATCACCGCGGTCTCAACACCCTCACGCACCTTGAAGTTCGACACCGACTTCTTGGCCTTGATCACGATGGGCTTCTGCCCGGTGATCTTGGTCAGGGTCTCGATGATCGTGCCCTTGATGTGCGGAGGGATCTTGGTGCCCTCGATGTGACGACCCATGTTCACGTTGAGCACGATCTTTTCGAGCTTGGGCATCGCGTTCACGTTGCCGATCTCGAACTTGCTCTTCAGCTCGGCGCGGATCTTGTCGCGATAGAGATCGCGCAAGCGCGGCGGGACCGCCGGACCCGTGTCGACGACCTCGGCCTCGGCGTGCTTCTTGGACGAACCGCCCTTGGGCGCGCCGCCCTTCTCACCCTTGGGCGCTCCCTTCGGAGCTCCCTTGTTCGCCTCTTTGTTCTGGTCCTTCGACATGGCTCTTGCTCAACTTCTTGGTGCTCCCACGCGCGGGCCGCGGGATGGTGCTCGGTTACTTCGCGGCCTTCTTGGTCTTGGTCGACTTGCCCTCGGCCTTCGGAGCAGCGGCCTTGGCGGGAGCGGCGGCCTTCGCGGGCTTTTCACCGCCGCGGGCCGGGGCCACCACGTTCAGAACCTTGAGGTCCTTGCCGTGGTGACGCGCGACGCGGGCCTTGCTGCCGTCCGCCTGGATGCGGAAGCCGACGCGGACGGCCTTGCCATCGACGACCGGGCTGACCTTGCTGATGTGGATCGGCGCCTCGCGCTGGATGACGCCGCCCTGCGGGGCCTGCTGCGTCTTCTTGAGGTGCTTGGTCTGGAGGTTGATCCCCTTGACCACGACCTGGGCGTTCTTGGGGTCGACGCGGAGAACCTCGCCGACGCGGCCCTTATCGTCGCCACGGGTCACCATCACAGTATCGCCTTTGCGGACATGCGCGGGCATCACACCACCTCCGTCGCGAGGGACACGATCTTCATGTAGTTCTTGTCGCGCAGCTCGCGGGCGACCGGCCCGAAGATGCGCGTGCCCTTGGGGTTGCCGTCGTCCTGGATCAGAACGACTGCGTTCGAATCGAACGCGACATACGACCCGTCGGCGCGGCGCGTCGGCTTGGTCGTGCGGACAACCACGGCCTTGCTCTTGTCGCCGGGCTTGACGTCGCCGCCGGCCATGGCCTTCTTGATCGAGACGAACACGCGGTCGCCCACGCCGGCGGTTCGCCGGGTGAAGCGGCCGGTCGCGGTCGACCCGCCGTACACGCGGATGACGTAGGCGATTTTGGCGCCCGTGTTGTCCGCGACCTCGCATCGTGTTTCTTGCTGGAGCATGACTCACCGATCGTTCGTGATTCGGGCCCGCCTTCACTGGCGGGACCGGGAAGTGTGCGACGCTTACTGAACCTGCTTGGCGCTCTCCATGAGGGCGGTCTTCTCGGCCCGCTTCTCAACGATCCGCACCAGCTGCCAGCACTTGGTCTTGCTGAGCGGGCGGCACTGCACGCACTCGACGACGTCGCCGGTGCGGGACTCGTTCCTCTCGTCGTGCACGTGCAGCACCGTGCGCCGGCGGATGTACTTGCCGTACTTGGGGTGGCTCGCCATGTAGCTCACCACCACCTTGCGGGTCTTGCTCCGCTTGTCGCTCTCGACGACGCCGACCTTGGTGGCCTTGTCGGCCTTCGCGGTCGTGCTCGCCGGCGCCTTTGCGGCCGGGGTCTTGCTCGTGCTGGTCGTCGCCTTCGCCATCGTGTTCCACCTTGCATGTCGGGGTGTTGAGCCGCCCCGAACCCAGGTCCTCTTCATCCCGTTCCGGTTACTTCTTGACAGCCGCCAGGCTCCGCGAACGCCGCTCCGTCAGAAGACGAGCGATGTCCTTCTTGAGCTTCCCGAACTGGGACGTGTCTTTGATCTTCTCGGTCACTGTCTCGGAGCGGAGCTCATAGACCTTGGCGCGGAGGCGCGTCAGCTCGATCTTGATCTCCTCGTCCTGCAGCGCTCGAACTTCTTTGGCGTTCATAGAACTCACCTTGACTGACTCGTGCAGACTCACGCGCCCCGGAGCCCGGGGCACGATCGAACTCTTCCTTAAACCGCCACGCGTCGACCGACCATCCGGCAACGCACCGGCATCTTCATCGCGACGCGGACGAACGCGGCCTTGGCGACCGCCTCGGGCACGCCCGCGATCTCGAACAGCATCGTGCCGGGCTTCACGCGCGCCGCCCAGTAGTCCACGTCCGCCTTGCCCGTACCCATTCGGGTTTCCAGGGGCTTCTTGGAGATGGGCTTGTCGGGGAAAACGCGGATGATGAGCTTGCCCTCGCGCTTCAGAAAGTGCTGGGCCGCGATACGACCGGCCTCGATCACCGTGCCCTTGAGCCAGGTGCCCTCGAGGGCCTGCAGGCCGTAGTCGCCGTACGCGACGTAGTTGCCCTTGGTCGCCTTGCGATCTCGGACGCGCCGCATCTCCTTGCGGTACTTCACTCGTTTGGGCATCAACGCCATCGGTCAGCTCCGGGAAAACAGGTCCATCCGATCGAACGAACCTGAACACAGTTCCTTCCACACTCCACGATCACTTCCGGCCGCGGGCACGAGCGCGACCACCGGCCGCGTTCGACTCTTCCTCCGTCCGCTCGGTCGTGTACATGCCCTTGTAGATCCACACCTTGATCCCGATCACGCCGTAGGTCGTGCGAGCCTCGGCAAAGCCGTACTCGATCCGGGCCTGCAGCGTCGAGAGCGGGAGCGATCCGAACTTGATGTCCAGGCGACGGCTCATTTCGGCGCCGCCCAGGCGGCCCGACATCGTCACCTTCACGCCCAGGGCGCCCGCGGCCATGATCGCCTCGGCACGCATCTTGGCGGCGCGACGGAACGCCACTCGCTTCACGATCTGCTCCGCGACGGCCTCCGCGGCCAGCTGCGGATCAAGATCGGGGTTCTTCACTTCGATGATCGAGATCGCGACCTTGCGCCCCGTCATGTACTGGAGCTCTTCGGTCATGCGATCGACCTCGGCGCCCTTGGGACCGATCACCAGGCCCGGACGCGCCGTCTTGATCACAACCTTCAGCTCTTCACGCGTGCGCTCGATGTGGATGTCCGACACCGCGGCCGACGGTGGCTTGCGGTTCAGACGCTTGTCCAGGTAGCGACGGATCTTCTCGTCTTCAACGAGCAGCTCACCGTAGAGGGCCTTGGGGGCGTACCAGCGGCTGCGGTGGGCTTCGGTGATTCCAAGGCGGAATCCAAAGGGCTGGGTCTTCTGTCCCATTAGCGGCTCCCCCTCTTGCGACCGGCCGAACGCTCCTCGACGCCGATCGTGATGTGGCTCGAACGCTTCATGATCGGGTGGGCCCGACCGCGGTCCTTGGGCTGGAAACGCTTCATCGTCGGGCCTTCGTCGACCGTCGAGAGCGACACCACCAGCTTGGTCACGTCCGCCTCGAACTGCTCGGCGTCCGCGATCGCGGCCGCCAGCGCCTTGCGAACGTTGTCCGCGGCACGCTTCGGGCTGAACGTCAGAAGGTTGAGCGCCTGATCCACCGACTTGCCACGTACAAGGTCCGCGATCAGACGCGCCTTGCGCGGGCTCCCGCGGTGGTAACGCACCTTGCTCTCGAAGCGGGAGATGTCCTTCACGGACGCCCCCACCGCCGAGGCCAGACGCGCGATGTCCGACGCCTTGCACACCGGCAGATGCCGACCGGCAAGCCAGTTGTCGACCGCGCGCGACGCACGCTCGCCGGCCAATCCCGGACGCTCCACGGCCTGCGCCAGCTGCTCGCGGGAGATCCCCGCCTTAGTCGCCAGCGCCTTGAGTTTCTCAGCTTGAAGTCTCACGGCCTATTCCCCAATCTGCGGACATGTCGGCGAACATACCTGCGAACACGTCTGCATCCAAACTCCGATTCACGCTTCACTCACCGCGCCCATGGGCGCCCGTGATTTTCCCATTCTGCCGGCATCACCCCTTGGCCGGGGCCGCGGTGGCGCCCGCCTCGATGCCTTCCTTCTTGTTCGTGTGCCCGCGGAACGTGCGGGTGTGGCTGAACTCGCCCAGCTTGTGCCCCACCATGTCCTCGGTCACAAACACGTCGTTGAACTGCTTGCCGTTGTGCACCTTGAAGGTGTGCCCAACGAACTCGGGAACGATCGTGCACCGACGAGCCCAGGTCTTCAGCGGCTCACGCCGACGAGTCTGGTTCATCTCCTCCACCTTGCGGTAGAGCTTCTCATCGACGAACGGACCTTTCTTCAAGCTGCGACCCATCGTTCCATCCTCACTCGGCGGCCTTCGTCACTCCGCCGTCTGTCTGCCTTCGGCCTGTCTGCTTTCTGTCTCTTGTCTTTCCCAGTGCCCAGAGCCCAGTGTCTTTTACTTCAACACGCCGTACCGCTTGTTGGCGCGGCGGCGGATGATGAGCTTGCTCGAGTGCTTCTTGCGATTCCTCGTCGTGCCGCCCTTGGCCAGAACGCCCGTCGGACCGCAGGGAGGACGATTACCCTTCGAACGACCCGAACCGCCGCCCAGCGGGTGGGCGTGGTGGCTCTTGGCCACGCCACGGGTAATCGGACGACGACCCTTGAGACGGGTCAGACCGGCCTTGCCCAGACGACGCAGGCGATGGTCGGGGTTGCCGACCTGCCCGATCGTGGCGCGGCACTGGATCGGAACGCGACGCACTTCGCCCGACGGGAGCGTCAGGGTGGCGTAGTCACCTTCCTTGTTGGTCAGCTTGGCATAGTTGCCCGCGGAACGGCACATCTGAGCGCCGCGTCCCGGGATCAGCTCGACGCAGTGAACATCGAGGCCCGTCGGGATGAACCGGAGCTGCATGTTGTTGCCGATCGTCGGCTCGCCGGCGGTCTCGTCGAAGGTGGTGATGGTCTGACCGACCACCAGGCCGCCCGGCGACGGGATGTAGCGCTTCTCGCCATTCGGATACTGGATGAGCGCGATGTGCGCCGAACGGTTGGGGTCGTACTCGATGCCGACGACCTTGCCCTCAACGTTGTTGAGGTTGCGGCGCTTGAAGTCGACGAGGCGGTACATCTGCTTGACGCCGCCGCCGCGACCGCGCGACGTGATCTTGCCGGAGTGGTTGCGCCCGCCCTTCTTGGGCTTGGGGACCATGAGCGCGTGCTCGGGGGCCTTTTTCGTGACCTCCGCGTGCATGTTCACGGACGCGAATCGGCGTCCCGCGCTGGTCTTCTTGTATGTGCGAATCGGCATGGCTGGCCTCGAATCCTTCGGGAGGGAGCTCCCGTCAATCACTCACGACTCAGAACAACTCGATCTGATCCTCGGGGTGCAGGCGGACGACGGCCTTCTTGGTGGTCGGCTCGACCACCAGGCCGTACTTCAGGCGACGCTGCTTGCCCTTGCGGACCTGCGTGTTCACGCCGACGACGCGAACCTTGTAGAGCTGCTCGACGGCGGCCTTGATGTCGTCCTTGCTGGCGGTGCGGTCGACGAGAAAGCTGTAACGCTTCTCCTCGTTCATGCCGTACGTCGCCTTCTCGGAGATCAGCGGCTTCTTGATGACGTAGATGGCTTCCATTACTTGGCCTCCTCAGCCTTGCGGCCCAGGGGGTTGATCTTGGCTTCCTTGCCCGTCTGCGACGACGGGCCCTTGAGCCACGCCTCAAGATCGCTCTTAGCGATCACGAGGTAGCGATGGTTCAGCATGTCGAAGGCGTTGAGCTGGTCGGCGCGGCAGGTCGAGATACTGTCGAGGTTGCGGGCCGAGGCGCGGGTGTTCTCACCCGCCGTCGCGGCGGTCACCGCGACCAGCGCGGTGTTGTCGACCTTGACAGCGCCAAGGAACGCCTGGAAGTCCTTGGTCTTCGGGGCCGCGAACTCGATCTTGTCGATCACGCGGACCTCGTTGTCGACCAGCTTCGCGAGGAATGCGTTGCGGTTGGCCTTGCGGCGCATCTTCTTCGGCATGGTGAGGCGGAAGTCCTCACGCGTGCGCTTCTTCGAGTGCCCGTGCCCGCCGCCCTTCATCAGGTTGACCTTGCGGTCGCCGTGACGAGCGTTGCCGGTGCCCTTCTGCTTGTAGATCTTCCGGGTCGCGCCCTCGACCTCGTGGCGATTCTTGGTCTTAGAGGAGCCCTGGCGCAGGTTCGCGTGATACATCACGTACGCCTGCTTGATCAGAGCGGGGTTGACGGCGCCGCCCAGCGACTGCTCGTCGATCTTCATCGAGCCAACCTGTTGGCCCTGCATGTTGTAGACGGGGACATCCATCTGTCTTACCTCGTCCGACGCCTGGGCCCGTTGCCGGGCCGCCTTCACGCCCGGACGAATCCGGGCACTTGAAAGACCTCGCCTCCTCCGGCCACCCCAGTCACACATCGGGGGACACGGATTCGACTCGGCTGTCCTTGCGGCGATGGTGTTTGGCCATCGACCGCACCGTTTGTTCCTGCCCGACGGTTTCCTGGGTTCCTTCGCAGAACCCCTCGGACCTTTCGGGCTCGCCGGTCAGGCCCGCATTCGCGCCCGGCCGACGAACTTCTTTCCACCAACCGATCCCCAACGCGGGGTCGGCATTATTGCCACCCAAAACCGACCCGGCTCGATCAGCCGGCCTTGGCCGCCACTTTCTTGGCCTTGGAACGGTAGAGACGAATCGCGGGGCGAATCTCGACCGTCGAACGGTTGGCACCCGGGATCGGACCCTTGACCAGGAGAAGCCCCTGGGCCGCATCAACACTGACGACATCGAGGCTGCGGGCGGTGACGCGATCGTCACCCATGTGCCCGGCCATCTTCTTGCCCTTGGCCAGACCGCCGCCGAAGCCGCGGTTCGAGCAGAGGCCGCCGATCGAGCCCGGCGAACGGTGCTTACGCTCCGTGCCGTGCGAGGCGAACATGCCCTTGAAGTGCCAACGCTTCATGACGCCCGCGAACCCCTTGCCCTTGCTGGTCCCGATGACATCGACGTACAGCTGGTCCTTGAGCTGGTCGAGCGTGAGGGACTGACCCAGGGTGTAGTTGGCCAGTTCCTCGGCCTTGACGCGGAACTCGCGGTGGGTCCGCTTGGGATCGGTGCCGGCCTTGAAATCGTGGCCGATCATCGGCATCGTTGAGTTGCGAGCCTTGATGTCTTCGAAACCGATCTGCACGGCGGCGTAGCCGTCCTTGTCCGGGGTCTTGATCTGCGTCACGACGCAGGGCCCGACCTGGATCACGGTCACGGGCACGCTCACGCTGTCCTTGAAGACACGCGTCATGCCGACTTTCTTTCCCAGCAACGAGAAGCCCATACCTCACCTCAAACACACACGGGCCGGTCCAGGGGACCGACCCGCGTCGATTTCATGCCTTGATCTTGACGAACACACCGGCGGGAACCACGAGTCGATTGAGCGCTTCAACCGTGCGCGCGTTGGGCTCAATGATATCGATGATCCGCTTGTGGGTGCGGATCTCGAACTGCTCGCGGCTCTTCTTATCGATGAACGGCGAGCGGAGAACCGTGTACCGCTCGACGCGCGTGGGGAGCGGGATCGGGCCCGCGACTTTGGCGTTGGTGCGCTTGGCGTGGTCCACGATTTCCTTGGCCGACGCGTCGAGCGCCAGGTGGTCGTAGGCCTCCATCCGAATTCGAATCTTGCCGCCCGTCATTGACTGACCGCCTTCTCGGAGTTCCAATCGCCCAAGCCCGTGGCATCGGCGTACGCCGCCGACACCTGCACAAACGCCGCGATCCACCGCGACGACACCTCCGCCGTCTCTCCCGAACGCGGGCGAGACGAGGACGCCGCCGACGTGGATCAACAAACGCTCGTGCCCACCCGGCACGATCAGAGCCCGTAAGAGTACCCACGACCCTCGTCATGTCAAATTGGTGTGAAGCCGAACCTTCTGGGTCTTCGATCGATCAAACCCTCCGACCCCCGCCGCGCCGATATAACTCTGTCCAGACTTTGCCCGCCGCTGACCTCCCCCATTTGGGTGTGCGCTCCGACCCGGACCATTGCCATGACGAACGCTCGATTTCCCGCGGCTCTTGCGCTTTGCCTGACCCTGGCGTCCGCTTCCGCGCTGCTCGCGCAGGAACAGCCGACTCCAGACAAGCCCCGAATTTCCAAGCCGCCCGAGCCCGCGTCCGGGCCGAAGACCGGGGGTCAACCGGCAACGCGTCCGGGCGAGCGGCCGGCGTCCAAGCCCGCGAAAGCTGGGGGGCCTCAGGCCGGAGCGGTTGAGCTTTCGGATGAGCCCCAGGTGCTGGAATCCGTGGGGCTGAAGTTCCTGACCCCGGTGGGTTCGCGGGTGATCCAGGACACGGCGGGCAAAGAGGCGAAATTGCTGGTGGTCGCCGAAGACGAATCGTGGCAGATCAATGTCACCGCACCCCGTACCAGCAACCCCGACCTCACGGTTACGACGGCGTGCGACGAACTCATCGCCAAGCTGCTGGAGCGCGTGGGCCAGATCGACAAGGACACCCAGGAGATCAGGACGCTCGGCAAAGTCCTCTCGCGCAGCGACCAGCTGGCGCTGGACCCCGATCGCCCCGAGCTTGTCGGCGAGCAGTTCGTGGTGAGCCTCCCCCGCGGGAAGGGTGATTCGGACACGATCCGCGGGTACACGCTGGTGAAAATCGCGGCCGATCGCTTCGTGAATTTCGAGCTGATCACGACCGCGGACAAGTACCAGGCCGCGGGATCGATCTACCAGATCGTCGTACGCACCGCGAAGTTCGAGGACGCGGAGCGCACCGTGGCGGCCCGTGCGGCGGCGGTCGCGGCGGGGAAGACCGTCTTCGGCGCTCTCACCGACGAATCGCTGCGCGACATCATGAAGCAGCGCAACGGACGCTTCGAGCGCCTCTATCGCCCGGCGGTGGGCGGCGCCCGGATGGACGAGGCCGAGGTCGCCTACCGACGCGTCACCACCTGGTTCGGCAAGCGCGGCGAGCTTGATCCCTCGCGCCCGGCCAAGGACTTCACGGCGGCCGAAAGAGAAGAGGGATACCTGCTCCGCACCGACGCCCGCTATGTGAACGGGCCGCAGGTCGTGGACGTGAGCGGCACGTTTTTCATCCGCCCGGATCGCTCGATGGAGGCGTGGGTGATCCGCCAGGCGATCCGCGAAGCTGGGAAGAAAGACACGGTGGGGATCTCGACCGAAAAGGGGGCCCGCGATGGGAACATCATCAGCGTCGTCACCGAGGTGACGGGCCAGCCGGATGAGTCGGTGAAGACGCAGGTGAGCGGCGACGGCTACCTGTCGCGCTTCGAGTCGATGCTCCTGCCGCAGATCCTGATCCGCTCCAAGGTGCCGACGGAGTTCGGGTTCTACGTCTACCAGAGCGAGGCGGGAAAGGTGCAGCTCCGGCGCGAAGTGCTGGAACAGCCGGTCGATCGCCCGGGCCTGTGGAAGCTGACCACGCGGCTGTCGGAAGACCGCAAGCCGATGGTGTCGCTCTTCAACGACCAGGGCGATCTCATCCGAACCGAGTTGTCCGACGGGAGCATCTGGGAGCCGATCGACCCCAAGGCGCTGGTGCGGCTGTGGCGCGACAAGAATCTCCCGCTGGATTAGGCGAGGGCGGGCACTTTCACGATTCCTCTCTTCGCGCCGCGGCGTTCTCCCGCTAGACTCCGGACATGGCGACGGACCGCCTCATTTCTCCCACCACGCGCGTGCCCGAGGAGGAGCAGGCCAATTGGGCCCTGCGCCCCACGAACATCGACGAATACGTCGGGCAGCGCGATCTCATCGAAAAACTCGCCATCGCTATCCGCGCCAGCAAGGCGCGGAACGAGCCCATGGAGCACGTTCTGCTCCACGGGCCTCCGGGCTTGGGAAAAACCACGCTCGCGCACGTCATCGCCAAGGAGATGGGCTCGCAGCTCGTCATGACCTCCGGGCCCGCGCTGTCCAAGGGCACCGATCTGGTCGCCGCCCTCACGCGCCTTCAGGCCCGCGACGTGCTCTTCATCGACGAGATCCACCGCCTGCCCATCGCGGTCGAGGAGTTCGTCTATCCCGCGATGGAGGACTATCGCATCGACGTGACGGTGGACAGCGGCCTATCGGCCCGCACCGTTCAGATCCGCTGCAAGCCCTTCACGCTCATCGGCGCCACCACCCGCGCGGGCCTGCTCTCCTCGCCTCTGCGCTCGCGCTTCGGCATCGCCCATCACCTGCGTTACTACGGTGTCGCGGAGCTTCTCACGATCCTCCGGCGCAGTTCGGACCTGCTCGGCCTCGCGGAGGTGGAGCCGGAGGCGCTGCGCTCCATCGCGGATCGCTCGCGGGGCACGCCGCGGATCGCGAATAGGCTGTTGCGCCGCGTGCGCGACTTTGCGCAGGTGAAGGCCGACGGGCACGTGAGCGCGCGGGTGGTTGACAGCGCACTGAAGCTCGAGGGCGTTGACGCGCTCGGCCTCGACGAGCTCGATCGCTCGTACCTCAAGACGATCGGGACGACCTATCGCGGTGGGCCGGTCGGGCTTGAGACCGTGGCGGCCACGATGAACGAGGACGCGGGAACGATCGAAGACGTGGTCGAGCCGTACCTCCTGCAGATCGGGTTCCTGGCGCGGACGCGGCGTGGACGGGCGCTCACCAAGGACGGGTGCGAGCACGTCGGCGTGCCGTTCCGCGGCGAGCCGGCGGTGACGGAACTTTTCGGCGATGGCGCGGTGTAGCCGTGCGTCGCGGGACGGTGTATGGCGTTTGGCGTTGGCGTCGCCTTTGGCCCGTGCCGATTCGAGGGGTCTCACGCCGGGCTCAATGAAAGTCTCGTGAGCGGGCGATCAGGCCTGGCTGCCAATCATCGATCGATTCGAGGTCGGTCACGAGCACATGCACGACCTTGCCGTTTCGCTCGACGCGGCCGCGGACCAGGAGTGACACGCTGAGCTTGGCGACGGCGCGGTGGTTCTCGAAGACATCGGGGCGGACGATGAGGTTGGCCTTGCCGCTCTCGTCTTCGAGGGTCATGAAGACGATGCCGCCGGCGGTGCCGGGGCGCTGGCGGTGCAGCACGATGCCCGCGACGGCGGCGTGCGAACCGTGAGGGAAGCGCGAGGCATCGTCGAGGTCGCTCGCCCTTTCGACGTGGCGTGCCGAGAGTTGCTCTCGCAGGAACGCGATCGGGTGGGCTTTCAGCGAAAGCCCTGTCGCGGCATAATCGTGGTGAACCAGACGGCTGGGCGCGAGCGAAGGGAGCCGCTCGGCGTCCGTTGATTCCGCGGGCGAGGCGGCGGGTGGATCGTGCGAATCAAACAGCGGCTCGTCGGCGTCGCGCAGGGGCTGGATGGCCCAGAGCGAGTGCTGGCGATCGAGCCCCATCGACGAGAACGCATCCGCTCGCGCGAGGGCACGCAGGCAGCCCACGGGCGTGGCGCAGTGACGCCGGAGCGATTCGATCGACGAAAATCGACCGCGCTCGCGGCGCGACGACACGATCGCGTCCGCGTGAGCCCGGCTCATGCCTTTCACCAATCGCATGCCGAGGCGCAGCACGGCGCCGGCGTCTTCGAGCGTGCAATCCCAGTCGCTGTGATTGACGTCGATGGCGCGGACGGTTACGCCGTGCTCCTGCGCGTCGCGGACGATTTGGGCGGGTTGATAGAAGCCCATCGGCTGGCTGTTGATGAGCGCGGCGGCGAAGGCGCTGGGGTGATGCCGTTTCAGCCAAGACGAGACGTACACGAGGAGCGCGAAGCTGGCGGCGTGGCTCTCTGGAAAGCCGTATTCACTGAAGCCCTTGATCTGCTCGAAGCAGCGGGCTGCGAACTCGGCTGGGTAGCCCTTGCGGATCATGCCATCGACGAGCTTCTGCCCGAAGGAGAACAGGAGATTGCCCTTGCGTTTCCACGCGGCCATGGCGCGACGCAATTGATCGGCTTCGCCGGGCGTGAAGCCCGCCGCCACGATCGCCAGCGCCATCGCCTGCTCCTGAAAGAGCGGGACGCCAAGAGTGCGCGAGAGGACGGCGCGGACCTCTTCGCTTGGATAGGTGACGCGCTCCTCGGCGTTGCGCCGGCGGAGGTACGGGTGGACCATGTTCCCCTGGATCGGACCTGGGCGCACGATCGCGACCTCGATCACCAGGTCATAAAAGCAGCGAGGGCGGAGGCGCGGGAGCATCGACATCTGGGCCCGGCTCTCGATCTGGAAGACGCCGATCGTGTCCGCTTCGCAGAGCATGTCGTAGACCGCGGGGTCTTCGGCGGGCACAGAGGCGAGCGTCAGGTCGCGCCCGTGGTGTAGCCGCACAAGTTCGAAGCATTTACGGATGCAGGTGAGCATGCCGAGCCCCAGGCAGTCGACCTTGAGCATTCCCATCGCGTCCAGGTCGTCCTTGTCCCACTCGATCACGGTGCGATCTTCCATCGCGGCGTTCTCGATCGGCACCGACTCGCATAGCGGCCCGCGCGAGATGACAAACCCGCCCACGTGCTGCGAGAGGTGTCTCGGGAAGCCCTGCAACTGGCCCGCGAGCCTGAGAACCATGCGGATCGTGCGGTCGTCGGGGTCGAGGCCCATCTCGCGCATGCGTTCGGCGGGGAACTCCGCCTTGTCCCACCAGCCCAGCGACTTGGCGAGCTTGTCGACGCAATCGAGCGAGAGACCCATCGCCTTGCCCACGTCGCGGATCGCGCTCTTGCCGCGGTATGAGATCACCTCGGCGGTGAGGGCGGCCCGATCGCGTCCGTACGCGGCGTAGATGTACTGGATCACTTCCTCACGCCGCTCGTGCTCGAAGTCGATGTCGATGTCGGGCGGCTCGTTCCGCTCGCGGCTCACGAACCGCTCGAAGAGGAGATTGATGCGGGACGGGTCGACGCTGGTGATGCCCAGGCAGAAGCACACGGCGGAGTTGGCGGCGGCGCCGCGCCCCTGGCACAGGATGCCGCGTGAACGCGCGAACTTCACGATGTCGTAGACCGTGAGAAAATACGGCGCGTACTTGAGCTCTTCGATCAGCGTGAGTTCGTGCTCGAGCGTGCGGGCGACGGGCGCCGGCACGCCATCGGGGTATCGCTCGCGGCTTCCCTCGCCCGTCAGCACGCGCAGGTACTCGATCGGAGACAGGTCACGCGGGCAGACCTCGTCGGGGTACTCGTACCTCAATTGATCGAGCGAGAAACCGCTCGTGCGCTCGGCGATCGCGAGGCTGCGCGAGAGGGCGTCTGGCTCGCATGCAAAGAGACGCGACATCTCGTGCGGCGGCTTGAGATGACGCTCCGCGTTGGCCTGCAGGGCATATCCCGCGGCCTCCAGGGTCGTTCCGAGGCGGATGCACGCCAGCACGTCCTGCAGCGGTCGGCGCGACGGTGTGTGATAGAGCACGTCGTTGGTCGCGACGCGTGGCAGGCCGAAGCGAGCGCCGAGCGCCGCGAGTCGCTCCAGCCGCTCGGCGTCACCCGAGGTGTAACCGATGCTGATCGCCAGCGACAGGCGATCGTCGCCGAATATCTCGCCGAGCGGGCCCATGTATTTCGCGAGTTCCTCGGGCGGCAGCGTCGGGACCACGACGGCGACGAGGCCTTCCTGGTGCCGCGCGATGTCCGCGAGCGACAGGCGGCACTCGCCCTTCTCGCTCCGGCGTTTTCCGTCGGTCAACAGGCGGCAGAGTCTCCCGTAGGACGCGCGATCGGTCGGATAGGCCGCGATCGAGAGCCCGAGCGGATCGCTGAGCACGAGGCGCGAACCGACGATGCAGCGGATGCCTCGATCTTTCGCGCTGCAGTGCGCCCGAACGACCCCAGCGAGCGTGTTGGTATCGGCGATCCCGATCGCGCTGTAGCCCTGGGCCGCGGCCTCGTGCGAAAACTCCTCAGGATGGCTCGCGCCGGTCAGGAACGTGTAGTTCGTCGTCGTCAAGAGCTCGAAAAACTCTTCGCGAGATGGCGGCGACGGGCCGAGGCGGTCCGCGTTGGCCCGGAACGGATGCACGCGCGGCTTGCTGAATCCGGCGTCTGGCATGGCTAGCTCCATCGCCCATGCACAAACCACATACCGGCGTGGAGCGTGCGAAAGAGCCAGAGCCAGCCGCCCGATTCGGCCTGCACGCGGAAGTAGTCGCGGGTGTCGTCGCTGTCGCGCCACCATTCGGGGCCGATGCGTTCGGGCCCGATGCAGCAGAGAATGGATGAATTGCCGGCGCTCCACGCCACGCGCATCACCGGGCCGTCGGGGCGGAGCGCGACGACCTGCGCGGGCTCGGGCTCGACGAACAACTCCGATGGTCTCGGCCCGACCGGGATTGCTTCGCACGCCCAGGGCTCAACACGCTCGACAGGCAGGAGGCGGAACGCCCGCTCCGGGCGATGGCTGGGCACGAGTTGGGCACGCTGGACGTGTTCGCGCCCGAGGCGCGACGCGAGCGTATCGATGAGAACGCCCATCGGCCCTTCATCGCCTGGCTCTTCATCGTTGTGGTTTGTGTTGCGCGGGTCTTTGCTCGCGCCGGGGAGCGATGCCTGCGTGTGCGCCAGCCGCGAGATTCCCGCCGCTCGCAGCGTGACACGTTCGACGCCGAAGCCCATGTGAACGCGCTCGATCTTGGGATGAATGAGCATCCAGAGATGGCGCGGGTCGCGGCTGGGGCGCGAGACTTCGATTTCGCAGAGCTCCGGCGCGCCGCCCATGCGATCAAAGGTGGCGTAAAGACGCCGCAGGCCCGATTCCATTCGGAGTAGAGAGTCGACCACGTGCGTCAGCAGTCGCTTGGTGACGGCCTCGATCGATTCAAGGCGAGTTGTGCCGCCGGGAATCTCGTGCGAGACGAGCAGATCGTTACGCTCGCGGGTGCGGTCGACCATCTCGATCGCGTGTCCCATCGCCTGATCGATCCGGAGCAGAAGATCGTCGCCATAGCGTGCGGGCAGCGAAGAACGCGGGAGTTCCAGAAGCTGACCGATCCGCTCGATGCCGACCTCCGCCAGCGCACCCACGATATCGTCGTCGATGCGCAGCGCCGCGACGGGCAGGGGCGAGAGGGCCTCTCGCTCGCGTCCGCTCGGAACCAGCCTCAGTTCGCGCGGGGCGAACCTCGCCATAGCCCACGCCGCCCCGATCGTTCGAGCCGCGCCGATGAACGGCGTGACGCACAGCGCCCGCACGGCTCGCTCCATGTCGCGCACGAGCCCATCCAGCCCGGCGAAGAGATGCTCGCATCCGGCGACGTTCAGGAGCAGGCCGTCGGTTCCGTCGACGCTGACGATGGGCGACCAGCGGCGCGAGGCCCATTGCGCCATGGCTACGAGCCTGCGGGCATCGGCTGGCGCGTCTTCGTCGGCGATATGAACGGACCTCCCCGCGAGCAGGGCCCGCGCGTGCGCGATCGAAAGCCCATGGCGCACGCCCGCCTTGAAAGCCGCGCCGCACATCCCCGCGACGATGCGCTGGCCGCGCTCGGCGCGAGCGAGGAGCACGGCGTCTGGGCGCGGCCTAAGCCGTCGTGCGAGTCGCTCGGCTCGCCACCAGGGCAGGTACACGGACACCATCATCGCTCGGCGCTCCGCCTCGAAGCATCCAGCGCGGCCGCTCCATCGCCGCCGTCGGATCGTCCTTGTTGCGTACCAGCGTCAGCATCCACGCGACGCTGCGGGATTCACGCGCGGGCTCCACGAGCCAGCGAGTCGTGGCGGCCGAGAGCGTGGATGATTCTCGCTCCGGGCGTGCCAGGAGCGCGACGCCCGCGCCGCTGCGTGCCGCCAGTTGCAGTCGTCGTGTACACGCCAGCGTGAACCTGCATCCATCCACGATCACGCATGATCGCACGCCGCTGCGCAGCGCCACATCCGCGGCCCAGAGCCTCGCGTCCGCGTCGGTGGCGTCGACAAAGACCGACGCGGCCAGGACGGGCGCATCCAGAAACAGCGGATAGGGAAAGACCTCGCGCCCGATCCAGAGAACACGCGAGAGCACGCGCGCGTGCAGCGCCCGGGCCGCCATGTGCGCCAGGATCGCCAAGGGCGGCGCGTCCGAGACGAACCATTCATGCACGGTGTTCAATCGCACATCGATCAGCCACGCTAGCGAACGCGGGGGCTCGTCGCTCGCCCCGGCCTCTCGATCGCGGATCATTCCGCGAAGGGCTTGAATGTTCGATGTTCGGGACATGATTGGCATGCTAACGCATGCCGATCATTGATCAATGGAGAGTGTCGAGTTTAGCCGTCAAAAAGTCCACCGAACTCCTGTGATTCCAGCGGCTTCGTGCACTCGATCGTGTCATTCTTCGGGCTGTTCACCAGCTTGGAAACGGGAACGGCAACCATGGACTCGGCGGGGCACGCCACGAGCAGCCCGAGCAGTTGAGCGGCCTCCTGGGGCGTGACTTCGGTTCCCTTGCCGGTGCCCGGGGCGAGCCACGTCTTGGCCGCGTCGGGCGCGAGGATGACGGGCATGCGGCTGTGCAGTGTTGCCATCATCTCGTTGGGCTCGGTGGTGATGATGGTGAAAGTCTCGACGGGCGACGATGCCATCGCGTCGGAGGGCGACCACGACTCCCACAGCCCCGCGAGGACCCATGGCTCGTCACTTGAGTCGGCGGGCGTGATGTACATCGGCTGCTTGGCCGGTTTGGCGGCACGTCCCTCCGACCCGGCGACGACTTTCCACTCATAGAACCCGGAAATGGGCACAACGCAACGCCGTCGCTTGAACGCGGCACGGAACGACGGCTTGGTCTCGATCCCCTCAGCCCGCGCGTTGACGAGGCTGGTGCCGATGGCGTCGTCCTTGGCCCACGACGGGATCAACCCCCAGCGCATGTCGCGGAGCGACGGCCCGCGTAGCGATTCATCGAGCACCACAACCGGCGCCCGCTGTGTCGGCGCGACGTTGTACCGAGCGGGGATCGCCACCTCAGGCGTCATCAGCCCGAGCAGGCGGTGCAACTGTTTCCATGTATACCGATGCGTAAAGCGCCCGCACATCGCAAGAGAGTATCACGCACCGAGGCGTCCGCGGCCACGACGTGCCCCACGGGCTGAACCGCATCGCGGCTATCCCTCCGCGATCACCGACGCTATCGCGTGCGACCTCGAATGACTGATGGAAATGTGCCACGCCGCGACGCCCATGGCGCCGCCGACCCGCGCCGCCTCGCCGG
>JABWBC010000134.1 GCA_013360695.1 Phycisphaerales bacterium
CCGCGTCCAGCGCCAGCACCGCCAGCAGCCTCGCCTCCGAGGGCGTCAGCAGCGCCGGATCCTTCTTGCGATCCGCCGCCCTGCGCTTCAGAAGCAGTTCCAGGTCGGACCACCGCTTCGCACCGCCCAGCACCACCATGCGACGCGACAGCAACTCCGCCCGCAGCGCCGGCGAGATCCCGTCGGTCGACTCGACCAGGTCGAGCCAGCGCAGCGCCTCCACGTCGTTGTCGCGCAGCGACGCGCACATCGCCACCCCCACCGCCGCCCGCGCCACATGCTCATACTTCAGGAGCGCCCCGGGAACGCGGTCGATCTCGGGAACCTTCCCGCCCCCGGAGTTCAGCAGCCAGCCGAAATCCTGCATCGCCCGCATCGCGGCGCCCTTGTTGCTCGACAGCATCGCGCCGTAATACCCGCACCAGCCTGCGTAGTACTGCGCCAGCGAGCGAACCCGGCGCGCGTCGGCCAGCTGCGCCTTGGTCTCCTCCAGATCATCCTGACGCGCCCCCGCCTCCTTGCGCTCGAGCAGCTCGATCCGGTGGCCCACCCTCGTCGCGATCTCCTGGAACTGCGGCGTGATCAGGCGCAAGAGCCGATCCGCCTCCTGCAACTGCGCCTCGCCCACGATTCGCACGCGGAATCGCTCGATCAAGTCCTCGGCCCGCAGGTACGAAGTCTTCGCGAAGTCGATGCGAAGCTCGAACACCGACGATTCCGGCATCGACTCGATCAGCTCGCGGGCCGCGTCCTCGATCACGCGCCGCTCCTCGGGCGTTTTGGCCGCCGACATCTGCCGAACATACACACGCCCCAATCGCTCCGCGATCTCGTTCCGCGCGTCGCCCGTCGCCGTCGCCAGCCGCCCGCGCAGCTGCGCCGCCAGCAGATTCGACAGATCGCGGCTCTCAAGGTAGCTCTCGAGCGCGTCCTCGCTCGGGGGTGAGACGCTCCCAATGGCCGCGCCCTCGCACGTCGCGACGCACGCCGCGATCGCGAGCACCGCTCGCCACGAAATCGACCGCGCGTGCATCATGGCGTGCCCCCCGCACCGCCGGCCGCGCCGTTCCGCGACGGCCAATCGCGCACGCCCGCCCAATCCAGCGCCGGATGCGCCGGATTATCCCGCATCAACTCCGCGCGAATCACGTCCGCGCCGTCACGATCGCCCAATTCCAGCAGCGCCCGCGCCGACTCTGCCAGCGCGATCCCAGCCAGGTACGCCGAGTCCGATGAAAACCGCGCCGGCACGTGCAGCAGTTGCAGCACGCCGCGCCGCCGAACCTCGGGGTCTCTCTCCTTCAACATCGAACGACCGATGGCGGATCGCACCCACGCCTCCAGCCACGCCGGCGGCGAGCCCTCCAGCCTCTTCAGCAACTCTCGCCGCGCCGCCTCGCGGGCACTCGCCTCGCCCGCCCTCGCGATCACGATCTCCGCGACCAGCTTCGGCCCGTCGAGCTTGAGGTCCAGCCCGCCGAGATCCACCGGCGTGCCATCGACCTCGAACTTGGCCGCCGCGCGATACAGGCGCTCATACGCCGCCGAGCGCCGGTCCTCGCTGGCGTGTTGCCTTTCGCCCGACCTCACCCACGCCTGCACCGACGGCACGTTGATCCAGATCGGCGGGAGCGCCGAGAGCAATCCCGACGAACCGTCGATCGAAAGCGTTGGCCATCGGTCCGAGAGCACCGCACGGCGCGACGCCAGGTCCGGCGCAAAGCTCGAAGGCAATGGCTCGGAATCGTTCCCGCAGTCGTACCACGCCAGCCACGATTCCAACGCTCCGGTCTGTGAGCCCCTCTTCACGCGCACCCGCGTCAAAGCCTCGGCCACCATCGCCACGGTGGGGCCACGCTTGCCCGCGAGCCGCGTGAGCAACGCCTCGGCGATCACCTCCGCGCCCGCAAGATCGCCTCGTTCGAATCGCTGACGCACGCGCCACGCGTCGTCGGCCGCGCTCGCGATCTCGCTCCACGGCTTGGCGAACTCGCCCTCCACCGATTTCACGCGATCCAGCGCGACCATCGCCCCGCCCACGCGCACGCCCTCGATCGAAACTGCCTCCACGGGCGATCCGGGCTGGGAGCCATCACGCAGCGTCACCTGCGCCATTGACCCCGCCAGAAAAATGACCCCGAGGATTTCCGTCATGGCCTTGGGCCCGGCACGAACGTGTAGGTCCCGCCGGACTTCTGCGCGATCACCTTCATCATGTCCGCCGCGCCGTCGCTGACAAAGCAGATGCAGTGGATCGGGATCTTGTACTCCGCATTCAGCGCCATGATCTCCGACGCGATCTGCTCCGGGAACTCGCCGTCGGTCATGAAATAGATCGCGTCCGGCCTCGGCCTCATCGAGAATACCAGCACGAACGCCGGCGACGGATTGGTCCCGCCGTTCGACCGCAGTGTCGCGATGTTCCGCGTCACACCCTTCTTGTTCCGATCGTTCGCGTCGATCCATGTCGCCTTGCCGCTCGTCGACCCCAGCACCTCGGCCTGCGACGAGAACGGCACGATCGCCAGTTCCGATGTCTCCAGCAGCGTGTTCACCGACTGCGTCAGCTCCTTCTGCAGCGCCTCCAGCTTGCCGCCCACGCTCATCGAGCCCGAAACGTCGACGATATACGCGAACCGATTTCCCTGGGCCTCGACGCCGAAGAAACTCGCGCCGCCGCCCCCACCGCCTCCTCCGCCCGCGCCGGCCCCAACCGCCCCGTCGCCAAGACTCCCGCTGATGTCAGACGCGGAGAACGCCGTGCCGGGCGCGTCGCCCCCGCCGAGAAGGTCCGAGGCCTTCATGTCGTCGAGCGTCAGGCGCGTCCCGGGCGATTCGCTCGACACGCCGTCGCCGATCGGCGCGGGCACATCCGAAATCACCTCCGCCCCGCGCTGCAGGCTGGCGAGTTCCGCCTCGCTCACGACCGCAAACTCGACCGGCGCCCTTGTCCCCGTCCCCGCGCCCGGACCGCCACCCAGGCCCAGCCGATACACCGACGCCAGCATCAGCCCCGTCAAGTGAAAAATCACCGAAACCGCGAGCGCCACCACCAAGATCCGCGACGCCCAAGTCCGCAGCAACGGCCCCGCCGTCGCCTTCAGAATCGGATTCTCGCTGCTCGAGGTTGGAATCGACGACGCCATGTCTATTACCCGTATCGACCCGATCCGGTCCCCCGCTGAAAACCGGCGGACGCCAGCATTCGCACCCCCCGGCCGACACCGCCCGACTCGCCAGCGGCCATCCCCCTTGGGTTCGTTCCATGCCGCCGGGCGGTTCTCCCAAGCAGTGTACTACCGACGGAAACCCGTCCGGTTCCCACTTCGGACGGGTTGACGATCCATTCCGCGGGGCGTTCAATCGCCGAACCGACAGGAGACCCGATGCCGCCCACCAAACGCTCGCCCAAGTCCACCTCCTCCCCCAAAGGCCGGAGCGACTTCAAACGCGTCCTCCTGAAGCTCAGCGGCGAGTCCTTCTGCAAGCCCGGCGGCTTCGGCATCGACCCCGACGAGGTCGAGGCCATCGCCGCCGAGGTCAAGGACGCCTGCCAGGTGGGCGCCCAGGTCGCCGTCGTCGTGGGCGGCGGAAACATCATCCGCGGCGCCTCCCTCGCCGCCGCCGGGCACATCCCCCAGTCCACCGCCGACTACATGGGCATGCTGGGCACCGTCATCAACGCCATGGCGCTGCGCGAAAAGCTCGTCAGCATGGAAGTTGACTGCCGCGTCATGTCCGCGATCGACATCAAGGCCGTCGCCGAACCCTTCATCCGCAACCGGGCGATCCGCCACCTCGAAAAAGGCCGCGTCGTCATCCTCGCCGCCGGCACCGGCAACCCCTTCTTCACCACCGACACCTGCGCCTCCCTCCGCGCCATCGAACTGGAGTGCGACGTCATACTCAAGGCGACCAAGGTCGACGGCGTATACACCGCCGACCCCAAGAAAGACCCCTCCGCCAAGCGCTACGACCGCCTCACCTTCTCCGAGGCCATCGCCAAGAACCTCCGCATCATGGACATGACCGCCCTGGCCATGTGCCAGGAGCACCAGCTCCCCCTCCTGGTCTTCGACTTCAACGTCAAGGGCAACATCCGACGAGTCATCGAGGGCAAGAGCGTCGGCACCATCGTGACGGCCGGCTGAATCAGGTTGGTTCCGGGTGGCGCGGCCAACCTGTCGGCCACGCGTCCGCCAGCCGGGCTCCACCACTCCTCATCGATGGCCTCACCCACCGACGTATGATGGTCCCGGGGTCGGCTCTCCGCCCCTGACAAGGAACACACCATGAGCGATCCTGACACGATTCTCCTCGAGACCGAAGAAGCGATGGAGAAGGCCGTCGAGTACCTCAAGCACGAGTTCCGCGGGCTGCGCACCGGCCGCGCCACCACCGCCCTCGTCGACTTCCTCAAGGTCGATTACTACGGCTCGATGACCGAGCTCAAGGGGCTTGCCGCCATCAGCATCCCCGAGCCCACCCAGATCCTCATCCGCCCCTTCGACCAGGGCTCCATCAGCGCCATCCGCCACGCGATCGAAGCCTCCGGCCTCGGCCTCAACCCCATCGTCGAGCCCAAGCAGATACGCCTGGTCATTCCCGCGCTCTCCGCCGAACGCCGTCAGCAACTCTCCGCCCGCGTCAAGAAACTCGGCGAGGAGACCAAGGTCATCCTGCGTAACGGGCGGCGTGACGCCAACAAGCACGCCGAAGCCCTGAGCAACCAGCCGGGCGTTCACGTCCCCGAGGACGAGATCGAAACACTGAAGGAAGAGATCCAGTCGCTCCTCAAGAAGTACGAGGAAGACGTCGACAAGCGCGTCGACGAAAAGACCAAGGAGATCATGCAAATCTGAGCGGCGTGCCTTCACTCTCTTCGCCTAGACAAGCCGACGCGCCGCAGGCGCCTTCCTCTTGGTGGCCCGGCCGTCCCCGCCGGCCCGAGCCTTCTCTTCATTCGACTCCTTGACCATTTGACCATTCGGCAATTTGGTCCGCCGTGCCACGGGCCCATCTTCGGGTCCGTGAGGCCTTGGTACGTCACGTCTCCGAGCCGACATCTACTTCCCCTACCCACCCTTCCCCTTCTCTCCTCTCCTTTCATCTCCTGTCCTCCCCGCGAGCTCTGCGCCCTCTGCGTCGAAACCTCTTCTCTCCGCCATTCCCTCTCTTCTGTGTCCTCTCTGTGCTTCGGCGCCTCTGTGGCGGGGCGTCGCGCCCGGTCCCCGGCCGCCGAGCTCCGCACGCCCGCGCGATGATTCAAAAAGCAAAAAACCCCGGGGAGGGTGTGGGGCCCCGGGGCTCTGGTAGTCCCTGACAGGAGTGCTTGTCAGGGACCTATATGTCAAATATGTTAGAAAGGAACTTCCTTCAAGAGCAGAATCCGCGGCTTCTGCCCGTACTTCACCACGTTCGATCGATCCACCACCATGACGAATCGCCGCTGCACGCTCGGCACCATCGGGTCCGCGGCGCTCAGCCCCTTCACGTCCGATTCCCGATAGCCCCGCACAACGAACCACACGGCGAAGAAATCGCTTCGCGTCGACAGCGCGCTTGTCGCAGCGGCCCCGGCCTGCAGCCGCTCCGCGTAGGTGTCCAACATCTTGGACTCCCCGCCCGAGCTCAGGCCGGCCTTGTAATCAGCCGCGCTGTTGAACCCCATGAAATCGATGTTGTTCGGGTTGCTCCGCCACGGGTTGCCTTCCTTCGGCGCGCTTGGCTCCATCGCGCGGGCCAGCAGCACCTCACCCACCGAAGCCAGCCCCGGCGCCTCCCGCACCATCGGCGCCTTGGAGAGCAGGTCGCGCCGGCGCAGCTTGTCGAACTCGTCCGGCCTCACCGCCGAATCGGCGTTGTCCCGGAAGTCGATCGCCCCGCCGCCCGCCGCCGGGCTCGACAGCCGGGGCCAGACGATCGCCTTGTCGCGGTACGCCACCAGCGTGCTCGCGATGTCGCTCCGCTGATCGAAGTTTGACCCCGCCCACCACCATTCATTGCTCGACAGCGCCGGCGTCGGCGAGAGCACGCCCACCGATCGCAGCACCGTGCGCGACGCCGTGTTCACGTTCACGCGCCCGATCACCGGGCGGTCAACGTCCCACAGGTTCCCGCTGATCGCCTCGGCCCGGTCAAAGATCGTGAGCGCCAGCGGAACGCCCAGGCCGCGAGGCGAGTCCTGCGGGTTGGTCCGGTCGAACGCGCCGTTCGCGTCGCCGTCAAAGAACGGAACGAAACGGTCCAGCGCCAGGTGCCCCCGGTCGAGCGTCGGGTACAGAAGCTCCTCGCTCGCGCTCGCGGCCTTAGTGCCCATGTCGGCGTAGATCGACGCGCCGCGCAGCGGCGACGCGTAGTTGAACGCGCCCGCCATCGCCTCGCCGAGCGTGAGGTACCGATCCTCCTTCACCACGGGCTTGGGGTCATACTCCGGGCCGATCCCCAGCGGGAGCAGAAGGTCCGAAACGCGCAGCGACTGGGAATCGATCCCGTTGATGAGCGACACGCGCAGGTCCGCGTACGCCGTCGCCGACATGTTCGCGCCCAGCGCGCCCTTCTCCCATCGCCGCGGCTCGGTCGTCAGCTCGGCGTTGGGCAGCACCGGGTTCGTCGACTGATTGCCCCACAGGGAAACGATCCGGTCGTGCCCGCCCCCGTCGCCCGAGCCGCTGAATGTCGAACGGTCGATCGCGCTGTTGGCCGGACCCTGGTCCGATTTATTTGTAATATTACTGTTTCCGCTCCACGACTTCTTGCCCTCGATCATGTAGGCGGGCACGCCGTCGGTCCGCGGGTCGTACGAGCCGGTGCTGCTCCCGCTGGGGTCGGCGTTGCGACGGATCAGGCCGAACCTCGTGATCGAGAACCCGGTGTTGTCCAGGGGGTCCGAGTTGGAAACATTGTCGGGCCCGCCCTGAGTTCCCGGCACCTCCGCCTGGAACGAGCCGCCGAGGTTCAGCGTCTGGTCCAGCGTCGGGCCGCTGGCAAAGTTCGGGTCGCTCAGGCGATCCACCAACTGGTCGTTCACGACGAACTGCGGGGGGAGCGAACCCTTGGTCAGGTCCTTGGGGTTCTCGTTGTCCGGGCCCGTCGGCTTGGTCGGGGTGCGCAGCGCCCGCCACAGGCGCACCGACTCGATCGTCGGCGGCAGGTTCGGCGCGCTGACGCTCGAGTCCAGCGACAGGAGATCGACGAACCCGGAGGCGAGCTTCCGCTTGCCCGTCGTGGGATCGAACTCCTCCATCAGCGTCGGGAGCTGATCTCCCGTCTGGAGGTTGACGCTCATCTGCTTGTCGAGCCACGCCTTGATTTTGTCGGCGCTGAACGGCTTCTTGGTCGCGTTCCAGCGCGACACGATGTCGCCCGACGCCCCCTGCAGCGGGAGGCACATGGCGTAGAAAACGCGCGTTTCGCCCGGCTTCAGGACCGCCGCGGTGAACGGCCCGCTGGGGTTCAGAACGTTGAAATTGGCCAGGCGGAAATAACGACCGGCAAACTCGATGTAATACTCGAACCGATCTGGAATCAGGAGCGGCTGGCCCTCGCCCATGCCGTTGGACGTGAGGTGGATCGTCGCGTCGAACGGGTTGGTCAGCTGGAACGCGACGACCTGCATCAGGAAATCGTCGTTCGACGGGTCGACCGAGCCGTTGATCGTGATCTGCTTGGGCGAGACGCCGTCCGGGATCCCGTCGCCGTCCTCGTCGGAATCCTCCCACTCCATATCGCCCGCCAGCCCATACGTCGCGGGCGTCGGCTTGGTCGGGATGTCGGTGTAGACGTAGAACGACGCGGCGGCGGTCAGCACCGGCTGGGGTGTGATGCCATAGACGTTGATCGCCGGCGATTCGACGATGTCGCCGTCGAACGAGCTGAGCGAATCGCCCAGTCGCGACGTGCGTCGCAGTTCGGCCTGGTTCGCCGCGTTCTGCGGGTTGTCCCAGTCGTTGCCCAGGTCCAGCTTGCCGAAGTTCCCCTGGTCAACCCACCACGCCCACTGCTCCGTGCGCGAGGCGATCGGCTTGCCCTCGGATCGATCGACCTGATCCGCCCAGTCGTTGCTGAGCGTCGGTCGATAGTTCTCGTCGAGAAGCACGGTGTACGCGAAGGGAGACGTGCCCGACGCCGGCGCCATCGCGGCCTGGAGGTTCGCCGCCATGTGCGCCGCCACCCGCGTGCCGAACTCCGCCGAGGTCGCCCCGTAGTTCCCGTACTTCATCTTCTGGAACTTCGCGTCCGAGTTGTTCCACGCGAACCGCATCGCCGAATCGGGGACGAGCGCGTCCGCGTAGATGCGATACAGCGAGTTCGCGTCCGACGCCAGGGGACGCCGAAGGTCGGCGTTGGTGATCTGGTCGCTGGACATCGGCGCCGTGACCCGCGTCGCCATGAGCGGGCGGGCGCCGCTCAGCGGGGTGAGGAGCTGCCGGACGTCGAAGGCCGACCACAGCATGGCGTCGATATCCGCTCGTCCGTCGGGGTCACCCTGGGCCACGTCGCCGTCGCGGTTGTCCACGTCGCGCTCCAGCGAAAGCTGGCGGTTGTCGCGCAGCGGGCTGAAGCGGACGGTCTCGCGGTCGGGGTCCTTGCCCTGGGCCTTGTTGCGATAGCGGCCGCCGAGCGCGGCCTCGAGCTGCGAGGTCACCGTCGGATCATTGAGACCCCGGAACGTCAGCAGCTCGCCGAGGTCCTCGATTCCCGTGATCGCGCTCACCTGCCCGGTGGTGCTGAGCCCCCGTCCCAACCCGAGGACCACGTTGTACATGCGCAGACGGTCCTTGGGCTCCGGGTAGGTGAAGGCCGCGAACGTCGTCTGGTCGACCTCGGGGGGCGGGATCAGGCCGGTGTGGATCGCGCCCTCGGTCGGGCTGTGGAGCGCGTGATAGGAGTAATCGGCGACCAGCATCGACATCCCGCCGTTGAGGTCGGGGACATAGTTCGCGTAGTTCTCCGCGAGCTTGGCCTGCGTGTCTCCGACGGGCTGCTGGAGACCGGCGTATCCGAGCTGCAGGTCCGGGTCGTTCGGGTCGTCGCTGAGCGGATCGATCAGCGACAACAGGCGGCGCAGGTCAACCTCGGGCGCCGCGCCGATCGAGTTCTCGGCGGTGGCGCTCGGGGCGCCCTTCATGTCCATCGCGCTCAGGACGTTCGCACGCCCGGAGAGGTCCTCGACGCGCACCGCGAAGAAGTACCGCATCCCGTCGTCGGTCTTGAGAAGGTTCCGGGCGTCGGAGGGATCGTGCGCGTCGATCATCTCGAACCACCGCGCGTCGTAGAACCCGTCGCCGTCGGCGTCGGCGTATTGATAGTCCAGGTAGACCGGGCTGTTGGGCTGCTGGGCGCCGCCCTTCACCAAGATGGTGTTGGCGGGGCGGAACATGCCGCGCTGGCGGTTGCTGAAGTGGGCCGGGATGTTGAAGTTCGGCGCTCCGCCGAAATCCAGCGTGGGAAGCGGATCGCCGTCATCATCCAGAAGCGTCAGGGCGTCCTGCATCTGCGTGGGCGTGGCGTTGAAGCCGCGCAGGCGAAGATTGTGGAGATTGACGAAACGCCCGTCGGGCGCGACGTTGGAAATCGCGGCCCAGTCGCGCATCTGCTTGAACGTGACACGCTTGGTCCCGTCGTCGCCATAGCCCAGGTACGTCGGCACCGACGAGGCCAGGAACGGGTCCGACGCGCCTCTGGGGTCCGCGCCCGAACCGGTCCACTGTCCGGTGTAGGTGCCGACGGGGTTGAAACTCTCGTGGGGCGAGGTGCTGTCGGAACGGTCGCTCCAGTTCACGCCCGGTATGTCCGTCACTTCGCGGAGGTTGAACGGCTCGCCGTCGCTGTCGACGCCGAGATTCATGGTCGAAAAGACGTCGTCGCCGATGATCCGGGCGACGTGGTCGGCGAGCTGCTTTGGAACGTCGTCGCGCGATTCGCCCTTCTTCACCCCGCGCTGCGTGCCGGCGTCGGCCTTGCCGATCGTGACGTACACGACCGCGAAAACCGACATCAGCGCGAGCGTGGCGACCACGAGCACCAGGAACGAGCCGCGGCGCGTCTGTTCAACGCCCGCCGGCGCGCCGGCGACGGCACGCTCGCGCGC
>JABWBC010000135.1 GCA_013360695.1 Phycisphaerales bacterium
GGCCCGCGCCGCGGAGAGGCGCGCGCGATCCGCGGAGCGCCTGGCCGAACTCGGCTCCATGACCGGCGGCCTGGCCCACGAGATCAAGAACCCGCTCTCCACCATCGGCCTCAACGCCCAGCTTCTCGAAGAGGGCATCGAGGAACTCGCGGGCGAGCCGGAGGCCAAGTCGCGCTTGGCCCGCCGCGTCGCGTCGCTCCGCCGCGAGGTCGAACGATTGAAGGGAATCCTGAGCGACTTTCTCGAATACGCTGGCGAGCTGCGCATCGAGGCCGTGCCCGCGGACCTCAACGCGGTCGTCGACGAGCTCGTCGATTTCTTCCTGCCCCAGTGCGAGCAGCAGGGCGTGCGGCTCCGCGCCGAACTGGCGAGTGAAAAGCTGACGGCCGACCTCGATGTGCCGCACGTGAAGCAGGCGATCCTGAACCTCATGCTCAACGCGGTACAGGCGATGACGCAGGCAACGCAGCGCACGGGCGAGGCGAGCGGATCGAGTTCTTCGCGGGAGCTGATCCTGCGGACGCGCCGAGTCACCGACGCGGACAAGCTCCCCGCGGTCGCGCTGCACGTGATCGACACCGGCCCTGGCATGGACGCCGAAACGCGCGAGAAGATCTTCCGCCCATACTTCACGACCAAGGCGGGCGGCACGGGCCTGGGCCTGCCCACCACACGCCGCATCGTCGAGGGGCACCACGGGCGGATCGATGTTCACTCCGAGCCGGGCCGCGGCTCGGACTTCACGCTGATCTTCCCGGCGTCGGAGAGCGGCGCCAAGCCGGGCTGAAGCAGCATTTACTCGCGCAGCGATTAAAGCTGCCGCGTAGCTTGGCTCAGCTGCCAGCACGTCATGGCGCTCAAGACGACCCAGGCAAGCGCGACGAGACCGACCAGGTCGAACAAGTGTTCAAACCAGAACAGCGGCGGGCTCACGATCGAATGTACCGCGTTGATCCAGTCGCTGCCCAGCCTCCCATTGTCAAACGCCGCGACGGCCTCCATGTTGATGGCACCGGCGCTGCGCAGGCCGCTGAAGTGGTCGGCAATCCAGGTCCACGCAAGCGTGATCACGGCACGCCCGGCGATCGGCGCGCCGATCATGAGCAAGAACCCCATGACAAGTTGGATCTTGGCGAGTGTCAGCGCCCGACGGAGCGGGTCGAGCATGTGGTCTGGTATGAGAGGCTGAGCTTCGACAGGCATGTCATGTCCCATCTTCGCACAATTGGGAGGATCGTCGCCATGTCCAAACCCGGGCAACCAGTGATGAAATGCCGGCCTCCTCGCGCCCGTGCGCGTGGCGGGCCCTGCTGGTTGCGTTGGTCCGCAAATGAAACAAGCCCCCGCTGGCGCGTCGGGCGAGCGCTGATCAGGTTTGGAAAGTCCTTCACTCCGTCGCCAGGACGGTCGAGTTCGACCCGCGGGCCGGGCGCGAGGCGTCGGCGAGCAGGCCGTCGGATTCCCGTGCGTCAACGCGCGAGGCGATCAGCGTGCCGTCGCCGCGCGCTGGCTCAACCACGATCTCTCGGATCGCGAAGTACTCGTCATGGCTGGTGGTGCTGCAACCCCCGAGGCACGCGCCGACCGCCAGTAGGCAGCCGAAGACCAGGGGAGCAATCCGCGAGACGCACGAGCGATTATGGGGCGTGGTCGTCATGGGTTGAGACGGAACAGTATCGGGCTCGTTCCCATCCCGCAAGTCGCCGTCCAAGGGCTCGGTCATATCAGGGTCATCGACCGATTCGCGGGGATTCATCAATGTTGGACTGGCACCCCGGTCGGGCGTTCCATGGCCGCAAGCTGGGTGGATGATATAGGAAAATGTTCGGGTGATTCTCGCCAGAAGGCCGCTTGGAGAGTCCTGTCGGGCACCGTACCATACCCCTCCACCCGTCCGGGTATTCGGACGTGATTTCTCCCGTTTTTTCAGGAATCGCAGGGCATGAAGCCAGCATTCAGCACCGTTGCCTGCCTTGATTGGACCCTCGAGCGCGTGGCGGCCTTCGCCGAATCGGTGGGGGCCCTGGGCGTCGAGTTGCGTTCATTCGGAACCGGTTCGACCCAAGCCGCGTGCGAGCCCACGCTGACGAGCGCCGAGAAAGTGCGCCGGCTCTTTGATCGCGCCGGCTGCGCGATCGCGTGCATCGGAACGTCGGTGCGATTCGATGCGCCCATCAACCCGCCCGTGCTCGGACGGGCCCTATGCGACACGGAAAAATCAGTGCGAGAGGCCAAGTCCGCGATCGATCTGGCCCAGTCGCTGGCGTGCCCGCTCGTGCGCGTCTTTGCGTTCGAGATCCCGGGGAGCGAGTCGCGCGTTTCGGCCGTCGCACGCATCGCCGAGCGACTCGGAAAGGCGGCGGACCACGCGCGCAATCGTGGCGTTCGCCTCGTGCTGGAGAATGGCGGCTCGTTCGCGACCGCCGCGGGCGTGATGGAAATCCTCGATGCCGTCGACAGCCCGCTGGTCGGTGTCGCCTATTGCCCCGCGGTCGCCAAGCTCGCGGGCGAAAACCCTGCGGACGGCCTGAACGTCCTGGGTGATCGTGTCCTCTCCGTCAAGCTCAAGGATTATCGCCTCGGCACCCCTTGCACCCTGGGCGACGGTGAATTCGACGTGGCGGGCACGCTGTCGGCGTTGCGCGCCAGCGGCTTTGACGGCTGGCTGGTCCACGAGTACGACCGGGCATGGCTCTCAGGCCAATCCGGCGCGACGGACGAGGCGGCCCAGATGGTCGGGGCCTCGATTCGGGCCATGTACGACTACGTCCCCAAGGTGATATCGGCCCCGGTCTCCCGACGTCGAACGGTCGGGGTCTGAATTTGCGCGGAAAACCGGATCGGCGGGTGGGCGGGAGTTGCGGCACGCCTCCGACTTGCTAAACTCCATTCGGAACGGAGAGAGGGCGTAGGTGCGCGCCGGCTCGGCGGTCGGCGTGAGGAAGCGACGGGACGCCTCTCAAGGAGATGCCGATGGGGCTCGACTTTGCGATCGACGAGCTGCTCGCCTCCGGCTGGACCACACTCGATCTTTCGGGTTGCGATTGCAGAAGCGACGGGACGTTTTATCCGAACGTCACGCGGGTGAACCGCGAGTTCGGCGAGAGCGGTTTCTCGCTGGCGGTTCGGCATGTCCAGTTGTTCGACTGCTTCCGGGCCGAATGGCGCGACGCCAGCGGCGCGACGGTGGGGGCGGTGGTTGGAAAGTCCGAGGCCGAGGCCGCGGTCTACGCCCTGGCCCAGCTCCGCCGCCAGATGGCCGCGGCGTGCTGAGCGACGCCGCCTCGCGGATTGACGCGCGTGTTCTTGGGCCTATCGTGTTGGCCCTGATGGGCTTGGTTTTGAGCATGGCCCCATCGTCTAGCCTGGTCTAGGACACCAGGTTCTCATCCTGGTAACAGGGGTTCAAATCCCCTTGGGGTCATTCGGACACCCCGCGAGCGATCGCGGGGTGTTTCGTTTTTGAGCCCGAGAACGAGGGGCCGGTTTTTCTAGGACGTGGGGAAACCCCTTCCGTTGGAGGAAAAGCGGGGTTGAGAACTCGTTGAACAGAATCGCGTTCCGGTGGTAAACCCCTAGTCCGTCCGCGCCGATGACAGTGGGAGTCTCACAGTCTCGGAGCACCGTCCATGGCCAATCAAAACGCTTCGTCGCGTGGTCCCATCCTCAGTGAATACGCCAACGACGCCGACATGGCGGAATTGGTCGAGAGCTTTGTCGCCGAGTTGCCCAAGCGAGTCGAGGCCATCCACAGTGCCGTGACGCAGGCTCGCGGGACGGACTTGAAGAGGCTTGCCCATCAGCTGCGCGGAGCGGCCCCGGGCTATGGGTTTCCCACCATCGGGGCGGCCGCCGCGGCCCTGGAAGACCTGATGCGTCAGGCCCCCGCGACCGCCGAGCTCTCGGCGTTCAAGTCGCAGATCGACGAGCTGATCGACCTGTGCTCGCGTGCGGCCCACCGCTGACTCGCCGGCGTCCGATCTTGCTCCTCGCGAAATCCCCACCTGAGGTTCGGCCCGCTCACGACGCATGACGATCGACCCGTCCAACCCGACCAGCGCCAAGCCGATCGTCCTGATCGTGGACGATTCGCCCGACGTGCATCGCCTGCTCAAAGCGAGGCTGCGGGTCGAGGACCTCGATGTTCATTCGGCCGAGGACGGCGCGGCGGGGCTCGAACTGGCCCGGCAGATCCATCCCGCGCTCATCCTGCTCGATCTCGACATGCCGGTGATGGACGGCTACGAGGTGCTGCGGACGCTCAAGGAAGACCAGGCGACGATGAACATCCCGGTGATCATCCTCTCCGGGCTTCAGAACGCCCAGGACAAGGTGACCGCCTTCGACCTCGGGGCCGTGGACTATGTCACCAAGCCCTTCGACATTGCGGAGCTGAAGGTTCGGGTGCGCTCGGCGCTGCGGATGCAGCACCTGATCCAGATGCTTTCGCAGCGGGCCCAGATCGACGGGCTCTCTGGCCTGTGGAATCGGCGCTACTTTGACACGCGCTGGACCGAGGAAGTGTCGCGCTGCACGCGTCACGCCCGCCCGCTCTCGGTCGCCATCCTCGACATCGATCATTTCAAGTCGATCAACGACACCTACGGGCACCCCGCGGGCGACGCGGTGATCCAGGGCATGGCCAAGATTCTCCAGGCAGCGTGCCGCCAGTCCGACGTGGCGTGCCGGTACGGCGGCGAGGAGTTCGTGCTGATCATGACGGACACGTCGCCAAAGGACGCTTTGGTCCTGTGCGAGCGGGTTCGCACGTCGTTGGAGGGCACGAACTGGCCCACGCACCCGGACCGGCGCGTGACCATCTCGATCGGCGTGGCGGGGTGCGCGGGCGCGTGCGACGCGACGCCCGACGCGTGGCTGCACGCCGCGGACCAGAACCTCTACACCGCCAAGAAAACCGGGCGCAACAAGATCGTGTGCTCGGAACTCCCGACCAACACGACGGGCAAGCTCCGGGCCGCCGGCTGATCTCCGTGCTCAATTCAACGGGATCGCGAACCCGACGTACAACGCCACGCTGTCGCGCGACGGGTTGTGATCGTCGCCGGTGATGCGAGCGTTGCTGATGTGGTGCCAGCGCACGCCCAGCTCCAGGCGCGTCCCACCCTCGCCGATCGCGCGGGTGAGGCCCGCTCCGACGCGCGGCATAAGGTTGAAGCTCGTGCCGTCGTCGGGCGTGTCGTCGCCGGCGACCATCGCGCCGACGCCCGCGTCGGCGTAGAGCGACCAATCGCCGCGGTTCAGGAAGTGCCAACGCACGATGAGCACCAGGCTCCCGCCCACGGCGTTGTCGCCCGGCTGGTTGAAGTTCCATCCCGCCAACTCGCCGCCTAGTTCGACGTCCTTGGCGATGAACTCCGAGAAGCGGGCGTGAATGTTGGCGTCGACCGAGTCCTTGAAATTGTCCGCGACCAGGCCGCCGAACTCAAGCCAGCGCGTCCCCTCGGTGCCGAAGGGCTTGGCCGCGGCCTGGGGCGCGCCGGCGTTCAAAGTGAGCGGTTCCCGCCCGATCGAGCCGGGCGATGAGCTCGGCGTCGCGCTGCTCATAACGGGCGCGGGTGACGTGCCCGCGCCGGAGGCGGCGGTCGTGTTCGCCTGGCTCTGCGCTAGCGAGGCGTGCGTGCAGATCATCGCGCCAATCGCCGCCATCGCGCGCGTCCGCGTGCCAAGAATGCGGGTCATTCTCTCGTCCTCCCGGTTCAGCATGGGCACAGCGTACACGCCCTTTCGCTCGCAAGCGAGTGGTTGCAAACTTGTTCACAGCCCCCGGACGTCCCCGGGGCGCCGCCGCGATCACGCCAGCAGCGAGTAGCCCGTCATCTCCGCAGGCTTGTTCAGGCCCATCATCGCCAGGGCGGTGGGGAGGATGTCACCCAGCCGCCCGCGCGCGGCCCGTGCCTCGGGCCTGAACCACCCCGAGGCGTCGAAGTCGCCGCGCAGCGTCGCCTTGCGGAACTTCTCGCCCACCACGAAGAGCGGCACGTCGTAGATCGTGTGCGCCGTGTGCGGCGCCTTGGTCTCCGGGTCGTACATCTGCTCGCAATTGCCGTGGTCGGCGGTGATGATGAGCGACCCGCCGCGCTTCAGGGTCGCGTCGATGATCTTTCCCACGCCCGCGTCAACCGTGGCGCACGCCTTGATGGCGGCCTCGAGATTCCCCGTGTGCCCGACCATGTCGCCATTGGCGAAGTTCACGACGATGAAGACCTCGCAATCTGCGGCCGCCAGGCGGCGCAGCACCGCATCCGCGACTTCCACGCCCGCCATCTCCGGCTTCAGGTCATACGTCGCGACCTTCGGCGATTGGGGGTTCTCACGCGTCTCGCCCGGGAAGGGCTCGTCGCGATAGTCGTTGAAGAAGAACGTGACGTGCGGGTACTTCTCGGTCTCCGCGCAGCGGAACTGGCGCAGGCCCAGCGACGAGATCACTTCGCCGCCGATGTGCTTCATCTTGGGAGGCCTGGGGAAGGCGATACCCTGCACGTGCGGCAGCAGCTTCTCCCAATACTCGGTCATGATGACATAGTGCAGGTTGAGCTTGGTGCCGCGGTCGAAGCCGACCTTGCCCGAGTCGGGGCTCGGCTTGACCTTGGCCCACTCGCCGTCGGGGAAGCAGAACGCGGCCGAGATTTCGCGCGGGCGATCGCCTCGGTAGTTGAAGAAGATGACGCTGTCGCCGGACTTGATGCGGGAGGCGGCGATCTGCGCGGGCACGCCGATCGCGGTGGGGGTGATGAACTCGTCGCCGCGCAGCGTGTCGCCGGACGGATGGTCGTAGTAATTCTGGATCGCGACCTCGGTGCGGGGCGAGCTCGGGCCGCCAGTGCTCACGAGCATGTCATATGCGAGCTTCACGCGTTCCCAGCGATGATCCCGATCCATTGCGTAGTAGCGCCCCACGACGCTGGCGACCCGGCCCACGCCGATCTCGGCGCACGCGGCCTCGACCTGCCGCGCGTATTCCTTGCCGGTGTACGGTCCCGTGTCGCGCCCGTCGGTGAAGAGATGGACGTACACGCGCTCGGAGAGTCCGAGCGACTTGCACGCGCGGAGGATGGCGTAGAGGTGATCCAGCAGGCCGTGAACGCCCGCGTCGGAGTTGATGCCGAGAAGGTGGAGTGAAGTGCCGGTGGACTTCGCTCGCTCGATCGCGGTCTTAATCGCCGCGTTCGTATGCAGGCCCGCTTTGCAGGCCTTGGTCATCACCAGACTCTCCTGCGGCACGATGCGCCCGGCGCCGATGTTCTGGTGCCCGACCTCGCTGTTGCCCATGGTCGCCTCGGGCCCGACGCCCGGCAGCCCCACGTCCTCGCCGCTGGTCTTGATCAGCGTCTTGGGCCAGTTCCGCCGCAGCATGTCGTCGGTGGGCGCGAGCCCGCGTGAGGCCGCGATTTTCGGCGCGTTGAAGGAGTCGTGGGAGGGGTTGGGATTCTCGCCCCATCCATCGCGGACGATGAGGACCAGCGGCGTGTTGGCGGGCTTGGCGGGGTTGGCTGTCATGCGCGATCATAAGCCCGCGCGGCTCGATCACGGCAAGGTCCAGCGGCGAACCGGGGCCGCGCCGACATCAACCCGTCTTTCGAGCCGTTCGGGACCCGGTTTCCATGCGAGGTGCCCGCAAGAGCTCAGGCCAGCGCGGCCATGACATCGCCCCACTTCATGGCGTCGCCCGGCTGGCGGGCCTGGACCCACTTGACCTTGCCGCTGCCGTCCGCGGACTGGCCCACGACGACCGTGCCGCGCGACGAGACGTTGAGGTCCGCCCAGTACAGGCCATAGGCCTTGCACACGCTCCGGTGCATGTCCGCCAGCAGGGTCTGCTTGAGCCCCATCGAATCGGCGAAGGCCTTCTGGACCGCAAAGCTGTCGCAGGACACGCCCACGACCTGGGCGCCCCTCTTCTGCCACTCGGCCATCTCCGCGTCGACGCACTTCATCTCGGTTGAGCACACCCCCGTGAACGACATCGGATAGAAGCACAGGACCACGTCGCCCTTCCTAACGGCGTCGGAAAGCGACCAGTCCGCGCGGTTCTGGTCCTTGAGCACAAAGTCCGGGGCGGCCTCGCCGACCGTGATCGGCGAGGGACGGGGCGACATGTGGGCGTTTAGCATTGAGGAATCTCCCTGAAATCAGCCCGAGGCGCGAGGGCCCCGGGTTGTGTATGCTAGTGCCGTCGATTCCGGCCGCACGGATGCTCTGGATTCAGTGATCGAAGTTCGATCGCCACACGACCGACTCACGGAAGGTTGAAAGAGATGCCCGGTGTCAAGGTGGAGTCAAAGCTCCAGCCAGATTCGTTGCAGGAACGCTACGCGCTCGTGAAGGACCGAGTCGCGGCCGCCGCCCGCTCGGCGGGGCGCTCGCCCGAGTCCATCATTCTCGTCGCCGTGACCAAGTTCGCCGAGCCCGACCAGGTCCGCACGCTGGTCGAAATGGGCCACCGCGACTTCGGCGAGAACCGCGTGCAGCACCTGATCCAGCAGGCCGCGATGGTGGAGGAGTTCCTCGCCCGCGCCCGCATGCTCCCCGGGGCCGCCAAAGTTTCCAGCGAGCCGGTCCGCTGGCACATGATCGGGCACCTCCAGCGCAACAAGGCCCGCAAGGTCGTTGAATTCGCGCGCCTGATCCACTCCGTTGATTCCCTGCGCCTGGCCGAGGAGCTCCAGCAGATCGCCCTCCGCCGCGAGCATTCGATCGAGGTGCTGCTCCAGGTCAATTGCTCGGGCGAGCGGAGCAAGTTCGGCTGCCCGGTGCCCGCCGCGATCGCCCTGGCCGAGCAGATCGACACCATGCTCAACGTCCGCGTGCGCGGGCTCATGACGATGGCGGCCCTCGACGCCGACGAGGCCGAGACCCGCGCCACCTTCGCCCGCTGTCGCGAGCTGTTCGAGGAAATGAAGAAGATCGGGATCGGCGAGGGGCGCTTCGACCTGCTCTCCATGGGCATGACCAACGACTTCGAGCCGGCGATCGCCGAGGGCGCCAACATCGTGCGGATCGGGACGGCCATCTTCGGCGCTCCCAAGAACCCGCCGCCCGAGGACGACGAGGAATAGCCCCGGCGTTCATCCGAAAACCCCCGATCTCCCCGATAACTCGATCGCGGACTCAAACCCGCCCGGGTGGCGTCCGATACTCCCGATGGCGCGTGACGCGCGCCCCATCCGGAGATCAGCCGTGCCGAACACCAACCCGATGCAGATCAATCGCCGCAAGTTCGAGCGCTTCGCGCTCTCGCCCATGTACACGAGCATCGCGCTCCGCACGCTCGACGAAGAAGCCTTCGCGCACGAGGGGCACGCCTACGACATCAGCGAGGGCGGCATGCAGTTCGAGCTCGACCGCGGCTTCGAGCCCGGCTCGCGCGTCGTCCTCCGCATCGATCTCCCCGACCAACGCTTCAACAACACCGGCGACGTCGGCCCGGGCCGCGCGATCTTTGTCTTCGCCAACGTTGTGTGGCTCGACGACAGCGACGTGGGCCCCACGCGCATGGCCGTCACGTTTACCAACTTCGCCCGCGCGGGTGATCGCGAGCGCCTGCTGCGCCACATCTCGCGCCGCGCTCTCCGTCGCGCGGCGTAGTCCCGGGCCATTGCCCCTGTCACCGCCCCTGTCGCAAGAACCCCCCGCCGACGCTCGGGGCTCGACGTGCCACTCGCGCTCGCCTCACTGCCCGCCGCGCGCCCTGGCCGCCAGCGTGCCCTTGATCTCCATCTCCTTGCCGTCGCGCCGGAACGTCACGGTGACTTCATCGCCGGGTTTGCCCGCCATGAGCAGCGGCATCCACTCCTCGACGCTCTTGATGTCGGTGCCGTTCCACTTGGTCATGAGGTCGCCCTCTTTGAGTCCCGCCTTGGCGGCGGGCGAGCCCTCGGTCACGCCGCCGACCAGCACCCCCGGCTCGGTCCCCGAATAGTCGCCCGGTCGGATGCCGAAGGTCACACCGCCGCGACGCGGGCCGGCGGGGCGATCGGC
>JABWBC010000136.1 GCA_013360695.1 Phycisphaerales bacterium
GACGGGCGGGGCGACGAATCGCGGCGCGTCCGGGCTTCACGGCCCGCTCGCGGCGGTAATCACGGCGACGATCGCGGCGCGAATGAAGCCCCGGCGTCACGCGGGGAGGCCGGGGAGCATCGCACGAATCCGCGCGGTGGACGTGATCGCGGCTCTTCGCGCGGACCATCGCGCCCGACGCTCCGCGTGTTCACCACGACGCTGTGGGAGTATCCGAGCCAGCATTACACGAGCGACTCGGGCTCGATGCAGGGCGACAAGGAATACGTGGGCGCGACGCCGTCGTGGGTGATCTGGCAGTTGCTGCAACGGTACACGCGGGAGGGCGATCTGATCGTCGATCCGATGTGCGGGAGCGGCACGACGATCGACGTGGCGCGCGACCTTGAACGCCGGGCGCTCGGCTATGACCTTTCGCCCTCGCGCCCGGACATCTTCCGCGCTGATGCACGGAAGCTCCCGCTCGAAGCCGCGAAAGCGGATTTCGTGTTCGTTGACCCGCCTTATTCGACGCACGTTGAGTACTCGGATGATCCTCGCTGCATCGGCAAGCTTGACGCGGGCGGCGACGATGCCGGTCGAGCGTACTACGACGCGATGGAGAAGGTGATCGCGGAGATCGATCGCGTGCTGCGCCCGCGTCGCTACATGGCGCTCTACGTCAGCGATTCATTCAAGAAGCGATCGGGCCAGCGTGCGAGCCAGAGCTTCATGCCGATCGGCTTTGAGCTGTTCGATCTGCTCCGCAATCACTTCACGCCCATCGACATCATCGCGGTCGTGCGCCACAACGCGAAGCTGGAGCGTGGCAATTGGCACAAGGCGGCGGAGGAGGGCAACTTCTTCCTGCGCGGCTTCAATTACCTCTTCATCATGAAGAAGGAAGACGCGACCCGCGGGGATGATCGCGAGTGATCCCGGTGCGTGCTCGCCTTGCTACGGAAGGTCCCATACGCGTGCGAGGAGAGCCGGGTCTTCCAGGCCCTTCGTCGCGCCCGCGGCCTGGACACTGAGAGACGCGACGGCGTTGCCGATCCGTGCCGCCTCATGGAATGATCGACCGCGAGACAACGCGGCGATGAACCCCGCGCTCCAGCAATCGCCCGCGCCCGTCGCGTCAACGACGTGGTCGACTTTGATCGCGGGCACGAGCGATTCCACGCCGGTCTCGTCGACGCACAGCACGCCGCGAGCGCCGAGCTTGATCACGACACGACGAGCGCCGAGCCGCTGGAATTCGCGGGCGGCCGCGCCGGGATCGTCGGCTCCGGCGATCGCGCGGGACTCGGCTTCGGAGGGAATGAAGCAATCGACGCGGGGCAGCGCGGGCTCCACGCGTCGACGCCACTCCGCGCGATCAAGGCCTTCAACGAAGACCGTGTCGAGCAGGGTCGTCGCTCCCGCGGCTTTGGCGCGGGCGAGGAGGCGAGCGGTCGGCTCGCCGTCGAGCGCGTTCATCAGCATCGCGCCGGTGACGAAGACGAATCGTGAGGCGCTGAGCAGCGCCTCGGGCACGTCGCGCTCGCAGATCGTGTCGCTCGCGCCCTTGGTGTGGATGAACGATCGCTCGCCGCTCTCCGGCACGGCGACGAACGAGAACGACGTGGGCCTGTCCGCGTCGCGGACGACGCTCGACGTATCCACGCCCGCGCGCGTCAACTCCGCGATCACGAAATCACCGAGGAAATCGGCGCCGACACGCGTGACGAGGCGGGGCGGGAGGCCGAGGCGCGAGAGTGCGATCGAGCAGTTGACCGCGCAGCCGCCGGTGGACCAGTGGAGCGACTCAAAGAGGCGCAGGCCACCCGGAGCGGGGAAGGTGTCGATGGGTCGTGCGATGGCGTCGACGACGCTGATGCCGCAGACCAGGATGTCGCTCACGCCGCACCTCCCGCGTGCCGGGCGCGTGCCGACACCGGCGTGCAGGATACCGGGCGAGCGGACCGGCGGGGATGGGCGGGAGGCGAGCGACGGCGATCGGGCACGGGCGGGCGGGGAGTTGGCGGGCGCTCGGGCGGTGGCGGACTCCTACAGTTGAAAGTCCAGGGTGTAGCTCAGCTTGGTAGAGCGTCTGGTTTGGGTCCAGAAGGCCGCAGGTTCAAATCCTGTCACCCTGATTGCCGAACGAAACGCCCACGAGTCGAAGACCTTCGGGCGTTTCCTGGTCGATTCCCTTGAGCGAAATCAGCGCGGCGAGTTACCAAAGCAAGCCGATGAGCTGTCAGTGATCGTGCGCAGCCTTTGTTCGAGCGGGTCGCGGCGACTACGGAGATCGATCGCTTGTATTCCACCAGTCACGCCTTTGGGCTCCCAAACCTTCGATTGTATTCGGCATTGCTGCTCGTGTGCTGGGCCGCCGTCGGTGCTCGAGCCCAGCCAGATCTGCCAGTGGTGCGTGCCAACACACCGATTGTTGATGTGCGGGAGGGCGATCGTCTGTTCAAAGGGGAATGGACGATCAGCCCCACGGTTCCGCTTGACATCTATGTCCCCCGACGTAGTGATGATCCGGCCACAATCACTTTTATCACGGATGTCGAGTCGAGGTCCTTCGCCATCCGCCCGGGCGAGAAGATCGATTTTGTGTTTCTGCTCAATGGACGGGACTCGTGCCGTACACAGATCTGGATGAAAGAGCGCCCCGCAAGGCGGGTGCCCGGAACGCCAGCCGGGCCAGTCACGATCCCCTTCAGGCTCATGGGTGGAAAGCCACACGTTCAAGGGCGAATCAACGACTCGTCCACGCTCTGGTTGCTCTTTGACACCGGCGCGGCAACCACGGTCCTGTACCCATCTTCGCTCGACAAGGGAGTTGAGCCCAAGTTCGATGGGACCGTGCTGAACGCCGGGACCGGCGGCACTGTCGAGCGCCGAACCGCCAGCGACAATCGGATCACGATCGAGAGTCTATTCTGGGAACACGAATCAGCAATCTATGTCGAGAAGAAGCACGACTCGGGCGACGGCATCATCGGCATCAACCTCTTTGACGGGAAGGTCGTCGAACTTGACTATGACGGGATGGAGATGGTGATCCACGACTCACTGCCTGAGCACGCTATCGCATTTGCCTGTTTGCCCATGGGTTTCGACGGGACTCTCCCCACGGTCGAAGCAGCCTTCGGCGTTGGCGACGATCAGACCGCGGTCTCAATGGTCATCAACACCGGTGGCACGGGCGCACTCATGGGCAATGAGTCGCTCGCGATGTCGGCTTCGAAGCTCCATGGCTACAGCATCGTCGGCAAAGCACAGGCATCCGGCGTCGGGCCGCGGAAGATCTCGATGGACGTCGTGCTTCTACCCGAGTTCACGCTCGCGGGTCACACATTCCATGGCATTCCGATGCTCGTCCCCGCTCGCGAAGACGGAGCCGACGTCCCGGCCGTGAATGCCGCGACGCCCCGCGGCACGCTGTGTCTTGACGTGCTCAGCAAGTTCAACATGATGCTCGATTTCAAGGACAACCGTGCATACTTCAAGCCCAACACAAGGATCAACGAGCCAATCAGAGCCAAAGTCAGCGGTACTCCCATTGGCCTACGCGTCATCCTTCCAGTCGTGGCCATGGGCGTGTTGGGGTACGTAGTGTTCCGGATCCGGTCCGCCATGAGCGGACGCCATGCGCCCACCCCATAGCGCCTTGTAAGATGAGTTCAATTGGTGTGCTGTCACCTTGAATCGCCACACGGGCTCAGCGTCACACGCCATGTCGAGCGACGATCCTCTTGGACCTGCCGCCGCTATCCGCGCTTCGCGGCGACTTTTCTCTTGGGCGGCGTTCGAGTTGTCTGTTTGGCGCTTGACTTGGGATCGGCCATTGGCTTCGCCCCGGGTTTCGCCGCCTTCGGCTGCTTCAGCGGCTCGCGCGTCGCTGGAGACACATCCTTCACCTTTGTCGTGACGAGGCTGCCTCGCTTGAGCGGCTTGCCATCTGGGCCCTTGCCCATGCCCGCCAGCATGGCGGTGTGGTCCTTCAGGTAGGACTTCACCGGCATGCTGCGGATCGTCTGGGCGATCACGTCGAGCGCGAGGTCTTCGACCTTCTTGAAGCGCAGACAGCAGGCCATTCCCGCGATGTTCATGGTGAGTTTCTTGCCCGTCGCCTTCCACGCCTTTTCGAACCGCGCTCGCATCGGCTCGTTGCGGAAGAGGCAGAGCATGTAGACGACCATGTCGTTCTTCTGTGACGACAGGCCCATGTACATGAGCGGGAGTTCGGGGCGTGTGTGATGGCCGTGCGGCCAGATGTGGTGCGGCACGCAGTAGGCGATCACGCCGTACTGCATGCGTTCTTCGAGGACGCTCTTCCCCTTGGATTCGGAGGCGAGGTGGCGGATGTTCTCGAGGATCACGCGACGGACGCATTCGATGGCGTTGCGTCGGTCCGGCGGGAGAGACTCCAGGTACGCCGCGACGGTGGTGGCTGAGCTCTTCATGGTGCGGGTGTTTACAGCGCACCGGCCGGCGCGGCGTGGTCGGCAGGGATCCGAGGGCTGGCGTGGTTGCGAGTCCGATGCGAATGAAGACGACGAAGTGCCGTTCGCAGGGTCGGGCAGCGCGGGCGTCACGCCGTCGCGCGCATGCCCTTGACCACGGACAACTGCTTGGTATAGTAAACCACATGGTTTCTTTTCATTCCTCCCGGCTCGACCGAGTTTTTCACGCGTTGGCTCACCCCGCCCGGCGTGCGATCATCCGGCGGCTTGCCCTCGCCGGGGACGGCGGCGAACGCAACCTGAGCGAGCTCGCCTCGCCGCTCAAGATGACGTTTCCGGCCGCAACCAAGCACGTGCGCGTGCTGGAGCGGGCCAATCTCGTGCGTCGGCGCATCGCTGGGCGTGAGCATCTCTGCCGCCTCCGGGCCGCTCCGCTCAAGGAGGCGGTGCTGTGGACGGAGCAATTCCGGCGGCACTGGGAGGCTCGCTTTGAAGCGCTGGACACGCTGCTTGAGGAGATGGAGTCTGAGGAACGAACTCGTGCTCGGCGTCGCTGAGCGGTTTGTCTCCGGCCGCACCATCGATCGTCACAAGGATTTCGCCATGAACCAACAGGGACTGCAGGTCACGACCCCCACCGGCACCACCATCGTCCTCACACGCACGTTCAACGCGCCGCGGCGGCTCGTGTGGGATGCGATGACCACACCGGACAAGATGCGTCGCTGGATGCTGCCGCCGCCGGGATGGACGTTGGCGGTGTGCGAGTGCGACCCTCGCGTGGCCGGGGCGCTGAGACTGGTGTGGAAGGGCGAAGAGGCCGGCCAATCGATGGCGCTTCACGGGGTGTTCACCGATGCGATGCTGCATGAGCGGATGACGCACACCGAGGTCATGCTGCTGGGCACCGGTGAGCCGATCGGCTCGCAGGTGGAAACGCACGAATTCTCGGAGAAGGGCGGCGTGACAACGATGCGGATCACGCAGGTGTATGTCTCGCAAGAAGTGCGAGACTGCGCGGTCGCGTCCGGGGCGTGCCCGGGGATGGAGGAGGGGTTCAAGCAGTTGGACAAGGTGCTCGCGCAATCCGCGTAGTGGCGCGATCACCGGCGAGCATTGGCCCGGCGACAAGTCCATCTCGGAGGTGATCCGTTCGGCGCGGCTCGCCGCCATCCAATGAGCGGATGCTCACTTGAAGTTCCCGTGCTGGTCATCATCGTCGGTTGCGTCAGCCAAGGACACTCGCATGGCCCTGTACGACAGCATCGGACGCGGCTATTCGGCACGCCGGAGGCCTGATCCAAGAATCGCGTCGGCGATTCGGGCGGCGCTCGGCGACGCCGCCAACATCGTCAACGTCGGCGCGGGAGCGGGCTCGTATGAGCCGGAGGGGACGGTGCTTGCGGTTGAGCCTTCGGAGGTCATGATCCGTCAGCGTCCCCCCGGCGCCGCGCCGTGCGTGCGTGGATCGGCGGAGTCGATTCCGCTCGGAAGCAAATCGGTCGATGCGGCGATGGCGATTCTGTGCGCTCACCACTGGGCGGATCTTGAGCGCGGCCTGCGCGAGATGGCCCGGGTCGCAACCACGCGGATCGTGCTGCTCACGTGGGTGCCGGACAGCCCGCCGTTCTGGCTGACACGCGACTATTTTCCGGAGATTGCGGCGCACGATCGGACGATTTTCCCGACGAGCGAAGTGCTGCTCGCGATGTTGGGCCGGATCGCGGGCCCATCGCTGATCACGCCGGTTCCGGTTCCTCATGATTGCGTCGACGGGTTCCTTTGCGCGTACTGGCGAAGACCGGAGAGCTATCTCGACGCGGGCGTGCGCGGCGCGATGTCGAGCTTTGCCAGGTTCGACGCCGCGCCAGGCCTGGCGATGCTCCGCGATGATCTTGAGACCGGTCGTTGGGCCGATCGGAATCGCGAGCTTCTGACGCCGGATGCGCTGGATCTTGGCTATCGAATCGTCGTGTGCGACGTGAGCGGCGTTTCTGCGTGACCTCTTCGGCAGCCGGGATGCATGACGTTTGAGGCTGCCCGAGCGTCACGGCGGCCATTTCGTGTTTGCATGGTTATCCGCAACGACGATGCAGAAGCCGTGGTACGCTCGGGGCATGAGCGAGGCGACGAACGACAGCAAGGCGGGCCAGCCGCGGGCGCATTCCGCGGAGTTTTTCAATGAGATGCGCGACTACTGGTGGAACGCCGATTTCCTGCATCTGATGGCCGAACGCCTTGACTTCGCGGGCGTTTCGAGCGTGCTCGACGTCGGCTGCGGCGTGGGTCACTGGACGTTTGCGCTGGCGGGCGTGCTCCCAAGAGCAACGCGGTTCAACGGCGTTGATCGCGAAGAAGAGTGGGTGCGCAAGGCAACGCAGCGGATGAACGATGCGGGGCTGAGCGATCGCTTCGAATTCGCACGTGGCGATGCGATGTCGCTGCCGTTCCCGGACAACACGTTTGACTTGACGACCTGCCAGACCGTGCTGATTCACGTCGGCGATCCGAAAGGCGCGATCCGGGAAATGATGCGTGTAACCAGGCCGGGCGGGATGGTGCTCGCGGTCGAGCCCTGCAATATGGCGAGCATGGGCGTGTTCAGCAGCGTGACCGACACGTTCCCCACGGAAGTCGTCGCGGCGACGCATCGCTTTCACCTGGTGTGCCAGCGCGGCAAGCGCACACTCGGGCTCGGTTTCAACTCGGTCGGCGACCTGGTGCCGGGGATGATGGCGGAGCTTGGTCTGCGTGATCTTCGCGTGTACATGTCGGATCGCGCGACGCCGATGTTCCCGCCGTATGACCGGGCGCATCAGCGCGCGGAAGCACGCCAGTGGAAGGACTGGCACGCGCGGGAGCACTGGGTGTGGGACAAGGCGACGACGCGCCAGTATTTTCTGGCGGGCGGCGGCGGGCCGGACGAGTTTGAGACGCTCTGGACGCAGGCTGGGCGGCAGATGGAGTTGGAGATCGCGGCGATCGAGGCCGGCACGTATCACTGCGGCAACGCGCATATCACGTATCTCGTCGCGGGGCGGAAGGTTTGAGCGAGCGTCGCACAATTCGATGACGCAGGCGTCGCTCGGGAAAGCGCCTCGCGATCACCCAACGTGAATATTCATCGCTTCAGGGTGTTCAGATACTCGTGCCACGGCCCGACGGCGTCGCGATACTGCCAAGCCATCGCGAGCGAAATCTGACGCAGGTGGTGCAGGTCATGAACGCACCAGGTCGCCAGCAATTGTGCGGCGGTGACGCGGCCGAACGCAGGGTGGGAGCCGGTCCGCTCCAGATCGGCGGGCGAAAGATTGAGCGCCCGGAGTTCGCGGAGGTTTTCGTGCCGAAGAGTTTCGAACTCGCCCAAGAGCGACGCGATTGGCGTGTCGCTCGAGTCGACGGTCGCGTCGTGAGGGAATGGGTCGAAGGGGACTCGCTCGCCATGCTGGAGTATGCGGCGGAGTCGCGGGAGCCAGTCGTCACGCTCGCCGACGATCAGGTGCCCCACCACTTGCGCCGCTGACCATGTGCCATCGCCGTAGTTGCCACGGGTCCAGAAGTCAGAGACGCCGAGGAGGAGCGAGCGGAGTACCCCGGGCGTGCGTTCGAGGATTTCGATGGTGCGGGCGAGCGTGTGCATGGTGCAATTCTCGAAACCGCACGATAGCGGCGGATCACATTCGCCATTGCGGACTACGGTGTCTTGTATGTAGAACCGAGTCGTGGGAAGCTCGGAGCGCGCCGCTGGTCGCGTGGGCATCAGGCGGAGCGGCGTTGAAGATCGGAGGACCAATGGGAGCTTGGGGAGTCGACACATTCGACAACGACACCGCGTGCGATTGGGCGGCATCGCTGGAAGACTATGAGGACCTTTCGCTGGTGACGTCGGCGCTCCAGACCGCGATCGACGAGAGCGAGGATTATCTCAACGCGGACGTGGCGAGCGCGGCACTGGCTGCGTGCGAGGTGATCGCGCGGCTGCACGGGCGATTTGGCGCTCGCAATTCGTACACGGAGAGCGTGGACGAGTGGGTTCGCGCGCACCCGCTGGTGCCGGACGACTCGATCGTGGCGCTGGCGCTCGAGGCGATCGATGCGGTGCTGGGCAAGCACTCGGAGCTGCGCCAGCTGTGGGAAGAAGGCGACGGAAACGCCGCGGCGTGGAAACAGAGCGTTGAGTCGCTGCGGAGGCGGGTGTCGGGGTAAGAATAACGGGTATCGCTATTCTGGGGGCTTTGATGAAGACGCTCGCATGCGCCCTGCTTGGTTCAGTTCTCGCCGGCCTCGGTGCCACACCTTCGACGCAGCCTAGCACCACGCCTCCGGACCGGAAAAGCATGACGGTCGCAGAGTTGCAGCGCACGGACGTCATCGGGCGATTGGGCGTTCCGCTGGGGAGGTGCGTGCCGATTCTCGCGGTGGTGGTCTCCGGCGATTCGCTTCGGAGCAAGGCCGAGACGGCGCGGTATCTCCTCCGCGTAATCGAGGTGGAAGGTCGCACGCTGGTCGAACCACAGTTGTTCCGGTACTCAAATGCGCCGGGAGTCGCCGGCCTGCCCTTGAATCAATCCGACCACACTCAGCGAGCCCATGGAAAGCAGGCCACCGAGTTCTCCGCAGAGGATGCGGCCGAGCTTGAAAGGGACTTTGTCGGCACCGAGCGGCGGTTGGTGATCTACGAAGTGGGCGAGTTCCGTGGCATTCCGTCGCTGCCAAAGAACGTGCCTGAATGGCAGGATCGCGCGTTTGGATTCAGCACGAGTCTTGTGCTAGTACAGAACGAGTAAGAATTTTCGATGACGCCTGTCGCTGAGTGTTCGTCCCCTCGGAACCCCCAATCACCCCGATCAAAATCGCAATCCGCACTTCACGGGCATGAATAGCAACGCGCAAGAATCGACGCACCGGGCGCAAGGACGTCGCTACGCGAAATTGCCATGAAATCATGGTCACAACGCGCACCTTGATCCCAGACCATCGCTCCGAGTCGGTCGCGGACGCCCGATGAATCCCATCAATCTCGCGCAACAGCCCGGATTTGCCTCGTGCGGCCCGTCGGAATCGCCTATACTTGCTCGTGATTTCTGTTCTGGCCCGGCCACGTCGGTCGAGTCTCCAGGTCTCCCGACGCTTTCTCTGCCCGAGCCCAAGCACCGGAAAATCAAGTTCAGTTCACTCGGGCAAGGATCGAAAGCTATGAAGCTTTACGTTGGCAATCTCTCATTCAGCACCACCGAGGCCCAGCTCCGCGAGCTCTTCGCCGCCCACGGCGAGGTGACCTCCGCGTCGCTCGTCATGGACCGCGAGACCGGCCGCCCGCGCGGCTTCGCGTTCGTCGAGATGGCGACGGACGAGCAGGCGAAGGCGGCGATCCAGGCCCTCGACGGCCACTCGGCCGGCGGCCGCAACCTGAAGGTCAACGAGGTCCTGGTGATTGGGGAGGAATTATTATTGCCGGTTATGCAACTATAAATGTTCCCGGTGGAACTGCAGTTATTGAGGGCGGAACAGGAACGGTTT
>JABWBC010000137.1 GCA_013360695.1 Phycisphaerales bacterium
CGCCGGCCAATGGCACGCCGCCCTCGAACGACGCCCCGCGCCCCGGCCCGATCGGCCCCTCGGGCAACCAGCCCCGCCGCGCCAGCTCATGGCGCAATCCGAGACGCTGAGCCGCGGCCCACCCGACTCACGACTCACGACTCACGACTCACGAGGTATTCTCTTCGTGACTTCTTCTACAGCTTCTTCAGCGCACCGACCAGCGCATCGATGTGCGATGATTCGTGGGCCGCGGAGATCTGCACGCGGAGGCGAGCGTGACCTTCCGGCACGACCGGATAGCCGAACCCGATCACGAACACGCCGAGTTCGAGCAGGCGCTTGCTCATGGCGATCGCCTTGGCGGTGTCATGGACGATGATCGGGCAGATCGCCGTCGGCGACTCCAGCACGTCGAAGCCCGCCTCACGGATTTTCGTCCGCGCGTACTTCACGTTGTCCTTCAGCTTCTGAACCCGCTGCGGCTCGCGCATCACGATCTCGATCGCCTTGTTCGCGCTGCACGCCACGCTCACCGGCAAGGCGTTCGAGAACAGCGTCGGCCGCCCGCGCTGCACCATCAGCTCCACCATGTCGCGCTCGCCCGCGACGAACCCGCCCGCGGCCCCGCCCAGGGCCTTGCCCAGCGTGCCCGAGAAGAGATCGACGTGCCCGTTCCGCGCGCCGGGCCCGAACATGTCCCAGTGCTCGTGCGTGCCGTGCCCCTTGGCGCCCATCACGCCGTGCCCGTGCGAATCATCGACGACCAGGATCGCGCCGAAGCGATCGCAGAGCTTCCGCATCGCGGGCAGGTCGGCGATCGAGCCTTCCATGCTGAACACGCCGTCGGTGACGACCCAGATCTGCCCTGTCACCTCGGGGTTCTTGCTCGCCTTGTCGAGCGCCTCCTCGAGGCTCGCCTCGCCGGTGAGCTTGTTGTTCTTGTAGATGCCCTTGAGCAGGCCCTTCTTGATGACGGTCGCGAGGCGCACGGAGTCGATGATCGAGGCGTGGTTCAGCTCGTCGGAGATCAGCATGTCGCCGGGCTCGCAGAGCGTGGGAAAGATGGCCTCGTTGGCGTTCCAGCACGAGACGAACGTGTACGCCGCCTCGGTGCCCATGTACTTCGCGATGGTGTGCTCGAGCTGTTCGTGGGGCGTGAACGAGCCGCAGATGAAGCGGACGCTGGCGGTGCCCGCGCCGTAATCCCGCATCCCCTTCAGCCCCGCCTCGACGACCTCGGGGTGATTGGCCAAACCGAGGTAGTTATTGGAGCAGAAGCAGACGCATTCGCCGTAGCCCTTGATCTTGACGACGGCGTCCATGGGCGACTGGAGCTCGCGCAGGAACTTGAACTGCCCGCCGCTCTTGAGATCGGAGAGTATCTTCGACGCCCGCTCACGAAAAATCGGCTTGCTCACGGATCAACCTCCGAGCGCCGTCAACGAACCGGACGGCCCGCTCGGGCAATCCTACGGCCCGGGAAGGATGGCCGGCGAACCGGCGCTCCTCGCAGGCTCGAACGCACCAAGGCGCCCGCGAGCGGCTCACTCCTCGTCTCTTCGTCTCATTCAAAAAAACCGCCGCTCCCTTTCGAGAGCGACGGTGTGAGAGCTCAAACGGATTCACCGGCTCCGGGCCGCTGAAAACACACTCAGCGACGACGACGCAGAGCGGCAATGCCGACCAGCGCGAGCGCGCCCGCCGCGCCGGGGGCCGGCACGAGGTAGGTCGAGATCATGGGGTCGCCGGGGCCGGCGTAAAGGATGTTGGAGAGGAAGGTGCCGTTGGGCTGAAGGCCGACGGGCGTGTGCCCGACCGACCAGCCCGAGCCGGACCAATCGAGCCCGGCCACGGTGACGCCGGCGTAGAGCGGGCTGGCGTTGAAGCCCGTCGCCGCGCCGGTCTCAATATCGATGATCTGCATGAAACCCGCCGCGGCCAGGTATTGATTGCCGTTGTTGGTCCAGTCGGGGTTGTGATCGGTGCCGATCCAGAGCCCGCCGCCATTGTTCTGGAACCAGTTGGCGGTGTTCTGGATGTAGGTGCCCTCGTCGCTGGAGGTGCTGTTGCCGTTGAAGTACACGCCGTAGGAGCGTCCGTCGATCACCGCGCTCTTGGAGCTGTTGTACCACGCGCCGACCGCCGCCGCGTCCGACGCGCCCATCATGTTGGACGCCGTGATGTCGAAGATGAACAGGTTGTCGACCGTGTTCGAGCCCATGTACGCCGCCACCGCGCCCGGCGCGGGGTTGTACAGGTGCGTCGCGAACGGATCGGCAACCGCGACCGCGTTGTAGACGTTGTTGACCGACGCGCCGAAGCCGCCGTCGTACGTGATCACGACGGTGTTGCCCGCCAACGCGGAGCCCGCCATCGCAAGCAATGCCAATGCAGCAACCTTCTTCATATCCTATCTCTCCAACGCCCCCACAAGATCGAACACACGCCGGAACAGAGGGTCACCTTCCCGGCGGCACACGAACCCCGCGCGGCGCACGCCGCCCGGGTGGAAACTCGCGATCGAACAACAAACCCAAGCTCTCAACCAAGGCGCTCCGCGCCCAAAAAACCGCACGCACGCGGCGGACCAACTTCCCACGCCGCTTCACCAAACCCCGCTTCCGTGCATGCTTCTGAGCAGCCTATCCACAAGTCGCCTCGCGCGAAGCCTCCACAACATCGATGTGGGGTAAATGCCCGGTAATCTCGTTCCCACACATTCTCACTCATTGCACATGTGAATGTACGAAAAACAACCGCCGCCCGGTGAACGAGCGGCGGTTGAGAGGGTCATGTTGTATGTCGCCGGCGAATGCCCGGCGAAGTTGACTCAGCGGCGACGACGCAGGGCGGCGATGCCGACCAGCGCCAGGGCGCCCGCCGCGCCGGGAGCCGGCACGAGGTAGGTCGAGATCATCGGGTCGCCGGGGCCGGCGTAGAGAATGTTGGAGAGCGTCACGCCGTTGGGCTGGAGGCCGACGGGGGTGTGCCCGACCGACCAGCCGGAGCCGGACCAGTCGAGGCCGGCGACGTTAACGCCGTCGTACAGCGGGCTGGCGTTGAAGCCGGTCGCGGGGCCAGACTCCAGGTCCAGAATCTGGTTGAAGCCGGCGGCGGCGAGGTACTGATTGCCGTTGGTGGTCCACTCCGGGTAGTGGTCGGTGCCGATCCACATGCCGCCGCCGTTGTTCATGAACCAGTTGGCGGTGTTCTGGATGTAACGATCTTCGTCGCCGCCCGAGCCGCCGTTGAAGTACACGCCGTACGAACGACCGTCGATGACGGCGCTCTTGGAGCTGTTGTACCACGCGCCGACCGCGGCCGCGTCCGAGCCGTCCATCATGCTGGAGGTCGTGATGTCGAAGATGAACAGGTTGTCGACGTCCTCGCTGGCGAGGTACGCCGCCACCGCGCCCGGCGCGGGGTTGTACAGGTGCTCGGCCATCGGATCAGCGCCCAGGACGGCGTTGTACACATTGTTCACGCCCGAGCCGAAGCCGCCGTCGTACGTGATCACGAGCGTCTCGTGCGCCGAGGCCACGCCCGTGGCGGCCAACAAAGCCAGAATCGCGATCTTCTTCATAGCTGTCTCTCCTCTAATCTTGCCCCACGAACCCACGCCCGCCCGGGTCTGGGGCCAACCGACCCCGAGCGGAATGGAAACACGACCGACCGGCCCATGCCGGCACGGCGGAAACGACTTGTCGATGGGACTCGACCGACGACCTCGAAAGCCGACGCATCGCGGAAACCGACGCCGACGGAAACACGGCGTCACGATGTTGGCGCGTCAACCCACGAGTCTCGAGTCAAGGGATCCCGTCTCTACTCTCAAGAGACAGTGTACTGACGCGGGCCGCGCGGTCAATCTCGATTCGACACCGCCTGAGATCAATTTGCCGGTCGTCAGCATTCGCCAACCCCACGCCCTGCCTTGTGCTCCGATAATCCTCCCATAGAACCTCAATTCCACGCGTTCAATCACCCAACCAGACCTTGAACGAAGCTCCGCTCGTCTGGTAGCATTCTCCCGGAGTGCCGGGCGGGATCGGAGTCCGACACGCCCGTCCATCCGAAGGAATCACGCCCCGAACCCCCGGTGCCCGACATGTTGTGTGCGGCCGCCCACCTTGGGCTCGCGCCTGGAGAGAGACATGACCATCCGTCGCATCCCGTCGTCCGCCAACCTCTTCGACACGCTTGAGCCCCGCCAGATGCTCGCGGCCGACCCCGTCACACTCGACAACCCACTCTGGGTCGCCCTTCCCGGGAGCGTCACGGTCGACGGCGTGCTGAACGAGGCGGACTGGTCCAAGGCGTTCAGCGTCGAACGCGCCCAGCCCTATCGCAACAACAGCGCCCTCACCATGAAGCTGCTCTACAGCTCGACCGGGCTTTACGTCGCCTTCGACGTCAAGGACACCCAGCTCTGGGCCGACGGGCGCGCCGGCGGCGTCGCCCTCCGCTACGAGATCGAGACCGACGATTCGATGACCGTGTACTTCGATCCCGACAACTCACGCGATGAGTATTTCCAAGATGGCGATCGCGCCTTTGGCGTCAACCTCGGCAACCCCACCGACCCCCCGCTCGGCCAGGGCGCGATCCAGCTCAAGAAGCACATCAAGGGCGACGGCGCCGGCGGCGCGCCCGACGTCAACGGCGCCGCGATCCCCGCCGGGCTCACCTGGCTCACCGCCCGCAACGGCACCGTCAATAACAACGCCGATACCGACGTCGGCTGGGTCACCGAGATGTACCTCCCCTGGGAGGCCCTCGGACTCGCCGCCGCGCCCGTCAACGGCCAGACCATCGGCATGAACTTCGACGTCATCTTCGACAACGAAGGCCAGACCCGCGACTTCACCGACCATCGCAACGCGTCCGACCGCTTCACCACCCCGACCTTCGTCGACGACCACGTCCAGGGCGTCCACTCCAGCTACGCCTCCAGCCAGGCCGGCATCCGCGGCCCGGTGAATTACGCCGCCCTCATGTTCGTCGACCCTTCCGCCGCCTCCAAGCCCTCCGCCATCGCGAACCTCGCCGCCGCCAACGTCTCGGGGTACTCGGCGTTCCTCAATTTCACCGCGCCCGCGGGCGTTTCAACCAACAGCTCGGGCCACGTTTCGGCCTACGAAATCCGGTACAGCGAGAATCCCATCTCGACCGTGGGTGACTGGCTCGGCGCGACCAAGTTCGCCAACGCCTACGTGCCGCGCCTGGCCGGCCTCTCCGAATCGCTGCGTCTGATCGGGCTGCTTCCGCAGACGACGTACTACGTCGCGGTGCGTGCCGTCGACGCCGCGGGGAACCTCGGCGATCTTTCCAACGTCGCGACGTTCACGACCCAGACGCTGTCGCAGGACGTGTCGTTCGGCAAGCGCGTGGTGCCGTCGCCCATGGGGCGCACGCTTGTCACCGAGGCGGGTGCGCCGTTCGTCCCGGTCGGCGACCACCTGGGCCTCTCATGGAGCTACACGCGCTCGCTCTTCCCGGGCCAGGTGTGGGACAACATCAACGGCGGATACCACAACTACAACTCCACGCTCCCCGCCGAGGGGGCCGCCGGACCCTACTTCGACTCCCTCCTGTCCAACGGCGTCAACACCATGCGCGTCTTCCTGGAGCTTCAGAACCTCCTCTTCCCGCCCTCGCTCCCCAACGGCACCTACTGGCTCGAGTTCCCGGCCCAGACGTACAACACCAACATGCGCGCCTTCATGCTCAACGCGCTCCAGCAGGCCGACCGCACCAACATGTACCTCATCTTCTCCCCCTTCGACACCTTCTCCTTCGACGAGGCCTTCGCCACCGAGTTTCCCTGGTCAACCAACAACGGCGGCCCGCTCACCGACATCAACAACTTCTTCCAGACCGACGCCGTCCTCGACCTGGCCAAGGCCCGCATGGCCCAGCTCTTCACCTGGCTCAACGAGTCCGCCTTCAAGCCCTACGCGCACCGCCTGATCGGCTGGGAGATCCTCAACGAATGGGACAGCTATGAATGGACCCTCAACTCCGAGGGCAACAGCGAGGCCGGGCGCGAGACCGAGATGCGCCGGCGCGCCCAGTTCGTCACCGCCCTGGCCGACTACACCAAGGCCCAGGACCCGCGCCGACTCACGCTCAACAGCACCATCGCCCAGGACCCACGCGGCCCGCTGGCCCGCGCCGACTTCTATTCGCGCTCCTTCGACGCCGCGGTGCCACACCTCTACACCAACTCCAGCGAAGAACCCATCAACAACCCCGACAGCGACACCTCGATCCGTCCCGCGATCGAGAACGCGTCCATCACCAGCTATTGGATGACGCACGCCGAGCACCGGCGCCCCATCATCAACGCCGAGTGGGGCATGACGCGCACGGATTGGCCGGGCGGAGTGCCCGCGTACTCCTCCGAGTTCACCCAGGCCGAGGACGAGGCCATCTTCCGCACCATGATGTGGTCGGGCCTCGCGTCCGGGCAGGCGGGCATGGGCCTGCGCATCACGACCGATGAACTCACCTCCAACGGCAACCTCCTCACCAGCAACATGCGCAGCCTGCAGAAGACCTTCGCCAACTTCATCACGAGCAGCACCCTCCAGCTCGACTACACCAACTTCAACTTCCGCACCCTCAACAGCCGTCTCACCGCCACCGGAACCATCAACGCCGTCGCCGATCAGTCGCTCCTCTCCTGGGGCGTTTCCGACGGCTCGCAGGGCGTGCTTTACATCCTGAAGGACTCGCGCGTCGAGGCCGGCGACGTCACCAGCGGCCTGGTCACCATCACCGGCCTCCGCGCCGACCAGGTGATCGACATCGAGATCTGGAGCACCGCCGCCGGAACCTCCGCCGCCACCTCCACCGTCTCCGGGAAGTTTGTCTCCAGCGGAACGCTCAGCTTCAACCTGCCGACCTTTGACACCGACTTTGCGGTCAAGTTCAAGGCCCGCGCCGCCAGCAACCTCACCCAGCGCGTCGTCGGCGTCGACTTCGACGACCAGCTCCTCGAGTTCTATCTCGACGAAGGCGAGCAGCCCATGCTCCGTGTCCAGTCCGATTCAGGCGGCGTCGCCAGCACCCAGAACCTCGCCGCCAAGGCCGGCTTTGTCGGGCGCGTGATCGACATGACGCCGTTCACCTGGGCCGGCACCGTCCACCTCGCCCTCACCGACCAGAACCACCACCTCTGGCTGCTCACCGCCAGCAACCTCGGCACCGGGACCTGGACCGGCACCGACCTCACCGCCCTCATCAGCGCGCCCGGCCTCACCGGCGACCTCACCCACTATTCCCCGAGCTGGGGCGCGATCCACCTCGCCGGGCTCGACGCACGCGGGCACGCCATCAACTACTGGTTCGTCCCCGGCTCTACCCCCACCTGGCAGTTCTCCGATCTCACCGATCTCTTCAGCGGGCCGCTCATGTCCGGCGGACTCACCGGCTATGTCACCGGGTGGGACGGCCTGAACCTCGCCGGCCTCAACTCCTCCAACCAGGTTGTCGTCTACTGGTGGGCGCCCGGCCTCTCCAACTGGGAAACCATCAACATGACCACCACCTTCAGCGGGCCAACCTTCACCGGCCAGCTCGACGCCTACGTCACGCCCTGGGGCGGTCTCAACATCGCCGGTCGAACCAGCGACAACAAGATCTACACCTACTGGTGGGCCCCGGGCCTCGGCGGCAACTGGGTCGTCTCCAACATCAGCGAGGCCGCCTCGTCTTCGACCGTCGCCACCTACGGCACCGAGGTCGTCGTCAGCACGGATGGTGGCATCAACATCGCCTTCCTCGACGATGCCAGCAAGCTCCACATGCTCCGCTGGACCCCCACCAACCAGAACTGGCGAGACCTGACGCCGGATTCTTCCGCGCCCGCCATGTCCATGCCCCTCGGCTCGTCGTCCTCCGGCAGTCGCCTGCACCTGGCGGGCCGGAGCTCAAACTCCGACCGCGAGCTCGTCGTCTTCGATTTCCTGTTCTCGCCAGGCGAAGTCTGGAGCTACTCGGAAACCGGCGTGCCGCTGGAGATCTGAGCAGGACCAACATCCCATGCAATTCTGTGCCACCGACCGCGCTTCGCGGTCGGTGTTTCTTTCCGACTGCGCTTCACTCTCGCGTTCATCAACGTTGTTCGATCTCAACTCCGCGGTATCGATGCACGCCTTCCAAACGCCGCAATTTCGCGATACGCTGCACGGATGTCTGAGTCGCGCGACCCCTTCGACAAGGCCGCTCTTGAACAGTTCCTCGCTGAGCGCGACGTCCCTTGCCCATCGTGCGGCTACAACCTGCACGCTCTCAAGGCCGACCACTGCCCCGAGTGCCACGCGTTCATCCCATTCCCGTTTCCGCTTGACGCCGTCGCGCGCCGCAGCGCTTGGTACAAGTTCTCGCTCGTGGTGCTGGCGATCGGAGGCGTGCTGCAGTTCGTCGCGTTCGCCCTGCTGTACCACTACGCCGCCCCATTCGTGAAAGAAACCAGCGGCTGCCTCATCTGGGCGGCGTTCCTTGTCTTCGGCACCATCCTCGACGCGTGGTTTTTCATCTGGATTCGCAAGTCCGCGGGTCGCGTGGCTGCCTGGCCTCAGAAGGACCGTTTCTGGCTGGTCTTCGCTGTTCTGGTCGCCTCCTTCCTCGGCCTGGCGTTGTGCGTGGTCGAAGACATTCTCCTGTAGCATCCGCACATGCCTTCCTGCATCCCCTGATACCATCCCCGCATGATCTGGTGGCCGTTCCATCGATCCGACCTGCCTTCCCGGGCCGAGCAGATGCGCCTGGCTCATTCCCACTGGCTCACCGGCGCGCTCGCCTCAGGCCGTCCCTACCCGAAAATCCCCCTCCGGCGCGTCGCCGAAGGAGGGTTCTCGGCCCTTGTCGCCACCCCTGACGGCCGCCAGTGGGCCGACTTGTGGTGGAACGCCGCCCTCGATCACGTCAACGACGAGACTTCGTCGATCTAGTTCGGCCGTTTTCCCCGACCAACTCGCGCCGCATCCGGCGCACGCGGAGCCCGACATGACCGAGACCAACACCGCCGACAACCCCGGCACGCTCCAGACCAAGGTCAGCAAGAAGTGGCTCGTCCGAACCATCGGCTTCGCCATCTTCGTCTTCATCTTCGGCTGCTGGGGCCTCTTCGACGCCGTCATCGCCTATCCGAAGCGCGGCATCAACGTGGCCGAAAAGCTCGAGCTCGAGTACCTCCGCGCCGCCGACCAGAATCGGTCGCTCGACGCCGCCTCGATCGCCGATCCCGCCGGCGAACTCGCCAAGCTCAGGGACAAGATCACCCAGCAGCAGATGACCAGCCCCGTCGAGGCCGCCCGGCTGCAGTGGCTCTCCGCGCTCGACACCATCGGACGCGCCAGCCCCGAGCACACCACCATCGCCGATCCGCGCGGGCGCAAGTCCCAGCTCGAAGAAGTCTGGGCCAAGAAAACGCCCAGCGAGCCGCTCGCCGCGTGGGACCTCCCGCTCCAGTGGGGCATCACCTTTGCCGGCTACGGCGCCACCGCCTGGCTCCTCCTCCTCATCGTCATGGTGAAGGGAAAGTCCTACACCTGGAACCCATCGACCCAGACGCTCGGCCTGCCGGGCGGCGCCACGCTCACGCCCGCCGACGTCGAGGACTTCGACAAACGCCGCTGGGACAAGTTCCTCATCTTCCTGAAGATCAAGGCGTCGCACGCCCAGCTCGGCGGCCAGGAGCTCAGGCTCGATCTGCTGCGCTACGAACCGCTCGAATCGTGGGTGCTCGAGATGGAAAAGACCGCGTTCCCCGAGCGAGCGCTCCAGGCAGAGGCGGAGAAGAACGCCGAAGCCCAGGCCGCGGCGCCTTCGACCGCGGATGCGCCGCCCGCGCCGGGCGCGCAAACCGACAAGCCCGCGGCGTAAGCAAGCC
>JABWBC010000138.1 GCA_013360695.1 Phycisphaerales bacterium
CCTTGCCGCGCACGTCGAGCGAGCGCCCCGAGACGTCGAGCGTGGATGGCGACGCGACCACGATCGACGAGCCGTCGAACGCGACCACGCCCAGAAGATCGTCCGCGCCGCGCTGGCGCACTCCCGCGGCAAGAAAGGCCTGCGCGCGCTGGAGCGCCGGCGTCTGCTCCCCCGGCCGAAGCCGCCGCACCGACTCCGACACATCAACCACCGCGATCGTCGCCAATTCGTTGGTCACGCGCACGCTCGATGCGCCCGCCAGGGCGAGCGCCAGGAGCGCGATGAGCAGCGTGCGGAACACGATCGCCGACACCCGGCGCAGCCCGCTCATCGCCGCGAAATACGCCAACGCGACAAGAGCCGACGGAATCGCCAGGAGCCCCAGCCACAGCCAGATCGTGTCGTCGAACCGGATGGACACGAAGAAGGGTAGACCCGGCACGCACCACCGATGCCGCCGTGCTGCGGAGGTCAGTGTGCCTTGAATCGGCCGCCGGCCCCGCCGCAGCGCGCTCGCTCGCCCCGCCGTTCGTATCATCCCGCATGAACGCCGCCCACTTCAACACGTCCCCCGCATCCCGCCGCAAGAAGCTCATCCTCCTCACGCTCTTCCTCGCCCTTCCGTTCTTCCTTGTCTCCGGCATGCTCTGGTACGCGTTCGAGAATCCGCCCACCACGCGCCCCGTCATCAACCCGCGCGGCCTGGCCGAGCCCGCCGATGTCCAGGACTCCGCGCAATTCGTCCCCGCCGAATCACTCCCACAGGGCGTCATCCTCATCGTCGAAGATCGCAGCGGCAAGGCGAGCGACGACTCGCCCATCTACCTCGCCAGCACCATGAACGCGTGGAATCCCGCCGACCCCGCCATGAGGTTCACCCGCGGCGCCGACACCCGCTGGACCCTCGCCCTCCCGCGCCCCTTCGACGGCAAGGCCGTCCAGTTCCGCTTCACCCGCGGCACGCGAGAGAGCGAAGAAGCCAACGACGATGGCAGCTTGCCCCCGCCGCGCTCGCTCCCGAGCGTTGATATCTCGAAGCTCAAGCCCGGCGAGCCTCCACGCATCGAGCTGGTCGTACACGCATGGGCCGACGCGAAGAAGTAAGAAAGCCGGGCTTCAATCGCATGCGCACAAGACACAACGCGATCGTGGTCGCATCGCGATCCCGCCAGATGACTCCGGGACCTCGTGAACTCGCGCAACCCCAAAAACAAGCAAGGGCGACCACGTCGATCGCCCTTGCCCTTGAATGTTGGTCAGTGTGATCCGAGCGTCGGATCAGCAGCCGCCCTCGAAGTCGGACGAGAAAGCGTCGTAGTCGTCACCGTTGACGAAGCCGTCGTCGTTGTAGTCGGCGCCGCTGGAGCCGGCATCGAAGAACGACGCGAAGAGGTCGTAGTCATTGCCGTTGACAAAGCCGTCATGGTTCAGGTCGGCCGGGCAGATGCGGTAGGTGTCGGAAGCGACGCCGTTGACGACGACCACGAACTTGTTGACGTTCGCGGGCAGGCTGGCGGGCTTCTTGAACTCGGTGGTGACGGTCGCGTTGCCGGTCATCACCGAGGACCGGGACCAGTTGAAGGTCGTGGCGTACCAGACATTCGGGGGGTTGGCGTCGTCGAAGAAGCGGACAAGCGGGCGGTTGGTGTTCATCTGCCAATCGTCGCCGTAGGTCGCGCCCTCGTTGATGCCGTTGAAGTTCTTGCCGACGAGGTGGTACGAGCCGTCGCCGTTCTTGCTGATGGAAGTGACCGAGGGCTTGGCCGCGGCCAGGGGCGAACCACCCGGGTTGTAGACATAGACAGTGTTGCTCATGTGGGTGTACATGACCTCACCCGTGGGGAGCATGAGGAACATGGCCTGGTACGCGGAGATGGCGTCAGAGTTGCCCGTGGGGCCGTTGATGTTCGTGAAGGTGTTGGTCGTGTAGTCGAACTCGTAGAAGTAGGTGGGCGACGGGAAGTGGTTGGCGCTGGTCGGGACCGCCGAAACCGCGCACAAGACCTTGCCGTTGGGCATGGGGCAGGCGGGCGCGTCGGGCGTACCGCGGTTGCTCGGAATCACCGGCCCGGTGGTCCAGACGCCGGGCGAGGTGTTGCCGGTCGGGGTGTAGAAAACAGTGTTGCCAGTGGAGCCAAGGAACATCGCCTTGCCGTTGGGGAGCATGTACGCGCCGCCCAGCTCGAATCCGAAGGGGTCATACATGGCGACGGGAACCACGCCGTCATTCACCCACGTGTTGGTGGCGGGGATGTAGCGCTCGGAGAAGGTGCCCCACGGATCGATGGTGAGGATCGAGTCGTCGGGCAGCTTGGCCCAGCTGGCCTCGTCCTGCCAGGTGCCGCGGAAGAGCTTGCCGCCGTTGGACCACACGTTGGTGTAGGGGTTGTAAATGATCGGGATGCCGGGGGCGTGCGGGAACACGGGCATCATGATGAGGCTGCCGTCCGGGCGGACTTCCATGTTGCCGTCGTAGAAGTCATTGCTGGCGGTCGACCACAGCGAAGTGGGAATAGCCAGGTTGGTCCAGCTGTTGGTCGCCGGGTTGTACATGTCGGCGTAAGGACCGCCCGTGCCGTACTCGCCGCCCGACACGTACACGCGACCATCCTTCAGCACCTCCGACTGGAAATACAGCCGGGTGTGCGGAGCGCTCGCGAGAGTCGTCCACGTGCCGTTGATGTAGCTCCCCTTGGCGTTGGGCGTCAGCTTGTACCACGCCGCGCTCACGCCCGGGTTGGTCACCATGACCGTGCCGTCGTTCAGCAGCAGCATCAGGCCCGCGCTGCCCGGCGGGTTATTGACGACCTTCGTCCAGGTGCCCGCCTGAACCGAGGCGGCCAGCGCCAGGCCCGCGGTCAACGCGGCGGCGCGCAGCAACGAGCGAACGGGTGATGCGACATTCTTCATGGGACCTTCCTCTTCGGTGTGTGCGTGCGAAAATCAACCAATGCAAGCGACCGGCACGGGCCCGGCCGCGTTCCAAGCAAAATGAGCAACATCCATCAACGATGGATACGGCCACACTCTCAATTCGAGGCGTGCCGCGCCTCGATCATCCCAACGAGCGGGCGATTCAACCTGTCGCTTTCTCTCTCGTGCGTGCCCCCTCGAGACGAGACTCCATATCACTTTACCGAGGAAACCCCTGGCTGGAAGACCTCTCGAAAGGGAATTCATGAACTCTCTTCGAAGCGCAAACCCAGCCAATGCCAAGCCGGCCGATAAGTTGCCCAGCTTCACGCACGGGTTGCCGATGGACACAAATGCACATACATTTATCCGTAATGAACGCTCAGCACCCGACATCGAACGCCTCCGCGAACAGGTCATAGTCGTTGCCGTTCACGAAGCCGTTCAGATCAAAGTCCGCCGCCTGACTCCCTTGGTCAAACGCCTCGGCGAACAGGTCATAGTCGTTGCCGTTCACGAACCCGTCACGGTTGAAGTCCGCGGGGCAGAAGGTCCCGACTGTCACGCTCGCGGCCGCGCTCTCGCCGCTCCCGCACGAGTTCGAGATCGCAACCGAGTAGGCGCCGGAGTCCGACGCTTTCACTCCGCCGATGCTCAGCGTCAGCCCCGCGCCCGTCGTGAGATCAACAACGCCCGACGCGCCGCTCACCACGCCGCCGCCCGCCGACGCGCCTCCCGCGCCGTTCTGGATCGCCACGCCGTTGCGCAGCCACTGGAACTGCACGCCCGCGATTCCCTGGGCAGGGCTCGCGCAAAGTGTGAGCGTCGATCCCGTGTTCGCGATCGTGTCGTCGGGCTGGTCCGCGATCCACGGCGACGCCTCGTCCGCCCAGCGTGCGAAGTTCGCCGAGACCAGCGCGTCGGCGAGCGTAAAGTCGCCGCCCGCCAAGAGCTCGCCGCCGTGCACCGCGAGCGAATAGACGTAGTTATTCAGGCCGATCGAGAGCGGCCGCCATTCCACGCCGTTCCATCGCGCCACGCCGTACGCGGGATTCAGCCCCGCGATCGTGAACTCGCCGCCCGCGATCAGCGCGCCGTTGTACACCGTCATCGCCCTCACCGGCGCGTCCATGCCCAACGAAAGGGGCGACCAGAACGAGCCGTTCCACTTCGCGACAAACGACGCGGAGTTGCCGCCCGCCGACTGGAACTCGCCGCCCGCGATCAGCGCGCCGTTGTACACCGCCAACGCGGAGATCGTTCCGTCCGTACCGGTCCAGAGCGGCTCCCAGTACGAGCCGTTCCACCTGGCGATGTTATTGCAGGGCACGCCGTCGATCAGCACGAAATCGCCCGCCGCGATCAGCTCGCCGTTGTACACCGCCAACGCCCGCACCGGCCCGTCCATCCCGCCCATGGGCTGCCACGCGCTCCCATCCCAGCGCGCGATGCGCTGGGCCGTCTGCCCATCACCCGTCACGAACGCGCCGCCCGCGATCAGTTCGCCGTTGAAGCTGGTGAGCGCGAAGACCGCGTCGTCAAAGCCCTGGCCGATCGGCAGCCACGTGGAGCCGTCCCACCGCGCAATGTAATTCGTTTCGTTTCCATCGGCCGACGTGAAATCGCCGCCCGCGATCAACTGGCCGTTGTGCGTCGTGAGGGCGAACACGGAGGGATACACCGAGCCCGCCATGCCCGAGCCCATGGGCGACCAGGTCGCGCCGTTCCAGCGCGCGACCAGGTTGGTTGAGTTCCCGCCGCCCCCGGTGAAGTAGCCGCCCGCGACGACGTCGCCCTCGTAGATCGTCATCGCCTGGACCGGACCGTCCTTGCCCGTGCCGACGGGCGTCCACTCGGTGTTGATGAACTCCGACACACCGAACGCCGACACACCGTCCGCGATGAAAAAGTCGCCGCCCGCAAAGACGCGTCCGTCGATCGACGCGAGCCCATAGACCGACGCGTTCATGCCGTCGCCCATCGCCTGCCACGAGGCGCCGTTCCACGCCGCGACCGAGTCGGCCGCCTGACCGCCCGCGCTGGTGAACGCGCCGGCGACGACGAGCTGGTTTCCCATCGCGTGCAGGGCATAGCCGGGGTTGTTGATGCCGCTCGACAGCGCGCGCCACGAAGACCCGTTCCACGCCGCGATGCGGTTCGCGACCTTGTTCCCCGCGAGCGTGAAGGCGCCCGTCGCGACCAGCTCATCGCCGTACACCGTCATCGCGTACGCGAAGTTGTTGAGCCCGCTCGGCAGCGCCTGCCACGACGTGCCGTTCCAGCGCGTGATGGTGTTCGCCGCGGCGTACACCTCGTTGTGATAGAAGCACAGCGCGTTGACCAGGCTGGGAAGCCCCGCGCCCATCTCGTGCCACGCCGATCCATCCCACGACGCGACACGCGACGCGGGCAAGTTCTCCGCCGTCGTGAACGTCCCCGCCGCCACGAGCGTGTTGCCGTTGACCGCCAGCGCGTACACCGCGGGCGTCTCGGGGAAGACCGCGCCGGAGAATCCGCCGCCCAGCGCGCTCCAGCTCGTGCCGTCCCAGCGCGCGATCATGCTGGTCGACACTCCGCCCGCCGAGGTGAACGAGCCCGCCGCCACCAGGTCGCCCTGGTACTCCGCGAGCGCATACACCGGCGCGTCCATGCCGATATCGAGCGCACGCCACGACTCGCCGTCCCACGCCGCGATATTCCGGCACACGTCCGAGCCCGCGATCCAGAACGACCCGCCCACGACCAGGAGCGGGTGCTCCGGCCCCGCGCCGTCGGGGTCCCACGAGAGCTCGCAATACGCCGCGCCGTCAAGGCCCGGCACGCCCTCGCCCGGGAGCCAACCCTCGCACTGGGCCCGCGCGCCCGCCGCGACCGACATCGCCAGCATCGCCGCGACAGCATGGAAGAATCGGAGGTTCATTCAGCACCCCTCCTCAAACGAGAGCGCGAAGAGATCGAAGTCGGTTCCGTTGACGAATCCGTTGCGGTCAAAGTCCGCGCTCGGGCTTCCAAGATCGAACGCGTCCGCGAACGCGTCGTAATCGTCGCCGTTCACGAATCCGTCATGGTCAAAGTCGCCCGGACAGTGCGCCGGGTCCACCTCGCGGTCCGTCAGCGTCTTGAGGAACGCCACCAGCGCCGCCTCTTCATCCGCCGACAGGTGCAGGTTGCCCATCTCCGCGATGTTCACGTTCTGCGGCACTTCAGGCGGCGGCCAGGCCTCGCTGTCCCGCGTGTTGTAGAAGTGCACCACGTCCTCCAGCGTCTTGAAGAACCCGTTGTGCCCGTACGCCTTTACGAACTCGCCGTCCCCGCCGCGCCGGTCCACGTTGCGCAGCGTCGGCACCTTGTGCTTGCCCAGCTCGGGACTGAATACCGACTTCGGATATCCCGCGTGCTGCAGGAATCCGCCCAGCCCCGGATCGGCGTACGCAAACCCGTCCGGGTTCACCCAGTCGGGCTGTGAATAGAACGGATTCTCCGGGTTCGCCGGCATCCCGATGTTGTCGTACGTGAAGTCCGTGAACAGCGGCGATTCCCCGTTGGGCCCAAGGTCCGACGGGTGGCACTGCACGCAGCCCGCGCGACCGTTGAAGAGCGCCAGCCCGTTCAGTTCCTGGCGCGTCAGCGTCACCCGCCCCGCGAGGTAATCGTCGTACTTCGAGTTGAACGGGTTGACCTCGCGCGAGCGCTCGTACGCCGCGATCGACAGCCCGACGCGCTGATACGCCAGCGTCACGTCCCCGCCGTTGGTCGGGAGCGAATCGGGCCCCCACACGTCGCGGAAGAGTGTCGCGTAGTTCGACGCCGCGATCTTGGTGATGACCTCGTCCGCCGCCACGTTGTTCATCTCCACGGGATTCAGGAACGGCCCGAGCGCCTGCTCCGCCAAGGGATCGCCCAGCGTCCAGCCCGTCGCTCGCCCGTCAAAGAACACGCCGCCCGTCCACGTGTCGCCGTCCAGGAACAAGGGGGGCGAGTTGCCCGCGTACGCCGCCGTCGGCGGCTTGCGGTTGCCGAACAACCCCGTCACCGCCCCCTCGTGCACCGCGCCGTGCGCGTTGTCGTTCGAGCGCGGGTTCGCGAACCCGACGCCCGCCGAGTGGCACGAGATGCACGATTGCCCCACCGGGTTCGACAACGTCGGGTCGGACATGAGCGACTTGCCGAGTTGTTCGATCGCCGTCAGGTCCTGGCCCTCGCCCAGGAACGCTACCCAGCCCTCTTCCACGCCGTTATGAACTCCCACGCCCGCAATCGTCAGCCCGTCGTTGCTGACGGCGTTGGCGGTCGTGAGCGCCCAGCCGCTGAGGTTGATGCCGCGTGCCTGCAGGTAGGTGTTGAGGTTCGTCAGCCCGAGCTTCTTGGTCCACATGAAGGCGATATCGCCCGCCAGCGCGGCACTCCCGCCCACCACGACGTTGCCGTCCGCCGACACCGCGCGCGCGATCGTGTTGTCCGAGCCCGGGAACTTGCCGAGGTTCTGCATGCCCTTCTCGGGCGTCCAGCGGAACGCGACCACGCCCGAAAGCACGCGCCCGTAGCCCACCACGGCCCGCCCATCATCGCTGCATCCGAACGCGATGCTGAAGCCGCCCTCTTCGAGCGTGCCCAGGTTGTGCATCACGCCGCCCTGATGGCGGAACGCGCGGAAGTCGAACGAGTTGTCGGCGTCGCCGACGCCGATCACGATCGAGCCGTCCCCGCTCACGCCCTGGGCGAACGACGAAGATCCGCCCGGCATCAGGCCGAGGTCCTCCATCACGCCGCTCGCGCCGTTCCAGCGGAAGCCCCGGAACTGTGTCACGCCGTCGATCACGGTGTCGGAGTATCCGACGATGACGCCGCCGTCGTTGCTGATGTCGCCCGCGATCGAATACGACCCGCCCGAGAGCGTGCCCAGCGACTGCAGGCCGCCGTTGAGCGACCAGCGGAACGCGCGATCGCCGTTCGGCGTGGTGCCATAGCCCGCGACCTTTGATCCGTCGGCGCTCACCGCCACCGCGCGCGACGACAATCCGCCGGGAAGCACGCCCAAGGACTGCATCCCCGTCGTGCGGCTCCAGCGGATCGCCCGATCTCCCTGCGGCAGAGTGCAGTAGCCGACAACGTACGACCCGTTCGCCGAAATCCCCGTCGCCCCCGACGCCGTCCCGCCCGGCAAGCGCCCCATCCCGTTGAACAAGGGCGGAGACGCCATCGCCGTCGTGGCGGCCAAGCTCAACACGGCGGTGGTGCATGCGGCGATTCGTGGCACATAGGTCAAACGCATCGCGGGTCTTTCGGCAAGGAACCTGTGCAGACGGGCGCACACCTCAAGCGCGGCCTGCGCGCTGCAACCCCCCCAGAAAGTACACGCAGAATGTCCGACTGCCACCCAGCTCGTGCTTTGTCCGTCCGGTAATTGCGTGAATTCTCGGTGAATTCGCCCGTGTGACAATCTGGAGAATCTTCGGCACCAAGGTCTCCAGCGCAAATCCGACATGACACTTCACGCCGGCACGAGCGAACCGTCGGGCATAGGCCGCGGCACGACGCTCGTGATATCGATCTGTGCGCAGAATTCGAGGTCCTCGTGCTGATTCAGCGCGATGAGGCCTCGCCCGCCAAGCGACGACGCCAGCGCATTTCGGATGTCCTCCGCCGCATCGTCCCACCACGTGAGGCACAGGCGTGCCGCGTCATCCTCCGCCAGCGGGCGATCGGGCAGGCACCGCACCATCGCGCCCGCGACCAGCGCATCATCGAGCCCGACCAACCCGTGCGTGCCGGCGCAGATGATCGAGATCGGTCGTGGTTCACGGTCGACCACCGCCGCCGCCGCACTGAGATTCGCCAGGCACGCGACGACCACCAGCGGCGAGCTCCGCGCCGCGTGCAACGCCGCCGTGCCGTTGGTCGTGGTGAAAACGATGTCGGCATCTTCGACGCGTTCCCGCGTGTATTCACGGGGCGAATTGCCGAGATCAAACCCGGGGATCAGCACGCCGCCCCGCTCGCCGCCCAGCAGCACGCGCCGACCCGGGTTCTCACGCCGAAGCGAGTCCCGCCGGGCGAGCGCCTCATCAACGCTGGTCACGGGAATGACGCGCCGCGCACCGTTCGTGAGCGCCATCGTGATCGTCGTGCCCGCGCGGAGCTGGTCGATCACCACCGCGATCGTGCCGACGCCGGGCACATACGCGCCATGCGTCAACGCAACCGTGATCGGGCCCGGGCGGGTCATGCCGGAGCGTAGCGAAGCCCGCGGCCAAGATCAGAAAGGAACGCGTGCTCAGATTGGCGCGAGGTGCGCGTGCTCCAGTTCCGCCCCAAAAACAACACGGGCCACCCCCCGGGATGGCCCGCACGAGAAGAGTTGTCTGATTCAGTTCACTCGTCGAGATCGAGCTCAACGATGTCCGCCTCGGCGTTCTGGAACGGCATCAGGATCGCCAGCACACTCCAACGCAGCCAGTTCGAGACCTTCATGGTTCCTACTCCAGCCGTCCATACCGCCGGCATAAACCCTGCCGACGGCATAGACATCCCAAATGTGCCTCAGCTTTCCGGATTTGCCACCCGAATCCCGAGATTTCTTGACAGACACCCCTGACAAGCCCCGGCCACCCCGCGTTGCGTCCCCCCGGAGCCTCTCCACTTCCCCCGCGTCAGGCCAAGTTTGGGTGCCAGCGACCCCGATTCGTGCCGCCCACGTACCGATTCATGATGATGCTCGCGTTCGTAGGGGAATTGATGCCGCGTGTGCCCGCGCTGCTGGGTGCTTCGCGCAACATCGTGCCGGCAGGCGAAAGGAGGAAAGGAGTGCGAGCTCCGCAGGGTCAGCCCTTGAATTAGTATTTAGCTGTTCCGCAACCTCAGGTCCAGCTCGCCGCGGAGATCCCGCCAGGACTGGTCCTGGCCGATCACTTCTTTCCGCACCACCTCCTCGTGCGCCTGGCGCACTTGCTCTGTGAACTGGCCGGATCCGAGGCTCAAGCGCGCCCGCTGGTAA
>JABWBC010000139.1 GCA_013360695.1 Phycisphaerales bacterium
CGCGGCGCGGGCGGGGTGAGACTCGGGGAGTTGCGAGATGTGATTCCAGGGCCGGTCCTTGGTGGCGGGGGCGACAAGGTCCATGTTGGCGCCGGAGCGATCGACGAGGGTAAGGGCGCGTTCGGCCTGATCGAGGGCGTCGTTGTAGGCCGCGGCGTCTTTTTCGTTGGCGAAGCGGGCGGCGATGTCGCTGGCGAAGCGCTGGTACATGGCGGGGGAGATGCGGGTGAGCTTTCGCCATTTGGCGCGCTGAGCGACGGCGGCGGGGTCGTCGCCGGAGATCGCGCGCTCGAGGAACATGTCGCGGAGGTTGATGTAGTTGACGTGCATGAGCGGGCGGTCGATGTAGAACGCGGGGTCGATCATGAGATCGAGGAGGGTGAAGAGCGGGTCGTAGGCGAGTTTTTTGGCGTCGGCGACCTCGAAGTAATCGGCGCGGCCGCAGATGGCGGTGATGGTCTCGCGCGCCAGCGTGTCCATGATCTTGACGCGCCCGGAGTGGAAGACGGGTACGTCGCGGAGGGGCGACAAGTCGATTTTGGCGGCGAACTCGTGCTTGGACGTGGCGTCAAAGCGGGTCTCGCGGAGGTACATGCCGAAGGGGGGCATGATGGCGCCGTCGTGGGCGTGGATCATGGCTTCGTCGGGGTGCGCGTTCCCGGCGGGCGGGGTCTGGCCCAGGGCGCGGGAGGGCCAGAGCACCAGCACCGCGAGGATGACCGCGACGAAGATCAGCACGCGGAACCAGAGCGGGATTCCCCTTCGCGACGTGACGGCCTGGGTCATGGGTTGGTCTCCTCGGTGCTCACCGCCATCGGCTCGGGCTTGATCTCGCGCTGGATGGCGTTGCGTGGGGTGCGGGCTTGCGTGGGGTGCTCGCCGCGCGCGATCTGGTCTTGGATCCGTTTCTTCTCGCGTCGCATCAACCATGGCTTGATGTAGAAGGCCCAGGGGATGCCGACGCCCATGAGGATGCTTCCCAGCGCGACGACGTGAATTCCGGGGTTGTTTCCGACCTGAAGGATCGTGAACTTCGCGGTGGGGCGCTTGGCCAGGCCCTGGTCGGCGAGGGCCTGGGTTTCCATCCAGCCCTGCTGGTCCCAACCGGCCTGGCTGAACTTGAACTGGGTGGGGTCGAGGCGGCTCCTGATGGTGCCGAGCACGTTGGAGACGAGGCCGCGGGAATCCTCCCAGAGGAAGGGGGCTTGCAGCGGCTCGTTGAGGCTGGTGGTGTGGACGAAGGCTTCGAAGTCATCGGGGCCGAAGCCGGAGGGCATGACTCGGAGGGTGGAGCGGAAGTCCTTGGGTGGGCCGCGGTGCTCACGGGCGATCATCTCGAAATCGAGGAGTTCGACGGCGAAGCCGGGGAGGCGATTCTGGCGGCGACCGAAGGCCAGGCCGATTTCGCGGCCGTCGGGGAGCGTGACGAATCGCTCCGTGCCCATGCCCATGCCCATGTACTTGGTGAAGGGGAGCCAGACGACCCTGCGCCAGTCCTTGCCCTGCGCGACCGCGCGCACTTCGACCGCGAGCATGGCGCTCTCGTGCGAGCCGATCATGGCTTTTTCGCGCTGTTCGGTGGGCACGGGCGAGGGGCGTTCGACGGCCTCGCCGTGGGCCCAGCGCTCGGAGACCCGGAGGGAGATCTTCGGCACGACCTCGCCCAGGAGCCCGGAGGGGTCGAGCGTTTCGACCACGCGGAGCGAGCCGCCGGGGAGGCGGACGATGGCGCGGGGCGGAGCGTTGACGCCCTCGGGATCGTCGAAGTACACCTGCACGGCGCGGGCATCGAGGTAGCTGATGCGGATGGCGGGGTCGGCGTCGCGCCGCTTGGGCATGCCGCGCTCGTTCAGCTCGCTCGTCATGTCCTGGCTGATCTCGGGGAAGCGGTGATATACCCAGCGATCGAAGGGCGAGCCGGCGGGCGGCGTGACCTTGACGATCGCGACCGAGCTCTCCGCGCCGCGATAGCCCTCGGTGATGATGGGGAACGGCGGGCGCTCGGCCAGTTCGGTGACGCTGATCCGATAGCCGGTGTCGGCGATCGAGAGTTCATCGCCCTGCTTGACGGCGTAGACGGCGCGGAAGCCGGAGGCGGGAATCTCGACCACGAGCGCGTGGCTCGTGTCGGGTGGGAGCGCCTCGGAGAGATCGCGCCAGCGCTCGGGCGTCATGCCCATGGTCGGGCCGGCGGTGTACTCGATCGCGAAGCTGCCGGCATCGCTGAGGCGGCGGGCGGGCTCGGCGGGCGAGAGCGTGAAGACGAACGCGGGGTCGTCGGTGACGCGGCCTTGCGGATCGGGGAGGGCGGAGATGAGCTGGACCACGCGGAGCGGGCGCGATGAATCGGCCCGCGCCGAGGATTGGCCGGCGCTCGCGGATTCGTTCGCGGCGCGCTTGAGGTAGTCCGTCACGGGCTCGGCGTAGTTGGCGTAGCCGACGATGCGAAGGTCGACGCCCGGTCCGAACTCGGAGGATTGCGGCGGCACGGGGAGATCGAGATCGCGCGCGGGCTCGACTTTCCACGGCACGGGGCGGCCGGAGTTTTCCCAGGCGCTTACGTCGCCGGGCTGTCCGATCTTGTGGAGGGCGTAGTCGTTGTAACGCGGCACGCCGGTGAGCGGTCGGGCGAGCCACACGCCGCGATCCTGGACGTAGAGGGAGAGGCGGGTGTTGTCGTAGAAGCGGTCCTGCGCGGGGCCGGGCGTGGGGTTGCCGGATTCGTCCGGCGGGCCGGCGAGGAGGAGGGTGTCGCCCTCGAGCTTGAGGCGGTTGTAGTAGACGCTGCCGAGCGCGATGAGGACGATGCCGCTGTGGACCATGAGCACGCCGAGGTTCTTGAAGCAGAACTCGATGCGGCGGACGGTGGCGACGATCATGTTGGCGACGAAGGCCAGGAGCACAACGCGGAGAGGCCACCAGGCGTAGAACTCGAGTTCGGTCATTTCGAGCATCGGCAGGCGGCGGAGCGTGGTGGCGCGATTGGCTTCGATGAAGTCCGCGAAGAAGCGCACGCCGGACTTGGTGACGGGGTCGTACACGATGCGCGGCCATACGAGCGACCACCACGCCAAAGCCGCGAGCACGGCGAGCGCGAGCGCGGCGAAGAAGAGCAGGACGAAGCGAGCGGCCCGGCGCGGGGCGGGCCAGGCGCGGGTGGCGCGGGCGATGAGCCAGACGGGAAGGCCCGCGACCAGCGCGATCGAGGCGAGCAGGGTCGCGATATCGAAGAGGAGCGTCGGCGCCTGGGCGAGCAGCCCGATGGGCACGCTGGCGAGCACGGCGTAAAGAGCCACGAAGACCAGCAGCCAGACGCCCAGCCACACGGAGCTGAAGAGGTGGAGCACCCAGCGCACGGGCGCGAGCGGGCCGGTGAGGTGCTCACGGTCCCATCGCTTGGTTTGCTCCCACTTGACGCTCATGCACCGCCTGTCCGTGAGGGAACGCCGAGACGCCGCGTGGAGGCGCGATCGCGCCATTCAACCCGGACCTTCGTCGCGGACTCCTGAGGTCCGGCGTCCGAAGACACGGGGTATCGCCCTAGCGTGGTTGTCAGCAATACTAATTCGCGCGCCAGAGAAGTTCTGGTTCGGTCGAAGATTCCAGCGCACTTTTGAGCGGATCGCGCCCGCGAGCGGTGGGCGACACCACCACCGAGGCGACGGCGCAAATCGCACGATCGGGTGCGAATGTCCATTGCTCGGCGCTCAGGGCGAGGGCGCGGGCGCCGTTCACGGTCGCCATGGCGAGAAGATCGCGGGCGGGGGCGTGATCGCGTTGGAAGAGCAGCTTCATTTCGCGCCAGATCGACAGGCCGCCCTCGGGGTGCTGGTTGATGATGGAATCGGTGCCGAGGCAGACGTTGACGCCGGCGGCGAGCATGTCGCGGTAGCGGTGCGGCCCGATGATCGCATGATTGCCGAAGTACACCGAGGCGCGCGGGCAATACGCGACGCTCTGCTTTGTGCGCGCGAGGAGTTCGATGTCGGGGTCGCCGGCGTCGTTGACGTGCGCGAGGAGGAAGGGCGCGCGCTCAAAGACCTCGCGGAGATGCTGGACCGGCGAGAGGCCGCGTGCGAATTCGCGGAGGAGTGAATCGTCCCAGAGAGCGAGGCGCTCGAGAAACTCGCGCTGCGGGCCGGAGGCGCGAGCGACGAGGTCGCGCTCGTCGAGAGTCTCGGCGACGTGCGAGGAAACAGGCCAACCGAGTGCGGCCATGTCGGCGGCCCATCGATAGCCCGCGAGGCCGACGGTTCCCGTCGCGTGGGGCTGAAGGCCGACGCGGACCGGGCCGATCGAGCGGGGCGCGGCGTCGGTGAGATGTTGGATGCGTTCGATCGCGCCCGCGCCCTTGCCGATCGCGAAGAACTCGAGGAACGAAACGCCCGCGAGCCCGGCGGCGGCCAGGGCTTGCGTCGGCGCGAGGGTTGGCTGGCCGCGAGGAGCACCGGCGATGTCCCCCACCGCGACCACGCCGGAGGCGAGCGAGAGTCGGGCCCCCTCCGCGACGGCGGCGGCAATGTCGGCGGGTTCTGTCGGGCGGGAGCGGCGGACCATGTCGAGCCATCCCGAGAAATCGCCTGCGTAGGGCTGGGGGGCGATGGAGGTGAGGTCGAGGTGGGTGTGGGAGTTGACGAGGCCGGGGATGAGGAGGCGATCGGGGAGATGGACGCGTCGGGCGTTGGCGGCGGCCGGATGGCGATCAACCTGAGCCGGCAGGTCGGCGGCGAGAACGAGCAGGGGCGAAGCGGCACGGGCCGGATTGACGTCGAGCAGGAGCGAGGCGGGGGCGAGGGTGCGCGTGGCGTCGGCGAGGGCGGCGGCGTCGAGACGGAGGAGTTCGGGTTTCGGCGCGCCGGCGGTCGGCATGAAGGACTCCGAAAGGGGCACGTTCGAGAGTTCGCGGCGGTTCAGTCGACCCGGACCATTGCTCGAAAACTCTCCCCGGGCCGGCGTCCGATGGCATGATTCGCCGAGAATCCGGGGGAGATCTCTATTCACGCCCGGAGCGCTCCGGCGTCGATAAACAGAGTCTGCGCCTATGCTGGGCACAGTAGAAACGACTTTGGCCAGGGGCGACCCACGCCGGGCGGAGCGGCACCCGCCCGTCACCCCGATTTGGCCGTTCGTCCTGCCCATGAGGGAGCGAAGCATGACACGGATGGTGGATCGTTGCACGAATGGAAGGCACATGGGCATCAGCGGAGCACGGCTGGGCCTCTTGGCCGCGTGCTTGATCGGCTCGGCCTTTGGGCTGGGCGGGTGCGTGGGGCAGGGCGAGTATGACAAGGTCGTGGAGACCAACCGCGCCCTGACGGACAAGAACATCACCCTGCAGCGTGAGCGCGACGAGAACCGCTCGGCCCTGGAACTCCAGCGGAACACGCTGGCGCGGGCGGAAGCGGCGCTGGCGGAACTGCGTAACCAGAACCTGAGCCTGGCGGATGCGCTCAAGAAGGCGGGATTTGACCTGGACGACCTGCGCAAGGCGATGGCCGACCTCGAGATCGGCCCGCTGGATGAGGCGACGGACAAGGCGCTGGCGGAGCTGGCGGCCCAGTACCCGGACCTCATCACGTATGACTCGGCGCGGGGCATGCTGCGGTTTGCGTCGGACCTGACGTTTGCATCGGGCTCGGCGGATGTGAACGACAGCGCCCGCTCGAGCCTGTCGGCGCTGGCCCGCATTTTGACCTCGCCGTCGGCGGCGGGCTACGACGTTCACATCGTCGGGCACACCGACGCGCAGCGGATCGGCGGCGTGACGGCTCAGAAGCACCCGACGAACGTCCACCTCTCGGCGCATCGGTCGATCAGCGTGCGCAGCGCGCTCGCGTCGATGAGCGTGCCGGGCGATCGCATGATGGTCGCGGGCTGGGGCGAGTTCCGGCCGGCGGTGCCCAACACTCCCGGCACGGGGAACACGCCCGCCAACCGGCGCGTGGAGATCTTCCTGACCAAGTCGCGTTCGGACGCGGGTGGCGTGGCGCCGGCGAGCGGCGGCGGGAACGAGCCGGTGCGGGCGACGCCGTCGCGCGAGACGCCGCCGAGCAGGCCGATTGACGTGACGAAGTGAGCGATTGAGATTGAGACGGAACGATGAACGAAGCCCCGGGAGACCGGGGCTTTTTCGTTGGGAGGCGGGAGCCGCGCACGGGAAAGACGAGAGGATTCACCGCGGAGCGCGGGGAGAACGCGGAGGACGAGAAGGAACTCGAAGGGCGAGAAAGGATCGAAGCCGGGACCGAGCGCAGAGGAATCGGAGGAAATCGGAGGGGCACTGTGCTTGGGCGCCTGACTCTCAGATTCTGGACCACTCGACCACTTCACCACTTTCCGGGCTCGTTACGACAGTGCTTTCAGGGCCGCCGCCTGATCGCTCACGATGGTGATGATGCGGTCGAGGCGGGAGAGCTTGAGTGATTCGAGGATTTCTTCGGCCATGTTGAAGACGACAAGCTTTCCGCTGTTGGCCTTGCAGTTTTTGTTGAGGGTGACGAGCGCGCCCAGGCCGACGGAGGCGACGAGCATGACCTCTTCGAGGTCGAGCGCGATCTTCCACGACGCTTCGCCGGCGTGATTGGAGATCTCGGCGAGCATGACGTTGGACTCGCGCTCGGCGAGCTTCTCGCACTTGAGGCGGCCGATCAGCGCGGGCGTGACGTGTTCGAGCTTCAGGTAGGTTGATTCCATCGTGGTTGATCTCGTGAGCGTGGGAGGCGTGGCTAGACGCTGGGTGCGGACGAAAAAGCGATCGGACGCCCCGAGGCGTCGACGGCGACCATGGTAAGGGTTGCCGATGTTACCGGCACGTGCTGCCCGCTGGAGTATCGCTCGGCCTCGACCTCGACCTGGACGGTGACGGACTTGGTGCCCGTTCGGACGGTGCTGGTGTAAAAGTTAACGGTGTCGCCCAGGTGGACCGGGGCCTTGAAGTCGACGCGGTCGATGGCGGCGGTGACCCAGCGGTGAGCGCCGTGGGTGCGGGCCTGGAGGAATCCGGCCTGGTCGATGTAGGATAGGATCACGCCGCCGAAGATCGTGCCGTAGTGGTTGGTGTCACGCGGCATGGTGACGATGCGGAGAGTGGCGAACCTTTGGGGTGATTTGGCGTCGGACATGGCGAACGGTAGCGGGCGGGGCGGGGAGCGGAGGTTGGGGTCTGCAAGGCCTTGGACCCGTATGATCGATCGCCCCCAGAGCGGCGACGGCCCGCCGCCCCCCACCACCACCGACCCACGGGAGACCCCATGTCGACCGCACAGCGCCCCGGACACAGCCACGAGCACGGACACGCCCACGAGCACGAGCATGGGCACGGGCACTCGTGCAAGGGCGACGGGAGTTGCGGCGGGAAGGGCGAGTGTCGTTCTGGAAAGCACGATTGCAAGCATGAACATGGGCACGGACACGATCATGCCGGGCAGCCGGCGGAGCGCGGCGGGTACATGGGACCGGGAGTGTCGGCGTTGCCGGCGCTGGAGCCGGCGTCGCAGTTCAAGGCCATGACCATCCCGGACCTATTGCGTCGCTATCGCAAGGGGATCGAGAACTTCGACCGGAGGATCTTCTGGCTCGACCCGGAGCAGTTGGACCACGCGTTCCTGCCCGAGGCGGATGTCGGGCGCTGGCCGGTGCGGGTGCTCCTGGGGCACCTTGCGGACGCGGAGATCGTGTTCGCGCAGCGGATGCGGCGTGCGGTGGGCGAGGACAACCCCGTGTTGTCGGTGTGGGACGAGAACGCATTCATCGACAACGGGATCTACGGCGGAACGGACACCGAGGGCCTGTCGCCCGAGGCGGCCCACGACCGCGTGGTGCGCGCGGTGGGCGGCGCGGTCGCGATGATCCACACGACGCGGCAGTGGACGGGTGACTGGCTGCTGTCGCTCAAGCCCCAGCAGTTTGATCGCATGGCGCTGCACCCGGAGCGCGGGGGCGAGAGCGTGAAGCAGATGCTGGCCTATGCGACGTGGCACCTGGAGCATCACGCGCGGTACCTGGCGTGCAAGCTCGATCGCCTGGTCGGAAAGGACACGTTGCCGCCCAAGGCGTCGGCCTCGACGGCCGGCGGTTCGGGCGGTTGCGGCTCGGGCTGCGGCTGCCAGGGGCATCACTAACACGACTCCACTCCGAGAACTGATCATCGCATGAACCACGTCTTCGACGAACGCCGGTACCTCATTCCCTTCCGCTCAACGCTGCTCCCGCAGATCTTCGTCGACACGCTGGTGATCGGCGCGGGCGTGGCGGGGCTTCGGGCGGCGATCGCGGCGTCGGCGCACGGCGAGGTCATCGTCCTGGCCAAGACCGAGCTGAAGATCTCGAACACGTCGTGGGCGCAGGGCGGCATCGCGGGCGTGCTGGATTCCAAGGACACCTTCGACGAGCACGCGCGCGACACGATGACCGCGGGCGCGGGGCTGTGCGACGCGGACGCGGTGCGGCTGGTGGTCGAGCACGGGCCGAGGCTGCTGCGCGAGTTGATGTCGTGGGGCATGAATCTGGACCACGACAAATCGGGCGCGCTTTCGCTGGGGCTGGAGGGCGGGCACAGCAGGCCGCGGATTATCCACTCGGGCGGCGACGCGACGGGGCACGAATTGGCCCGGTGCCTGCTCGCCAAGGCGAAGTCGATCACGAACATCCGCCTGTTCGAGAAGTGCTTCGCGCTCGACCTGATCACGGCGGGCGCGACGCCCGGCGCACCCGTGATGGGCGCGATCACGTGGCACCCCAAGCACGGGCTCCAGATGATCTGGAGCAAGGCGACGATCCTGGCGGGCGGCGGCGCGGGCGTGGTTTTCCGCGAGACGACGAACCCGCCCTCGGCGACGGGCGACGGCATGGCGCTGGCGTATCGCGCGGGCGCGTCGCTGGCCGACATGGCGTTCATGCAGTTCCACCCGACGACGCTCTATCTGCCCGGAGCGCACCGCTCGCTGATCTCGGAAGCGGTGCGCGGCGAGGGCGCGCACCTGCTCGACGCTTCGAAGCGCCGGTTCATGGTGGGTGTGCATCCGCTCGCGGAACTGGCGCCGCGCGACATCGTCAGCCAGGCGATCGTGCGCCAGATCGCCGAGCAGGGCGGCAGGCACGTGTGGCTCGATTGCCGTCACATCCCGAACTTCAAGGATCGATTCCCCAGCATCGCGGAAGAACTTTCGCGATTCGATCTCGACCCCGCCAAGGACCTGATCCCCGTCCACCCCGCGGCGCACTACATGGTCGGCGGCGTGCGGGCGGACCTCATCGGTCGCACCGACGTCCCGGGGCTGTACGCGGCGGGCGAGGTCGCGTCGAACGGCCTGCACGGGGCCAATCGGCTGGCGAGCAACTCGCTGCTGGAGGGGTTGGTGTCGGGCGAGATCGCGGGTCGCGCGTGCGAGGAGATGAAGACGGGCGCGCCGGAGGTGTGGAGGACGAGCGTGCCGCACGCGCCGATCCCGGTCGTGAGCGACATCCGCCCGAGCGACCACGGCGAACTCGACCTTGCGGACGTGCGCTCGAGCCTGCGCTCGGCGATGTGGCGGAACGTGGGCGTGGAGCGGACGGGCGCGAAGCTGCGCGACGTGGCGGACATGCTGGATTTCTGGGGGCGTTACACGCTCGACAAGATCTTTGACGAGCCGCTGGGCTGGGAGACCCAGAACATGCTGCTGGTCGCGGCGATCATGGCGCGATCGGCGCTGTGGCGCGAGGAATCGCGGGGCTGCCACGCGCGCACGGACTTCCCGGAGCAGGTGGAGGCGCTGCGCGTGCATGATCTGTGGCGGCGTGGCGGCGCCGGGCCACGGACCATCCCCGTTCGAGGCGAGTCGCCGCTCGCCGTGCCGGGGACGGAC
>JABWBC010000140.1 GCA_013360695.1 Phycisphaerales bacterium
CAACCGCTGCATCTACGGGTGCGACGCCAACGACCGCATGGCCCGCACCAGCAAGATGAACATGATCATGCACGGCGACGGTCACGGCGGCGTGCATCACCACAACGGCTTCATCAACGTCAACGGTATCTTTGAGGGCAGGTTCGACATCATCCTGACCAATCCACCCTTCGGGGCCAACGTCGAACCGACCGACCGCATCACCGAAGGCGATGTGCGCACCACAGACGAGCAGCGCCGGCGCTATTCGCGGGCCTACGGAAAGGCTTACACAGACGCACAGGAGCGCGTGCTGAAGGCTCTGGAGGCCAAGGCGCCCATCGGCTCGCTCTTCGATCTTCCCCACAAGGGCGAGGACAACGAAGCCGAGCTCGCACGGCACAAGCCGGGCAAAATCAAGACGGAGATTCTCTTCATCGAGCGATGCCTGTCCCTGCTCAAGCCGGGGGGACGGCTCGGCATCGTGCTGCCAGAGGGCATCTTCAACAATCCCTCGCTCCAATACGTTCGGGAGTTCTGCGAGGACCGCGCCCGCATCCTGGCCGTCGTCAGCCTCCCGCAGGAGGCCTTCTTTGCCGCCGGCGCGACGGTGAAGGCGTCGATGCTCTTCGTGCAGAAGTACACCGAGGCCGAGGCGGCCAAGTTCGCCAAGGTGCGCGACGCGGCGATCAAGGAGGTCGAGGCGAAGCACACACCGGCCATCGCGGCCGAAACGGCACGGCTCGAAGCCGAGATCGACGCCGCCAAGCAGGCCAAGGACGCGGATCGTCGCAAAGCGGCCCAGTCACAGCTCAAGCAGTATCTGGCCCGCATGGCAGAGCAGAAACGGCTCGAGGCGAGGGCGCTGCTCCGCGAGCGTTTCGACTATCCCGTGTTCCTGTACGACGCGAAGCACATCGGCATCTCCGCGACCGGCGAGCCGGATGCCTGCGAGTTGCATCTCGATCCCATTCTTGGCCTACCCGAAGGGATGCAGGAGCAGACCACGGCGCTCATGCAGTACCGCCTGTTCCGCCGCAACCCGGATGCCTTTATCGCCGCGATCTCGAAGCGGGAGGTGTCCCGGTGAACGTTGCGACTCAGGCTTACGCGGTGCGATGGAGAGACGCCAATCGCTGGGATATCAAGGCGGCCCGGGCCACGCAGTTTCGCTTGGCGCATCCCCATTTCCGGCCTCTGGCTCACTTCGCGGAGGAAGCGACGGTCACGGTCAACCCCGCGGCGAAGCCCGACCATGAGTGGCCGGTCTACGGGGTGAACAACTCCACCGGCGTGTTCCTGAGCCACCGTCAGCGCGGAGCCGATTTCAACTCGGCCTACAAGCGAATCGAGAAGGACTGGTTCTTCCACAATCCGACGCGAGCCAACGTTGGGTCGCTCGGCCGGGTCCCCGATGTGCCCGATGATGCGATCACGAGTCCGGAGTACCAAGTCTGGCGCTTGACGGGCCAGCTCATCCCGGCGTTCGTTGAGATCCTGATCCGGACTCGGTACTTCCTCGAACTGATCGACTGCCACCGCGTGGGCGCGGTTAAGGAACGACTCTTTGTCTCGAATCTGCTGGAGATCCCTGTTCCCGATCTCGCCGAACCGCAGCAACGAGCAATTGTCACTGCGTTCGAGAAGTCCAAGGCGACGGCGGCGGCGCTGCGGATCAAGGCCGACGAACTCGACGCCGCTGTGGAAGCGGACTTCCTGAAGGCCCTGGGCCTCACGCCTCCAGCGGCGAGGACACTCCCGAAGGTGCTTGCAGTGCAGTGGAGCGACGCGGAGCGATGGTCGGTTCTCTTCCACCAGATCGCGGCGATTGCTGTGGATCTCGACTCGGGCAAGTACATACCCGAACCGCTTGGTGAACTGCTGACACTCGTGCAATACGGGTCGAGCCAGAAGGCGGATCGTTCTGGCCGAGGCATGCCCATCATCCGCATGAACAACATCGTGGACGGTGTGTTCGATCTCTCCGACCTCAAGTTCGTCCAGTTGTCGAAAGCGGAGACGGAGTCGCTTCTGCTCGAGCGCAACGACATCCTGATCAACCGGACGAACAGCAAGGAACTCGTCGGGAAGTGTGCCGTGTTCGAGGCAGAGGGTGCGTTTGTGTTCGCCTCGTATCTCATCCGACTTCGCGCCGATGGCGACCGCGCTGACCCTGCGTTTCTTGCCTATGTCATCAACGGCTCCATCGGCCGCGGGCAGATCGACCAGGTGAGTCGCCAGATCGGCGGGCAGGCGAACATCAACACCGAGGAGATTCGCGCGCTCCGAATCCCTTGCCCGGGCCCTGAGGTGCAACGGTCGCTGATGAAGCCCGTTCTGGCGGCTCGCAAGAGAACCGCCGCCCTTCGCGAGCAGGCCGCGCAAGCAGAGCGAGCCGCGTTCGATCATGCCGAGATGTTGATCCTGGGTGACAAGCCCCAGGTGGTTGCCGACAGTGGTGCCGGCGGGGGTGACCTGTTGTGACGTCCTGCCCCGCACATATGGACCTGCTGGGTCGCGCAATCCTCGACTTGCGCTTCATGCCGAGGAACTGGCGCAAACACGGGGTCGTCTCGTCGCAAAACGCGACCGCCTACCCCGAGCGTGGAGCACGCGATGAGGTGGAGGCGGTGATTCTCGGGGCCAAGCCCCTTCCGACAGCCGCTGCGATGAAGTCCGAAGGCCGACCGGCCTGAGCAATTCCGAGCCGTGCTGAACCACACGACCGCAATAGCCAAGACCGGCTTCAATCTGGAGGACTTGCGGGTCGCGTTCGGGGAGATTCCCAAGGCCGCGGCGGTTCATCCTACCCTGCCGCGTGCCAGTCGAAGGCTATTCAACACGACCGAGACACTGCTGAACGCCATCGCTGCACTCGCGATGATCGGCGAGAGCAGCCAGCCCGTGAACGGGAACAGCACACCCGCCGCGATCGGAATGCCGACCACGTTGTAGATGAACGCCCAGAAAAGATTCTGCCTGATGGTGCGCATGGTGGCGTGGGAAAGGGCGATGGCCTGGGGCACGGCCCGGAGGTCGCCCCGCATCAGCGTGATGTCCGCGGACTCCATCGCCACATCGGTTCCGGTCCCGACCGCGAGGCCCACATCGGCCTGGGCGAGCGCCGGGGCGTCGTTGATGCCGTCGCCGACCATGCCCACGACGTGACCTTCGGTCTGGAGGGCCTTGACCTTGTCCGCCTTGTCCTTGGGCAGGACGTCGGCGAAGACCACATCGACGCCGACCTGCGAGGCGACCGCCTCGGCCGTTCGTTGGTTGTCGCCGGTCATCATGACGACGCGCAGCCCGAGAGCGTGCATCGTGGCGATGGCCTCCTTCGACTCGGGCCGCACCGTGTCGGCGACTGCAATGATTCCTGCTTCGCGCCCGTCCACGCCGACGAACATGGGCGTGCGTCCCAGCGCCGCCAGACCCGCGGCCTTCTCCGTCAGTGCGGACGGGATACCGCGCTGCTGAAGCAACGCGGCCTTGCCGACCAGCACCGCGTGCCCGTCCACCGTGGCCTCGACGCCGTGACCGACCACGGCCAGGAAGCCGATTGGCTCGGTGAGGGGCAGCCCGCGTGCAGTGGCCTCACGCACGATCGCCGCGGCGAGCGGGTGCTCGCTGTGCTGCTCCGCTGATGCGGCCAGCCGAAGCAGCTCGCGTTCATCGAGCGTCCCCTGCACACCCCCGGGTGCCGTGATGATGTCGGTCACGGCGGGCTTGCCGTGCGTGATGGTGCCCGTCTTGTCGAGCACGATGGCAGTGAGTTTGTGGGCGGTCTCCAGCGCCTCGCCACCCTTGATGAGGATGCCCTTTTCTGCGCCGCGGCCCGTGCCGACCATGATCGCCGTCGGTGTTGCCAGCCCCAGGGCGCACGGGCACGCGATGATGAGCACCGAAACGGCCGTAACCAGCGCCATGCTGAGGCGCGACTCCGCCGGCGATGCAAACCACCAGACCACAAACGTCATGAGAGCGATGGCGATCACGATGGGAACAAACACGCCGCTGATCTTGTCGGCCAGGCGGGCGATCGGGGCCTTGCTGCCCTGCGCCTCCTGCACAAGCCTCACGATCTGCTGGAGTGCCGAGTCGGCCCCAACCTTGGTTGCAATCAGCCGCAGGGCGCCGGTGGTGTTCATGGTCGCGCCGAAGACGCTGTCGCCGGCCGCCTTCTCGACCGGCACGCTCTCGCCGGTCAGCATCGACTCGTCCACGGCGGACTGGCCGCTCTCAACGTTCCCGTCCACGGGGATCTTCTCGCCGGGACGCACCAGCACGCGGTCACCCACGACGACGGATTCGATTGGCACATCCTGCTCGGTGCCGTTCCGCATGACCCGTGCGGTCTTGGCCTGCATCCCAATCAGTCGCTTGATCGCGGCACTCGTCCGGCCCGTCGCCCGGGCCTCGAAGTACTTGCCCAGCAGGATTAGGACGATGATAACGGCTGCGGCCTCGAAGTAGACCGGCACCATCGTCATGCCGCCCATCGCGCCCTCGGCGTGCGGCACGTTCGCCGCTGCCTCACCGACGCCCGCGAAGAACCCCGGCCAGATCGTCGCCGCGAGCGAGTAGAGGTACGCCGCGCCGGTGCCCATCGCCACGAGCGTGTCCATGTTGGCGCTGAAGTGCCGGAGGCCCTTCCACGCCGAGCGAAAGAACTGCCACCCGCACCAGAACATGACCGGCGTCGTGAGCGCGAGCTGGAGCCAGTTGATCCACGAGACGTTGAACGCCTCGATCTTCCCGTGCGACATCGTGATGACGAGCACGGGCAGCGACAGCACCGCGCCCACGACCGTCTTGGTGAGTAGGCGCCGCGTCTCGGCCTCTCCCACGTTCATGTGGGCCGAGTGGTCCTCGCCCCCAGCGCCGCCGTTCATCGCGTGCGCGGCGTGCGCTACGGCTCCCTGCGCCGCCAACATCGCCGCGTGGTCGTGGCCCGCGCGCCCGTGCGGAGGATTCACCGCGTTGTCCCGCGCCCGGGGCACGACGGCCTTGTAGCCGATGTCGTCCACCGCCTTCGCCAACTTTTCCGGCCCGGTTGCCGCCGGGTCGTACTTCACCGTCGCCACCTTGGTGGCGAAGTTCACGTTGGCCGATTCGACGCCCGGCTGCTTGCCCAGGCGCTTCTCGATCCGGTTCGCGCACGAAGCACAGGTCATCCCCTCGATCGGCAGATCGGCCCGCGCCGTCACCGGAGGTTCAGATGCGTTCGGCGTCGAGTGTTCGACATGCTTGGCGTTGTGTTCGTGATTGCTCATCGGAATCTATCCGTTCCTGGGCGTGCCCGCGTCCATGCTGTCGTCCATCGTGGTTCTTCCCACAGCGCACGCCCCCGCAGCGCATCCGCACACTTCCCCGCGCCACGCGCTCCGCGCCTCCTTGACGATGAACGGCACGAGGAGCAGCCCCGCGAGCGGGTCCGCCCACGACCATCCGAACGCGGCGTTCACGGCCAGCCCCGCGAACGTTGCCAGCGAGAGCCACCAGCACGCGAGCGTCTGCACGCCGTCAGCACGCACCGCCGCGCTTTTGAGTTCCTTCGCCACGCGCCGCTTGGCCAGGTACAGGCCCGGCATGACCACCAGCGACACCCCCGTCAGGACGAGGCCGACGACGCTCTCCTTGGACTCCGGCCCCCAGCCCGCCAAGCGCCGCAGCGACTCAACGGCGATGTACGCCGCGAGCACCATCAGCAGCCCCGACATCCAGCGCATGGCCGTGCGCTCGCTGCGTGCCGAACGCGCGGCCTCACGCGCCGTCCACAGCCGCCACGCGATGACCCCCGCGCTGGCCGTCTCGATGAACGAGTTGATCCCGAACCCAACGAGGGCGACCGAATCGGCCACCTCGCCCGCCCACACCGCGATCACTCCCTCCGCGACGTTCCAGACGAGCGAAATCGCGGTGCACCACCACCCGACCCGCACCCAGCGGGCGAGCCGTCGCGCGTCCGCGGTGTCCGACAAAGTTGTGGAAGTGATGGTCGTCATGTGTCACCGCCCTGGTTGCGTCCCCGAGGCCGATTGCGCGCTCGAAGGTGCCGCGTGCTTCTTGCCCGCGTCGTCTTTCTTGAGCACCGCCCCGGCGATGAGCACGCCGACCACCGCCGCCGCCACGATCAGCGGCACAAACCGCTTCCACCCCGTCGCCGGTGGCTTGTCGTCATGGCATCCGCAGTTGCAACTCATGGTGAACCTCGTTTCCGTGCGTTGCTACCGCGCGATCTTCCCGACCAGCGCGACCAGTTCGTCCACCATCGCGGCCTGCTGGGCCTTGTCCCCGTGCATGGCGTGGTTCGCGCAGTGCGACAGGTGGTTCCGCAGCAGGTTCTTGGCGACCGACCGCAGCGACTCCTGCACCGCCGCGCACTGCTGGATGATGTCGGCGCAGTAGCGGTCCTCCTCGATCATCGCGGCGATCCCCCGCACCTGCCCCTCGATCCGCTTGAGGTGCTTGAGGTTTGCCGCCTTCAGCCCCGCATCCACGCCCGCCGCGTGCGCCCCGGGGCCGATCCCAACGCGGGTCTCCGCCGCGTCCTGGTTCACTCCGCACGCGCACGCTGCGGCTTCCACGGGGGATTCCGCGTTGCGCCGAGCGCTGTTCGACTTCGCCTTGCCTTTGGTCACGTCCAGTTCCTCACAGAAGTTCGAGGCATGTGTTCTTATCCGCAGCATCCCTTGGGACCGCCGCAGCACCCGCCCGCCCGCGCGGGATTGGCCACCGCCGCCCGGCGTGCCACCGTCGCTTGATAGCCGGCGTTCCCCAACGCTGCAATCGCGTCGTTCGCTGCGTTGGGGTCTGACGCGTCGATCTCCGCCGAACCCACCGCCACTGAATACACCTTGACGCCGGGAACGCCCGAGAGAGCCTCGGTGACGGTCCGCACGCAGTGGCCGCACGACATGCCGTCGATCGAGAGGGTCAGCCGTTCAGTGGAGTTGGTGGTCGCGTTCATAAGGGGTCCTTTCAAGGGGGACTAGAAGTATACTCCCCCCCAGTATACGTCGCCAAGTCGCCCGCGGTTCTCCGCATTCTGTTCTAACGGGGCCCGCTCGGCCATCACCCGCCCCTCAGCCAGTGCTGGTGCGTCGCACTTGGCTATTCCCCATGTCGCGGTCCGTTGCCCGGGTCCAGGGCGCTCGGTGTCTGCGGCTGCCGTATGCGCTCGGCCGCATTGGCTCGACGGATTACCTCGTCGCGTTGCCAGCGCTTGTAGCGTGCATCTTCCACTACCAGCCCAGACGACCAACCCACGAAGAGAAAGACCGCGGGGAATGCGAATTGATCGTGGTTGAGCGACCCACCAACGGCCCAGCGCAGACCAAGGTAACCCAGGTAAAGCACGGCGCAGGCTGTCCCAGCCAACAGGCCGCCACGAAGGCCGAACCACACCGCCGCACGGAAGATCAATGGCAAGTAGAGGGCCGAGAGGGCGGTGTGGAGCCAATGCCAGGCGTGGGCCGCCGAGGGAACCACGAAGTGGGCGACCGTGATGACCGTGGCCCACAGCACAGCCTGCTTCAGATGGTACCGGCGCTCTTCATCCATGACGTGGTCCACCCCGTGAATCACGTGTGGGGCCGGTTGATTGATCGACGTGTGGCGGGACGCCGGGACCAGCAGGACGATGTCCGCGCTCGGCCTTCTCCAGCGTCAGGAGCATCCCGAACCCCGGGTCCTTGGACGCCGACGCACGCCAGGCGTCCCAGTGACGGCGCATGTCCGCGCGCAGATGCGCCACAATGTCTCCCAGGAGCACAACATGGCATCGTCGATCCTGATGCCCAGGGGCCAGCGTCCCGAACGCGACAAGACGAACCCCGTGGCCGTGCCGCGTGTGGGCCCGGCCCTGACGGAACAGTTCATGCACGATGCGGTCGATGTCACTGTGCCGGCAGCAGCCGAACCGCTCAAGGGCGGCCGTGAGCACGTCGTGCCTGGTGGCGGCAGCGTTGAGTTCGGCCCGCCCCTCCTTGACCTCGCCGATGATCATGTCCGGCACGCCCCCGGCGATTCCGAGCAACCTGTTGGCTTCGCTCTCGGCCGGGTGATGCATGGCCTCGCCCGGACCCGATGCCTCGCCGAACCGGAATGCCAGGACATCCAAGTCGGTCAAGCACTCTTGTCCACCGCCGCGGGCAGTGCGGACAACCGGGAACTCGGTTACGGTGAGGTAGCCGTGGAGACGTAGGAATGCTTGTACCAGAGCGACCGCGTTGTCCATCAGGCACGCTCCTTCCGTGTCGTCCGCAGGACCTTGACCAGTTCGAGCACTGCCAGCGGGATGCACGACACGGCCATCAGCGGGATGCACTCTTCCCACCCCATCGTCGAGGTCTTCATGAGGGAGGAGAGCGTCTCGCTATGGTGCGTCCAGAGCTGCAGGGCGAACGACGCGGCAACGACTACGAGCAGCATCGCGTTGTCGCGCCAGCCCATCCGCCAGATCGGTACGGTCTCGCTCCTCGCTCCAAACGAGCGGAGCAGCTCGGCGAAGACCAGCGCGGCGAAGGCATGGGTGCGGGCCGATGTCTCGTCGTGGTACTTGAGGCCGTAGAGATACACGCCCAGCGCGACGCCCGCCGTGAGAAACGCCGTCAGGATCATCGTGCCCACGAACGCACGGTCAATGAACGTCGCATTGCGGGGGCGTGGCGAGCGTTCCATCACGCCCGGTGGGGCGGGGTCGGCGGCGAGGAAAAGCGCGGGCAGGCCATCGGTCACGAGGTTGATCCAGAGGATCTGGATCGGCAGCAGCGGCGTGGGCAGCCCGGCCATCAGCGCCGCACCCATGTAGAGCAGTTCGGCGGCGTTGCCCCCGAGCAAGAACTGCATGGACTTCTTGATGTTGTCGTAGACACCGCGGCCTTCCTCGACGGCTGCGACGATCGACGCGAAGTTGTCGTCGGTGATGACCATGTCGGAGGCCTGGCGGGCGACCTCGGTGCCCGAGGCTCCCATCGCGATCCCCACATCGGCACCCTTGAGGGCCGGTGCGTCGTTCACTCCGTCGCCGGTCATCGCAACGACAGCGCCCTGTTCCCGCCACGCCCGCACGATGCGGAGCTTGTCGGCAGCGGTGACGCGCGCGTACACGGCCGTTCGTGCCACACGCCCCGGCAGTGCAGCATCATCTATCGCCGTGAGTTCGGCCCCGGAGAGCGCCGCGTCCGATTCGTTCGCGATCCCCAGGTCGCGAGCGATGGCGAGGGCGGTCTTGGGCTGGTCGCCGGTGATCATCACCACGCGGATGCCCGCCGCCTTGCACTTGGCGACGGCCTCGCGGGCCTCGGCACGCGGCGGGTCGAGCAGTCCGACGAGGCCCACGAACGTCAGGTCACGTTCAAGAGACGCCGGGCTGGGATCGGCGACCGTCGCTGCCACTTCGCCCTGCGGCAGGCCCCTCGCCGCGCAGGCCAGCACGCGCAGGCCCTTGGAAGCCAGAGCCGTGTTGGCCGCATCGATCGCGGCGCGGTCCGCATCGGTCATGCCTCGCGAGCCATCCACCTCGGCGATGTGCGTGCACAACGCCAGCACGTTCTCGGGCGAGCCGTTGACAAGTACATCCGCACCTGCGTCCGCCTTCCGCACCACAGCCGCACGCTTGCGGTCGGAATCGAAGGGCGCTTCGGCCAGCCGCGGCGAACCCGCATCGAGCGCGTCGCGCTTCAGCCCGATCTTGGCGGCGGCGATGAGCATGGCCGCCTCGGTCGGGTCGCCGCTGGCCTCCCAGCGTCCTTTCTCCTCCGTCACCGTCGCGTTGTTCACGCCCGCAAGGTTGCGTGCCAGCCGCATCGCCGCGGCCCGCGCCCCGGCGCTCAACTC
>JABWBC010000016.1 GCA_013360695.1 Phycisphaerales bacterium
TTCGGGACGAAGAGGTCGTAGGTTCAAATCCTATCACCCCGACTTTTCTGTAGGCGAGGTCCTTCGACGGCTGCGTCGAAGGACTTTCTCTTTGTGCGGAAAGGGTTTACGTCATCAAAACGCAGTTCAATCGCTCGCGGGTTTTGCTCAGTTTTTGAGCGTTTTTGGCCAGAGTGTTGGCGGGATTTGAACTTCCTTTCCTGAACTGCCTGCAACCCGACCGTGACTTTCACCGTGGAACTCACGCAAAGCCGCGTCTACTGATCGATTTCCTCAACCCGCGCTCAATCGCGACAAGGCTGAGCGACGCCGTCAAATAGCCGCGATGCCTTTCGCCGGATTGGCACTGGCACCACGCGTACCTTATTTCCTTCGTCATGGCGATCCATTGACGACGCAGACGGGCCTATCCTTTGCCCGACCGAATGAACCGCCGCTTTCTCCATCGCCTGATCGCAGTCATCTGCGTACTAGTCACCGGCTTTCACGCCGTGGCTGGTGGCCTTATGGTGGAATGCCGGGAACCCAACGGGACTTCCCATCTGGAATGGGGCGGCTGCGACCGCGATGAAACCGGGCGGTGCGTTGCGCCCTGCGGGCCACAGCTGCCGGACGATCCCGCATCCGGGTCTCCAAGCCCGTGCGAGGACAAGCCGGTCAAAACGGACGTGGGAACAGCGACCGTGAGGTCGGCACATTCGGCAGTTACCTTTGACCTGCCGCTCCCGACCTTTGCGGTCATCACATTCCCCATCGACCCGCTGCCACTCAACGTGTTGATGCGGTGGATAGACGTTCGGGCTGCGGCTCCGCCGCCCGCGATGGCGTCCATCAGAACCATCGTCTTGCTGGTGTAGGTTCACCCTGTGCGCTCGCTTTTGCCTTCACAAGGCACGTGAGCCAAGTCTAATCGTGCGCGCTGCGGGTCTTGACCGACCCCTGCTCCTGATCGGAGCGGCGTGCTGGGTGTGCCTCTTAACCACTCGATGGATTCCTCCATGGACATTCGACCCAACCGGGCCTGTTGCAGGGTCGGGGTTTCCCGATCATTCCCGCAGACGCTTTCTCGACTCAGCATCGGCACCCTCACACTCGTCGCGCTGGCGGGCTGCCAGTCGATGCGGCCTCCCGAGACAAGCACCGAGACCGTAGCCGGTACGGCCGCGGGCCTTTCAGAGCCGATCGCGTTCCGTGTTGAAGGCGCGCCGATAGATGAGCCGGGCGACCCCGACACGTTGACGTTTGCTGACGCTGTAAGGGTCGCCGTCACCACAGATCCGAGCGTGCAGGCGGCTCTTGCTCGCGTGCGGATCGCGCTCGCCGATGCCAAGCAGGCCCGGCTACTCCCCAACCCAATCCTCAATCTTGCCCTTAGATTCCCGGAGGGAGGGGGCAAGCCCGTGATCGAGGCTTCGCTCGCCCAGGACCTGATCTCGATCCTCAAGATTCCCCGGCAGTCAAGTGCCGCGGACAACCGGCTTCGACAGGCGTCCGCGGCGGCGATCACCGCCGTCATCGACGCCGTTGCCGAGGTGCAGGAGCGGTACGTCTCGGTGCAAGCGTTGGAGCAACTGCTGCCCGTGTTCGAGCAGCGTCGAACGCTGGTGAGCAAGGCCGTGGACTTGGCAAATGCGAGGCTCTCGGCTGGTGAAGGCATCCGCGAGGATGTCGCGGTCCTGAACACGCAGCGAGTGGAACTCGAAGTCGAGATCGCGGAGACGACCCAGGAACTGCGGGACGAACGGCTCCGATTAGCACGGCTGATCGGTCGGCCGTCAGGTACAGCGGCATGGAAACTCGAGCCGTGGACACCGCCGACATTGACGAGCACCGCCGAGGCCGCGTGGATCGATGCCGGGCTTCGTTCGCGCCCGGAGATTCAGGAACGCTCGTGGGCCCTTGCCGCACTCGGCGACGACCTTGCGCTCACGAGCCTCTTGCCGTTTGACGGCACGAGCGCCGGGGTGCAGGCCCAGCGCGACGGGCTGTGGCAGACCGGTCCCGAAGTGTCCATTCCCATCCCGATCTTCGACATGGGCCAGGCCCGCTCGGAGCGTGTCACGGCCGAGCAGATCGAGGCGCGTCACGAACTCGTCCAGGCCAAGCGGCAGGTCATCGAGGACGTGCGCCGCTCGTGGGAGTCACTCTCTCAGACCCGTGAGAACGTCCGGCGAGTCCGGCAGGAACTCGTTCCTTTGCAGGAGCAGCGTCGGTCGCTTGCCGACGCCTCGTTCAGGGCAGGGCAGACGGACGTGACGGCGCTCTTCCTTGCAGAACAGGACTTGCGAGCGGCACAGGCCAAGGCCGTTGAACTCGACCGCAAGGCGACGATCGCCGCCATCCGACTGCAAAGGGCCGTCGGCGGCCCCGGGCCATCCGCGATTCTCACCACCACTGCCAGCAACGACGCCTCCGTGCCGAATCCTGGCAAGTGACCCTTCATTCGCATTCCCCGTCGGCCCGATGCCGACCACTCGAAAGCAGAACTCATGCACACGCACACTGACATCCAAGGCGGGAACGACCCGCATCCACGGCGAATCACCATCCCGGCACTCGTGGCGGTCTTCGCACTCGCCGCGCTCCTCACGACCGTGGGGTGCAAGAAGAAGGCCGACGGCGACGATCACGGCGCGGCCAAGCCGGCAGCGAAAGCCGACGAGCACGCCGGCCACGACCACGGCGGCGGGGGCGAGGAGGCTCACACCGACGAGGTCAAACTCACCGCCGATGCCGTGGAGCGGTACGGCATCAAGATCGAATCCGCCCAGATGTGGGCGCTGCGGCCCACCATCGTGACGTCCGCCCGCGTCGGCTTCAACGCGGAGGCGATGGCGCACGTTGGTTCGCCCCTTCGCGGGCGTGTGGTCGAGATCAAGGTCCGGCTTGGCCAGGACGTGAAGAAGGGGGACGAACTCTGCATCATCGAGAGCCCCGAACTCGGAGAGGCCCAGGCCGACCTGCTCCAGAAGCGGGTCGCCAAAGACTCCGCCGGTCCAGTGGTCGATCTCGCCAAGGCATCGTGGGATCGCGCCAAGGGGCTCTACGACCAGACACAGGGAACCTCGTTGACAGAGGTGCAGCGTCGAGAGGCCGAGTACAAGGGCGCGGTCGCCGCGCAGCGTGCGGCCGATGCCGCCGTCACCGCGTCGGAGAACCGCCTGCACCTTTTGGGAATGAACCAAGCGGCGGTCGATGCGTTCCTCAAGACCGGCGAGGTCGCACCGCGCTACGCCATCCACGCGGCGATCGATGGCCAGGTCGTGCAGCGTGAAGTCACACTCGGTGAACTCGTCAGCCCCGACCGCGAGGCCATTATGGTGCTCGCCGACCTCTCCAACGTCTGGGTGCTTGCGGACGTCCCCGAGGCCAAGCTCGCCGAGATCGCGGTGGGCGCGAAGGCCTGGGTCAAAGTAGGTTCGTCCGACTCGAAACCTCTGGAAGGCCAGGTCGCCTTCATCTCGCCGATGGTGGACATGACGACCCGCACGGCGCAGGTCCGCATCGAGGTCGCCACGAAGGACCTCCCACTCAAGCCGGGTATGTTTGCCCAGGTTGAGATTGTGACGAGTTCGGCGGCAGGCTTCGGGGGGGCAGAACCGACCCCGATGATCGCGGTGCCCGATGTCGCGGTGCAGACCGTCGAAGGCGGCCCGGCGATCTTTGTCCCTGTCGAGGGCGAGCCAAATACCTTCGCCAAGCGCGCCGTGACGATCGGCAAGACCGTCGGCGGATTGGTCCCCATCTACTCCGGCCTTGTCGAAGGCGAGCGGTTCGTTGCGGCCGGAACCTTCATCCTCAAAGCGGACCTCGGCAAGGGCTCCGCGGCTCACGAACACTAAGAAAGGAGGATCACTCACATGCTTGAATCAATCCTCCACTTCTCGGTCAAGAACCGGTGGTTCGTCCTCATCATCACGGCGCTGGTGGCCGCGTTCGGGGCGTACTCGCTCAAGAAACTCCCCATCGACGCGGTGCCGGACATCACCAACAACCAGGTGCAGATCAACGCCGTGGCGTCCAGCCTCTCACCCTTCGAGGTCGAGAAGCAGGTGACGTTCACGATGGAGAACGCCCTCGCGGGCATCCCCGGCCTGCAATCCACGCGCTCGCTCAGCCGCAACGGGTTTGCCCAGGTCACGGCCGTCTTCAACGACGACGTGAGCGTCTACTTCGCGCGCCAGCAGGTCAGCGAGCGATTGGGCGAGGCCAAGGAATCGCTGCCGCCGGGCGTCGAGCCGCTCATGGGGCCGATCGCCACTGGACTGGGCGAGATCTACATGTACACCGTCGAGTACGAGCACCCGCACGGCAAGGGCGCGACCGTCGTGGACGGCAAGCCCGGCTGGCAGAAGGACGGCTCGTACCTCACGCCCGAGGGGCGGCGACTGGCGACGGAACTGGAGCAAGTCGCGTACCTCCGCGAGGTGCAGGACTGGATCATCAGGCCGCAGCTCAAGGGCGTGAAGGACGTGGCGGGCGTGGACGCCATCGGCGGGTACGTCAAGCAATACCACGTCCAGCCCGACCCCATGAAGTTGGTTTCCTACGGCCTGACCTTCCACAACGTCATCGAGGCCCTGGAGCGCAACAACGCGTCGACGGGCGCGGGATACATCGAGCACAAGGGCGAGAGCTACGTGGTGCGGGCCACCGGTCGCATCGAGAAGGTTGAGGAAATCGAGGCCATCGTCGTCGGTGCCAGGAACGGCGTGCCGATTCGGATGCGCGATATTGCCGCGAGGAATCCGGATGGCACACCCGCCATCGGTGTGGGGAGAGAGATGCGCACCGGCTCGGCCAGCGAGAACGGCGAGGAGGTCGTCGTCGGCACCGCCATCATGCTGCTCGGGGGCAACAGCCGCACGGTCGCCCAGAGCGTCGATGCCAAGATGACCGAGATTGCGAGGTCGCTCCCGCCGGGCATCCACGCCAAGACGGTCCTCAACCGCACCAAGCTGGTCGATGCGACCATCGCCACGGTGGAGAAGAACCTGCTGGAGGGGGCGATCCTCGTGATCGTGGTGCTCCTCCTCATGCTGGGCAACGTGCGGGCCGCGATCATCTGCGCCCTCGCCATTCCCCTCGCCATGCTCATGACGGCGACGGGGATGGTGCAGAACAAGGTGAGCGGCAACCTCATGTCGCTCGGGGCGATCGACTTCGGCCTGATCGTGGACGGGGCGGTCATCATCGTCGAGAACTGCCTGCGGCGACTCGCTGAAAAGCAGCACCACGAAAAGCGTCTGCTCACATTCGAAGAGCGGATGCACGAGGTGACCATTGCGGCCAAGGAGATGATCCAGCCCTCGGTCTACGGACAGGCGATCATCATCACTGTCTACTTCCCCATACTTGCCCTCACGGGCGTCGAAGGGAAGATGTTCCACCCGATGGCCATGACGGTCATCTTCGCCCTCATCGCCGCGTTCATTCTCTCGCTCACGTTCATCCCCGCGATGGTGGCGATCGTGATCCGGGGCAAGGTGAGCGAGAAGGACATCTTCGTGGTGCGCTGGGCCAAGGCGGTGTACGAGCCCGTCCTGAAGTGGTCCCTCAAGCTCCGCTGGCCCGTGGCCGGCGCAGCCATCGTCGCGTTCGCGGCGTCGGTCATGATCTTCGGCACGCTGGGGCAAGAGTTCGCCCCCACGTTGGACGAGAAGGACATTGCGATGCACGCGATGCGTATCCCGGCGACCAGCCTCACGCAGTCGCAGCACATGCAGAAGGACGTAGAGCGGACGGTGGCGACCATCCCCGAGGTCGCGTTCGTGTACTCCAAGACCGGCACCGCCGAACTGGCGTCGGACCCGATGCCGCCCAATGTGTCCGACACGTTTATCGTGCTCAAGCCCAAGACCGAATGGCGGAGCGAGGCGGAACTCGACAAGCTGATCGGCGAGAAGGCGAAGGAGATCGCGACGCTTGCTGGTGAGGGGGGTCACGACGAGCACGGGCACGGCGGAGAAGGTGGCGGAGAGGAAGAGCACGCCGAGATCAAGATCGAGGGTCACAAGGGCAAGCTCATCCAGTTGATCCAGTTGACCGTCGCCACGGTCCCCGGCAACAACTACGAGTTCACGCAGCCAATCCAGATGCGCTTCAACGAACTCATCGCGGGTGTCCGCGGCGATGTAGCGATCAAGGTCTACGGCGACGACTTCGAAAAGATGCAGGCCACGGCCCAGCAGATCCTCACGGTGCTCCAGTCGATCCCCGGCGCGGCGGACGCGAAGGTCGAGCAGACCGAGGGCCTCCCGATGATGACGGTGAACATCGACCGCGAGGCAATCTCGCGATACGGCCTTTCGATCTCCGACGTGCAGGACGTGGTGGCGGTCGCGATGGGCGGCAAGGAGGCGGGGATCGTCTTCGAGGGCGACCGCCGTTTCGACTTGGTGGTCCGCCTTCCTGATTCCATCCGGGCGCAGATCGATGCGCTCGAACGCCTCCCGATTCCCTTGCCGCTGAGCGAGGGCGAGGAGAAGAGCCAGATCAAGCTCGCTTCGGCGAATGGAGGCGCGAACCTCATGCCGCCAGCGAAGGAGATGGGCTTCATCCCGCTGGGGCAGCTGGCCCAGATCGACGTAGCGGAAGGCCCCAACCAGATCAGCCGCGAGAACGGCAAGCGGCGGATCGTGGTGCAGGCGAACGTGCGTGGCCGCGACCTCGGGTCGTTCGTCCGCGAGGCCCAGGAGAAGGTCGCGAGCGTGGCCCTTCCGCCGGGCGGCTGGCTCGTCTGGGGTGGCACCTACGAGAATCTCGTGGCGGCCAAGGAACGCCTGACCATCGTCGTGCCGGTCTGCTTCTTCCTAATTTTCCTGCTGCTGTTCAGCACGTTCAAGAGCGTCAAGTACGCGTTGCTGGTGTTCACCGCCGTGCCGCTGGGCCTCACCGGCGGCATCGTGGCCCTCTGGCTCCGTGACATGCCGTTCTCGATCTCCGCCGCCGTCGGCTTCATCGCCCTCTCGGGCGTGGCGGTTCTCAACGGGCTGGTGATGGTGTCGTTCATCAACCAGTTGCGCCGCGAGGGGCTCCCCCGCGACGCGGCGATCCTCCGAGGGTGCCTCACGCGGCTCCGGCCCGTCCTCATGACGGCGCTTGTGGCCTCGCTCGGCTTCGTGCCGATGGCCATCGCCACCGGCACCGGCTCGGAAGTGCAGCGTCCCTTGGCGACCGTCGTCATCGGCGGACTGATCTCCAGCACCCTTCTGACGCTCATCGTGCTCCCGGCCATTTATCGCATCATCACGGGCCGTGATCCGAGCGGACGGCCCACGCCCGTCGCCGAAGGGTGGGAGCGGCCCGAAACCGGGCCGCTTGAAGTAAGCGCCGAAGACCTCGCCAAGGCGTCCATCTTGACTACGACCGCACCGGCGAAGGTCGAGACCACGATGACCGCTCCGCCCGCGCCCCCACCGGCAGCCACCCCGGCCCTTATGCCGCCGAGACCGCAGCAGCCGCCAACACCATCGTCCGATGTTCCTCCCCCACCCAGTGGCTCGAACTGAGCCCGCATTGCAAGGAGTTTGTGTATGTCACAGTCCCGTTCCAGGAGTCTCTTCGTCGGCCTCGCTTCCGGCGTCGCCGTCACCGCGTTCGCGGCCATTCTCATGGGCCAGGGCGCGAGCCAGCCCGTTAAGAGCGAACCGCAGTACTTCGTCACCGCCGACGGCGACGAGGCCCACCTTTGGGTCCGTGAAGGCACCGCGATCCGCGTCGTAGGCCACGGCGCGTGCAAAGAGTGCGCCGACAAGGGCCACGACCACAAGGACGGCGAGCACAAGGAAGGCGACGGGCATGACCATGCCAAGCCTGCGGCCAAGAAGTAAACAGCAGCGCGGGCGATCGCGGGGCTGTGATCCCTCGAATCGGGCCGACCAGAAGCGGGTGAAGCGGGAATCGCCTCGCCCGCTTCTGGTGTGTGCGATCATCATGACACTGGCCGCCGCCATTGGCGACTGGGTCATCGGTGCCCTTTTCTTGGGGTCACATCAACCAGGATCGCAGATCAACCTGGACTTTGGTGTGCCCGTAATGGGTCTGGCTTGCACCATTCTCGCCGTGATGGCGTGGCGGGCATGGTGGAGAGCACGTGGGACGTAGATCGCGAGCCGCATTCATCAGGCGAACTCTACTAAGCAAAAGGAATTCACATGAAATTTGCTGTTATGACTCTCAAGTTAGTCCAGTCTGTGCTCGTGTGTGGCATACTCGTCGCCGCTTGCAGCGGTTGCGCCTCTCAGCACAAAGACCTGGTGCAAACCTCCTACGTGTCACTTGAGCCAACTCTCGCGGCATCGCTCGCACACCCTCCGGAGGTGTACGAGACAGACGGAGAGCTGGTCGTCGAAGGTCGGCTCGACTCGGGTGAAGTCGCCAAAGGCGGGCACATCGACGTGTGGGTGAAAGGCCCGGACGGAACGACCGTGTATGAGGCCGCCGTGAACTTCCGCAAACCTCCTGCGCAGACACAAACCGGCGGCCCCCGTGGCGGCTATCGCGGTCCACGCACGAATCCTCACGCCACTTACTCCGTACGGTTTCCCGGTCTTCCACCGCAAGGGTCCGTGGTTCACGTCAAAATCGACCCCCAGCCGCATGCGAAGACGGGAGACAAGTAAGCCGTGAGCACCGCCGTCTTCAGCATTCCGTCGATGGACTGTCCCGCCGAGGAGGCGGTGATCCGGAGCCGCCTGGGCAAGATGCCCGGCGTGACCGCCCTGGCCTTCGACCTGTTCGACCGGCGGCTGACCGTGGAGCACACGCTGGAGTCGAACGCCGCCATCATCGCCGCGCTCAAGGACATCGGCATGACGCCTTCGGACCCGAGCGGCGGGCGATCGGTTGGCGAGGGCGACTCGCACGCAGGACACACCCACGCGGGGGGCAACCATCCCGGAGTGGAAGAGGGCGCATCCGGGAGAGCGGATGAGCACACTCAGCCGGTGGCGACGCGGGTGCAGATCGCCCTGCTCGCCGCATCTGGCGTCCTGGCCTTCGGGTCGGAGGTCGTCGCGTGGGCGACGAAGGTGGAAAAGTCGTGGCCCGTGATCGCGCTGGCCGTCGTGTCGATTCTTCTCGGCGGTTTGCCGACGCTCCGCAAGGGGTTCATCGCCCTCCGCACGCTCACGCTCAACATCAACTTTCTCATGACCGTCGCCGTCATCGGGGCGGCGTCGATCGGCTCGTGGCCCGAGGCCGCGATGGTCATCTTCCTCTTCGCGGTTGCAGAACTGATCGAATCCTATTCATTGGAGCGGGCACGCAACGCCGTCCGCGCCCTCATGACGCTGACGCCGGAAACCGCTGGCGTAAAGCAGCCGGACGGCTCGTGGAATGAGACTGACGCGGCGAATGTGCCGGTCGGTTCAACGGTGCGGGTCAAGCCCGGCGAACGCATCCCGCTGGACGGTAAAGTCGTGAGCGGGGCATCCGCCGTGGACCAGGCTCCAATCACGGGCGAGAGCATTCCTGTCGAGAAGGCCGTCGGCGATCAGGTATTCGCCGGGACGATCAACGGCAACGGCTTATTGGAGTTTACTACGACCGGAGGCAAGGACGACACGACGCTCGCCCGAATCATCAAGACCGTGCAGGAGGCTCAGGGACAACGGGCACCGACCCAGCGATTTGTGGATTCGTTCGCCCGCGTTTACACGCCGATCGTTTGCGGGTTGGCATTATTGGTGGCCGTTGTGCCGCCTCTGCTCTTCCACCAGGAATGGATGCCATGGGTCTACAAAGCGCTCGTGCTCCTCGTAGTGGGCTGCCCGTGTGCACTGGTGATCTCAACGCCCGTGACGATCGTTAGCGGTCTCGCGGCAGCCGCCAAGCGAGGCATCCTCATCAAGGGTGGCGTGTACTTGGAGCAGGGCAAGGCGATCAAAATCGTGGCGATCGACAAGACTGGCACGATCACCGAGGGCAAGCCCAAAGTCACCGATGTGCGCGCGCTCGATTCGCTCTCGGCCGATCAAGTCCTTCGCTTGGCCGCCAGCCTTGATGCGGGTTCGGACCATCCCGTTGCCAGGGCTGTTTCGGCGGCGTGGGACAGTGCGAAGGTCGCGGCTGTTGGCCCGCTGCGGCGGGTCCAGAACCTTGCTTCATTCCCGGGTCGTGGGGTGTCTGGGACTATCGACGGCAATACCTACTTTGTCGGCAATCACCGCTTCGGCCACGAGCGTGGGGTGTGCTCGCCGCAAGTCGAGTCCTTGCTCGGCGAACTGGAAGCCAAGGGACAGACGACGATCGTGCTGACCGACGAACGGTCAGCGCTGGGTGTGCTCGCCGTGGCGGACACGCCGCGCGAATCGAGCGTCCAAGCACTTCGGGAACTGCACGCGATGGGCATCAGGACCGTGATGCTCAGCGGCGACAACCAGACCACAGCGGAAGTGATCGCCCGTTCTGTCGGCATTGATGATGCCCGCGGCGGTCTCCTTCCAGAAGATAAACTGACGGCCATCAAGGAACTCCTCGCCAAGCACGGCGCGGTTGGGATGGTCGGCGATGGCGTCAACGACGCTCCCGCGCTTGCCGAGGCAACCGTGGGCTTTGCGATGGGCGCTGCGGGCACCGATACGGCGCTGGAGACGGCTGACGTTGCGCTCATGAATGACGATCTGCGTGGCGTGCATGAGTTCCTCTTGCTTAGCCGCCGTACGTCGGCGATCCTGGTGCAGAACATTTCCTTTGCACTCGGGGCGAAGGGAGTCTTCTTCGTTCTCGCTGTGCTCGGGGTTGCGACGATGTGGATGGCCGTGTTGGCGGACGTTGGCGCGACATTGGTGGTCATCGCCAACGGATTGAGACTGGCAGCGATTCGCCCCGGCCCAGTTCAACAGCAAGGTACCAAGCCAGATGGAGAGGTTTCCGCCACGACCCGTAGGGGCCATTCTGGCCGGGTCTGACCGGGTTGATGGAGCCGGAGACGCGGCCCCTCTCCTGCTCCAAGCCTCAACCTCTACCCCCAACGAATAGGTTTCCGGTCAGTCAACGCCGATAGACGGCCACCAGCCGTAACGCACCCGCGTCGGTCGCTGTCGGCCTTGCGGTTAGACGGCCTTCACGGTTCCACGCTGAGCAAGAACCGCGTTTCTGGCGTCCAGAGGCGTATTCCGTCGAGAAAAAGTTCAAACCGTGTCCTGTCACCCCGACTTTTCTGCAAGAGAGACCCTTCGACGAGCACGTCGAAGGGTTTTCTCGTTTCTGGGCAGGGGTTTGAGCTGCTTCGGCCTGGTTCAAACGGTGTCTGCCGATCGGCAGAAAAGGGCCTCTTTCGGGCCGACTGTTGACGGGATTTGAACTCGCCGCTCCAGATGCCCGCCGACCCTCTTTGGAAGGCGGTCGGCAATACCTCGGTCGCTCGGGCGTTTGCCTGCTGTACGTGCCTGCACGCGTACATGGAGGCAGTCCGAATGGTCAAGTGGCTCGTTGCTTTGGTCGCGTGTTCATTGTTCAGCGGTAGCGCGGTAGCTCAGCCCAGGCCATCGACGGGGTCAGCGGGACCGGCCTCGGCCTTCTCGCAGATTCTTGGCCGTCCAACGGACCGCGCGGTCACCATCAGCGTCCTGTCGGCAGCCACGGTCGATGCGTTCGTCGAGTACGGCACAACACGCGGCTCCTACACGAAGAAGACGCCCGTTCGCACCGTCAACGCGGGAACACCCGCGGAGTTCGAACTTGGGGACCTCTCGCCGAGCACGGCGTACTTCTACCGAGTGCAGACGAAGGCCGCCGGGGAAGTCGAGTTCACCAGCCGCGACGCAGCATACTTCCGTACACAGCGAAAGCAAGGCGAGACGTTCACCTTCGGCGTCCAGGGTGATTCACACCCGGAGCGGCTGGGCAAGATGTACGACCCCGAGTTGTACATCCAGACCATGCAGCACGTCGCGAAAGACGCGCCCGACTTCTACTTCCTGATGGGTGACGATTTCAGCATCGAGCGGCTGATTGAGCGGGGCAACAAGAGCCAATCCGCTGTTGATGCCATCTATGCGCACCAGCGCGGCTTCCTGGGTCTGGTCGGCAAGTCCACGCCGCTGATGCTCGTCAACGGCAACCATGAGCAGGCCGCGAAGTACTTGCTGGATGGCACCGCGAACAACTTCGCCGTGCTTGCAGGAAAGGCTCGAACAAACTTCTTTCCGCTCCCCGCACCGGGCGGCATTTACTCGGGCAATGCTGAGCCTGTCGAGCACATCGGACTGCTCCGCGATTACTACGCATGGGAGTGGGGCGATGCGCTCTTCGTCGTGATTGACCCGTATTGGCACTCGGACGTCGCGGTGGATAACGAAGCGGGCACGAGAGCCCCGCAGCAGCCTGTGGAAAGCAATCGCGACGCGAAACGCCGCGCGAGAGGCAACGATGCTGGCGGCAACCAGGCCGAGCAACTCGCGAACCGTCAGGGCAAGGGCAACCGCGACCTCTGGCAGATCACGCTCGGCGAGGCCCAGTACCAATGGCTCGGCAAGACGCTGCATGAGAGCAAGGCCAAGTTCAAGTTCGTGTTCAGCCATCACGTCTCGGGTACAGGCCGCGGCGGCGTCGAGGTCGCCGGGCTCTATGAATGGGGCGGCGAGGATCGTCGCGGTGTTGATCGCTTCTTCCAGATGCGTCCGAAGTGGGAGAAGCCGATCCACGATCTACTACGTGACACCGGCGTGACCATCTTCTTCCAAGGCCACGACCACCTCTACGCCCGACAGGAACTCGACGGGGTGATCTACCAGACCTGCCCGAACCCCGCTGACCCGACCTTCACGGCGTTCAATGCCCAGGCCTACAAAAGCGGCGACATCTTCCCGAACTCGGGCTATCTTCGGGTCACCGTGACGCCGGACTCGGCGAAGGTGGAATATGTGCGTTCGTTCCGCCCGCAGGATGAGGGAGAAGGCAAGACCAACGGCTCGATCGCGCACTCGTATGTCGTCAAACCGAGAGAGCCGACGCCGCCCGCACAGTCGAAGCCCCCGGAGCCGAAGCGATGAGACACCGTGAGTGTGTAGTCGTACTTTTTGTCGCTTGTGCGATGGCGACGACCTCGCTGGCTCACCCGCCTGGATCCGACGGCCAACACGATGACGCGGGCCACCACCACGCCGATCCTGCGTCGATGCGCACGTGGACGAACACCAAGACGGGCGAAGTCGTGCGCGGAGCATTCCTGGCGGCACGCTCGATCGAAGGCGCGATAAAGGTCAGCATCGAACGCGAGAATGGCGACGTAGTCGTGTTCCCCCTCGCGGAGTTGGCGGCGGCGGACAAGGCTGAGGCCGAGAAGCGGATCGCCGAAGTCAAGGTGATCAATGATCGGCTGGCGGCCGCCGCGGAGGCCCAGCCTGTTCGTCCGGTTCAGCCGCCGAGTAAGCCAGATGCCCCTCCGCAGGCCGGGCCGTTCAACGCGTTCGCGCCGTTTGTGAGCACGCGCTGGGACGAGCGTTGGCTCTACGTTGAGAGCGACGGTTTGCCGCATGTTCCGGGTGGCAAGCCTGGGACGTACGTCTTCTCGCACCCGATGATGGTCGGCATCAAGGCGTGGCAGCAGCAGGTGCCGCTGCCGCAGGCGTACATCGGCGAGAACGCGTGGCGGATTCCGCTCAAGCCCGAGTTCGCGGACAAGCCCGTATCTGCCAAGGACCAGCTTTTCCGAGGGGCCATCGCGCTGGCGGCCAACGGCGTGCCAATCTTCAATCCGATCAAGAACGACGGCAAGACCGACACGTTCCTCGCGGGCGAACTCGACGAGTTCGGCGGGCATTGCGGGCGGGCCGACGACTATCACTACCACATCGCACCGCTGCAACTTCAGAAGGTGCTCGGCAAGAAAGTGCCCGTCGCGTACGCGCTTGATGGTTTCCCGATCTACGGGCTGTTCGATCCGACGGCAAAGGTGGGCGAGGACAAGGCGTGCCCGCTCGGGGGCACCGACAAACTCGATGAGCTCAACGGGCACCTCGGGGCGCCGACCAAAGGCCCCGGCCCCGACAACAGCAGCACCGTCGCCGTGCCTGGGCTCTATCACTACCACGCGACCGCAGCGTATCCGTACCTCAATGGCGGCATGCGCGGCAAGGTGACGGTGAAGGACGACCAGATCGATCCGCAGCCACGGGCGAACCCCGTGCGTGAGGCGGGCAAGCCGCTGCGCGGGGCGAGCATCACGGGTTTCAAGACGCTCGGCGATAGGTCGTGGGCACTGGAGTACGTCCTCGGCGGCAAGAAGCACACCTGGAACTACCGCATCGAGGGTGAAGGAAAGGAGGCGAAGTACATCTTCGAGTTCGTCGAACCCGACGGCACCAAGAAGTCCGAGACGTACACGGCTGGGTCGCGGCGTGATCGCGAGCCACCACCCCGGGGCGACAACCCGCCTGTCGATGGCCAACGTCCCCCACGCGGCCGTGGTCGCGATGGCCAGCCCGGCGACCGTCCTCCGCCTCCGCCGCGTGAGGGTGAACAGGCTCCGCAGCCCGCCGCGCCCGCTCCGAAAGTCGAGGCGTCTGGCTTCACGCTCACAAGCCCCGCCGTCGGCGTCAATGGCAAACTGCCTGCCGAGTACACGTGCGACGGCGCAAGTATCTCTCCGCCGCTGGCGTGGGCCAAGCCGCCCGCGGGGACGAAGAGCTTCGCGGTGACGATGCACCACATTCCCGGGCCACCGCGCCCCGACGATCGACCCGGTGAAGACAAACACGTCTACCTCGTGCTCTACAACATCCCCGCGACGACGACTTCGCTCGACAAAGCGATCAAGAAGGCGAGCGAAGGCCCCGAGTCAACCTGGGGATGGGGCGTGAACACCGTCAACCGCCGTGCTGAGTACGCCCCGCCCTGCTCCAAGGGGCCGGGCGACAAGAAGTACACGCTCACGGTCTACGCGCTCTCGAAGGAGCCGACGATCGCGCCCGCCGATAAGCGAGGGGCGACGATGGACGAACTGCTCGCCGCGATCAAGGACACGACGCTCGGCACGGCGACGCTCGACGTGACGTATGCGCGGCCGAGCAAGTAGAATGGATGCTGGGACACGATGAGATCCAATAATCACAGATTTTTCGCTTCTGTTGTGACCACACTGCTCGGCGCGGCGTTCATCGCCTGCCCACTAAGCGTCGTCCTTTGCTGCGACCAGAACGCGAAAGCGCAGCAGCCAGACAGCCAGAAACCGCCAGCCCGGGATGAGCAAGGCCGTCCTGCACGGGGTCGAGGGCTTCTGGCTGAGATGACCGCGTTCAAGACCGATGTGCCCGCGCACCCGTTCGACATCGTGCTGGCGCGACCGACCCGCGACTCGATGACCGTCAGCGTTGTGTACTACGAGAAGGACGCGTGCGAGGGGTACGTCGAGTACCGGCGCGACGACAGCGCCCACCTGGACCGCTGCCCAACGCAGCCGCTGCCGACCGGCGAAACCGCGCTGTTCACACTGGAGCACCTGAGCCCGGAGACGGCGTATGTGTACCGCTTCAAGTATCGGAAAGTTCCTACCAACAACGCGCCGGGAGCCAAACCGGAGCCTCAGGAGGCCGAGGCGTTTTCGTCGAGCGAGTACTACACGTTCCACACGCCCCGCGTACCCGGTGACACGTTCACCTTCACCATCCAGGCCGATTCGCATCTGGATGCGAGTGTGACGCCCGCAATGTACTCGCAAACGCTCGCCAACGCGCTGGCCGACAGGCCTGACTTCCATATCGATCTTGGCGATACGTTCATGACCGACAAACGGGGACGAGAGTTCAAGGAGACGCTGCCGCATTATGTCGCGCAGCGGTACTACTTCGGGCAGTTGTGTCACTCGGCGCCGCTCTTTATGGTGCTCGGCAACCATGATGGCGAAGTGGGTTACGCCAGCGAAGGGCCTGACAGCATGGCGGCTTGGTCGTTCACTCAGCGGACGAAGTACTTCCCGACTCCCGAGATCACTGACAACGCTGATGGCAAGGCCATGTACTCCGGCCGCACCTCGTGCGCGAAGGGACAGGGAGCCAACTACTACGAGTTTACATGGGGCGACGCACAGTTCATCGTGCTCGATCCGTTCTGGTTCACGACCAACCGGCCACGCGGTGGCGGTGGGGGCGGGCCGGGTGGCGGGCGCGAAAAGAAGGAAGCGGATGTCGCCGGCACAGACGAAAACTGGGCCCGTACGCTCGGCAAGGATCAATACGACTGGCTGACGCGCACGCTCGAAGGCTCCAAGGCGAAGTACAAGTTCGTCTTGATCCATCATCTCGTCGGCGGGCTCGGCAAAGCCAACCGCGGCGGCGTGGAGTCGTCCTTCTTCTTCGAGTGGGGCGGCAAGAACGCGGACGGTTCCGCCGGTTTCGCCGACCACCGGCCCGGCTGGGCGATGCCGATCCACGACCTGCTTGTCAAGCACAGAGTTTCGGCGGTCTTCCACGGGCACGACCATCTGTACGTCCGCAGCGAGCGGGATGGCCTGGTGTACCAGTGCGTGCCGCAGCCTGGGAACGTTGCTGGCGGTACCCGAAGCGCTGCTGAGTACGGCTACAAATCGGGGATGATCTTTGGGAGCCCGGGATACCTGCGAGTTCGCATTGGAGCCGAACAGGCGAGGGTGGAGTTCGTCCGATCGGCCGTTGCCAATGCGGGCGAACCGGGGAACCGCCGAGGCGATCCCCGCAATGCCGAGGTCAATGGAACAGTGATGCATACGTACAGCATCTCACCCCCGATCGGGAAATAGCCCGTCCCGTGGCTTTCCAACGAGGATGTGCCGGGAGATGGCAGGCAACGGCGAGAGGCCAGCGCTGCCGGGGGCTCACCGTGCTTCGGCGAGCAAAAACCGCGTTTCTGGCGTCCAAAGGCGGATTCCCTCCACAAAAAGTTCAAACCGTGTCCTGTCACCCCGATTGAAGTACGAACGCCCGCGAGAACTTTCTCGCGGGCGTTTGCGTTTGTTGTTCCGCGGAGAAGGGCAAGTTCGCACTCGTCTTCGGATGTGCGATCGCTCACCGCTCACCTATCGCCACGGCCCATCCGTTGTCACTCGGACAAACGACTCGCCGTCATGCCGAAAGAGGCCGTGCGTTCCGCTCAGCCACAGGCGTCCGCTGCTGTCTTCCAGGATGGTGAACGCGAGCGAGGTGATTTCGTCCTGCTCCTTGAGCTTCGTGAATGCGTTGCCGTCGTATCGGTACAAAGGAGATCGCTTGGCGGAGAACCACACATTCCCGGATCGACCTTCGTGAATGCACCAGATCTCCTTGCCTTCAACGACGCCTTGCTGTGTGAAGTTCGTGAAGTCCTTTCCATCAAACCGGCTGATGCCCCCGTGAACGGTCCCGAACCAGATGTTCCCCGACTTGTCTTCGAGAATGCTGCTGACGGCGTTGTTCGGCAGGCCATCGCGCTCAGAGATGCTCTTCAGTGTCTTTCCGTCGTAGACGTACGCGCCACCGTTGGTGCCAAACCACAACCGCCCTTTGCGGTCGACCGTGATGCAATGCACGAACTTCCCGCTGGTCACGCCTCTGGTCGGATCAGGCTGTGCTTCCGGAAGCGGGAAGGGGGAAAACGTCTTCCCGTCGAATCGGCAGACGCCCTCGATGGTGCCGATCCACATCACGCCGCTCGCATCAACAGCCATGCTCCAGACGTCGCGGCTGATAAGTCCGTGCTGCTCGCCAAAGCTCGTGAATGACTTGCCGTCAATCCGGGTGATGCCACCGCTCGTGCCACACCAGATGTTGCCGTCTTTGTCTTCGACGATCTTCATGATCGTGACACCTCGGCCCAGATCATCCTTGATGTCGTAGTTGGTCAGTCTCGTTCCATCGTTGCGGAACAAGTCGCATTCGCCGCCGATCCAAAGCGTCCCGCGCGAATCCTGAAACACTGCTCGCACGACGCCGCGTATCTCCGCAGTTGGGCCAACCTCGATGACGAGAGAAGGTCGGCGCGGTTGCACATCCTGCGTGCGCGGAGGTTGCACAGCATCCGGTGTCGATGGCGGCTGATCGAGTCCTGAAGCAGGACGACTGATCGTGTCGGATCTTTGCGAGGATGCAAGCGTTGCGGTGCACCCGACAGTCCACAACGCGACGCTCACGACAGAAGCAACGAGGGATCCACACACGGTGAGACCTCTCATGGTGAAGGTTTCCATTTGACTCTCCATCCACGATCGCCGAGGGCGGTCAGGCGAGACCGTCGCTTGCGATCATGCTGAGAGACGGTATGGCCAAAGGAGTGAGCCCTGGCGTTGCCGTTTACTCCGCCCTTTGCACTCACGGCTCAGCGGTGGGTTCCCATCAAGACCCGCGCTTCTGGCTCCCAAAGACGGATTGCCTCCACAAAAAATTCAAACCGTGTCCTGTCACCCCGACTTGTTTCAGAGTAAAGCCCTTCGATGAGCACATCGAAGGGCTTTCTCGTTGTGAGCGTCGCGATTGCGATATCGTCGTTCGGTTCTATCGTACCGTGGGACTCTCGAAAACAACCGGGTCGAGTTCGCTTGTCTGTTGGCAGGATTTGAACTTCGGCATCGACTCCACGTCAACCTATCTCTACGACCTTCATCGACACGACACTCGTGCCCATTGCGCTGGCGTGCGGGCTTGTCCGCCGCGCCTGTTCGAGCAAGCGCTGCGCCTTCGGGTGGGCGGGGTCGATCGCCAGGGCACGCTGCAGCGCCGCGACCGCCGGTGTCCCCGGCATCTCATCCCCCGGACGAGCCTTCCGTGTCCGCTCGCGCCCTCGGAACGCTGCATACGGTCATTCGCGATGCACCCGCTCGAGGTCCAATTCCAGCAAGCGAGAGAGTTGCTCCGGGCCGGGCGGGCGGCGGAGGCCGAGGTGGTGCTGCGGCGTTTGCAGAAGCGAGCCCCCAACGAGCCGCTGACGCAGTCGCAGCTGGCGCGGGCCCTCGCCAAGCAGGGGCGCGCGGTCGAGGCTCGCTTCTTCGCGGAGAGAGCGGGCGCGTCGAAGCATCCCGACGCGGTCGAAGAGGCGGCCTATGCACTGGGCGAACTCGGTGATGCATCGGGAACGATCGTGCTGTTGGAGCGGGCCGTCGCCCTGAATCCGATGCAGGCCTCGGCGCTGTGCGCGCTCTCCATCTGGCTGGAGTCGGTGCGTCGGACCGACGAGGCGCGGGAGATGATCCTGCGGGCCCACGCGGCCGCGCCGAACGACCCCGGCATCACCGCCAACGCCGCCATGATCCTCGCGGACACCTGGAGCCTTGAGGAAGGCCTTGAGCTCCTGCGTTCGGCGCGGGACAAATCGCCGAACGCTTCAAGCCTGCAGTACGCACTCGCGTATTTCGCCAATTTCAGCGATCGGCTGAGCGCCGAGGAGGTCTCTGGGGAGCACCGGCGGCACGCGGAACTGCTGGCCGCCCGAGCGCCCGCCGCCGAGCCGATCCGCTGTCCGGGCGTGGAAGACGCCGAGCGGCCTCTGCGCGTCGGGCTCCTCTCGCCCGATCTCCGCGAAACGGCGGCGGCGCGATTCCTGGAGGCGATCGTGCGCGAGCATGATCCCAGCAGCGTTCGCTATGTGCTCTACCCGCTGACCAACCAGCGCGACCCGATGAGCGAGCGCCTGCGCGGATGGAGCGCCGGGTGGAGCGAGGCGGCGCTGCAATCCGACGCGCGGGCCATCGCGGCGATCCGCGCCGACGCCATCGACGTGCTGGTCGACCTGTGCGGCCTGGCACGCGGGTTCCGCGCTGGCATTCTCCTCGGGCGTGCCGCGCCGGTGCAGGTGACGTACCTCGGATACCCCAACACCACGGCGCTCCGAAACGTCGACGTGCGGCTCGTCGATTCGATCACCGACCCGCCGGGCGCGGAGGCATTCTGCACCGAGCGGCTGGTGAGGATGGACCCGTGCTTCCTCTGTTTCTCGCCGTCGATGGCGGCCGCAGACATTCCGCCCCACGCCCCGGCGAGGGATGGACCGGCGACGTTCGGTTCGTTCAATCATCTCACCAAGATCACGCCGACAGTGCTGGAGCTGTGGACGGCGATCATGAAGCGCGTCCCCGACGCGAGATTGATCGTGAAGGCCCCGGCGCTTGCGAGCGCTGGTGTGCGCGAGCGATTCACGAGTGCGGCGGCGGCGAGCGGCTGGGCCGATCGCCTGGAACTGCTCCCGCCCATCTCCGACCTTGCCGAACACCACCACGCGTACCACCGCGTGGACATCGCGCTGGACACCTTCCCCTACCACGGCACGACGACAACCTGCGATGCGCTCTTCATGGGCGTGCCAGTCATTTCACTTCAGGGAGATCGGCACGCGGCCCGGGTCGGCGCATCGCTGCTCTCGGCCGCTGGCGTTCCAGAGCTTGTGGCGCATACACCCGTGGAGTATGTTGAGAACGCGGTGGCGTTGGCCGGCTCCGCGACCAGGAGACGCGAGTATCACGCGACGCTCCGGGCTCGCATGGCGGCGTCGCCCCTGGGCGATGCGCGGGGGTTCGCACGCCGCTTCGAGTCGGCGCTCCGTTCGATCTGGCGCGGCGCGATTGCCGGCACGTTCGGGCTCACTCCGGGCTGAGTCGGGATTGTACATTCCCCCTCGGCGATCACTCGCCCACCTGACGTCGAGACTCGCTCGGAATACGAACGCGACACGACCGGGATTCCGCGGGAGTTCCAGCTCTCGCGACGTATAGTTCGGCGCTGCCCTCCCGGGGTGTGTTCCGGCGTGGGCGGCGGTCGATCCGCGACGAGACGAGCGAGGAAGGAAGCCGCCATGTTTTTCCGCAAGAAGCAGGCCCCGGCCCAGAAGGTTGTCATCCCCACGGGTTCGTCCTCGAACGCTTCTTCCGCCGGTACGCCGGCCCCCGCGGGCCCCGGCGAGTCGCGCATCTTCGAGTTCGGCTCCGACATGCTCCGGCGCGCTCGCGGCCACAAGACCAGCGTGCTCTCGGCCAAGTTCTACTCCGACGCGCTGATGGAATGGTCCATGAAGGACCCGCAGTTCAAGGTGCAGATGTTCCGCTTTGTCGACGCGTTCCCGATGCTGCGCACGCCCGAGGCGATTCTCGATCACCTCAACGATTACCTGAGCCAGCCGGGCGTGACGGTGCCCACCGCCATCGGCGCGGCGCTCAAGGCCGGCGGGATCATGAAGGGCGCGGCGGCCGCGACGATCAGCAAGCAGATCGAGGGCATGGCGTCGAAGTTCATTGCGGGGCGTGACGCGGCGTCGGCGCTGCCGGGCCTGCGCAAGCTGTGGGACGACGGGATTTCCTTTAGCGTCGACCTGCTCGGCGAGGCGTGCCTGTCGGACGCCGAGGCCGACGCGTATCGCGACAAGTACCTGGACCTCATCTCGAACCTGCCGGGCGAGGTGGCGAGCTGGCCTTCGCAGCCGCGGCTCGAGACCGATCACCTCGGCGCAATCCCGCGGACCAATGTGTCGGTGAAGATCTCGAGCTTGTCGGCGCGGTGCGACCCGATCGATACCGAGGGCTCGATCAACGACCTGATGCGCCGGATGGAGCCGATCCTGGAGACCGCGCGCGACAAGGGCGTGTTCGTAAACTTCGACATGGAGCACCACGCGCTCAAGGATTTCACCATCGAACTGTTCATGCGCTGCTGCCAGCGGATCAATTTCCAGGCCGGCATGGCGATGCAGGCGTACCTGCGCTCGGGTGTGGAGGACGCCAAGCGCGTCTGCGACTGGTCGGTGCGAACCGGGCGGATGGTGACGGTGCGCCTGGTGAAGGGCGCGTACTGGGACGCGGAGACGATCAAGTCCGAGCAGGCCGGCTGGCCATGCCCGGTGTGGGGAACCAAGTGGCAGACCGACGCGTGCTTTGAGCGCATGGCCAACGTCTTTGTCGAGGCGTGCCCGCGTTCGGCGAGCGCCGGCGGCGTGAAACTGGCCCTCGGCTCGCACAACGTGCGCTCGATCGCGGCGACGATCGCGGCGCTGGAACAGCGCGGCTTGCCGCACAGCGCGTTGGAACTGCAGATGCTCCACGGCATGGCCGACCAGCTCAAGCACGCGGCGGCGGAACTGGGCCTGCGCGTGCGCGAGTACGTGCCCGTGGGCGAGATGATCCCGGGCATGGCGTACTTCGTCCGCCGCTTGCTCGAGAACACGAGCAACGAATCGTGGTTGAAGGCCGGCTTCATGGACAACGCCGACGCGGGCGCGCTCCTGCGGGCGCCGGGTTCGGCGCAGGCTCCGGGCGCGGCCAAGGTCGACGCGACCGATGTGAAGTCGGGCATGGACCTCCTGGCGCTGGCGCCGGAGCGGCACAAGCTCTCGCCGGCGATCGAGGGGGTCGGCAACGGCCGCCCCTTCTTCAACGAAGCGATGCACGATTTCAGCGACGCGCGTCAGCACAAGGCATTCGCCGCCGCGATCGCGGGCGCAACAGTTCCAAGGATTTCCAACGACCACACGCCCGAGCAGGCCAAGGACATGGTCGCGCGGGCGCACGCGGCGTTCCCGGCGTGGCGCGATCTTGACGCCAAGGTGCGGGCGGATGTGCTGATCCGTGCAGCGGCGCTCATGCGTCAGCAGCGCGACGGCCTGGCGGGCGTGATGATCCGCGAGGCGGGCAAGACCTGGCGCGAGGCCGACGCCGACGTCTGCGAGGCGATCGATTTCTGCGAGTACTACGCGCGCCTGGCGCTCCCGATGTTCTCTCGCGCCCGGCTCGGGCGGTTCATCGGCGAGCTTGACGAGCAGTGGTACCAGCCGCGTGGCGTCGCGGTGGTCATCAGCCCCTGGAACTTCCCGCTTGCGATCTGCTGCGGCATGACGGTGGCGGCTCTGGTGACGGGCAACCCCGTCATCGTGAAGCCCGCGGAGCAGACTCCCGGCATCGCGCACATCATGTTCGACATCATTCAATCCGCGATGGAGCAGGCGGGCGTGGACAAGAAGCTGGCGCGCGAGGTTCTGCACCTCTGCCCGGCGCCGGGCGAGACGACGGGCGCGGCCTTGGTGCGCGATCCGCGCGTGGCGTTGATCGCCTTCACGGGCTCCAAGGCGGTGGGGCTGGACATTCTGCAGGCCGCGGGCGTGACGCCGGCGGAGCAGGAGCACGTGAAGAAGGTCGTGTGCGAGATGGGCGGAAAAAACGCGCTCATCATCGACACGTCGGCCGACCTCGACGAGGCGGTGCTGGCGGTGCGTCATTCGGCGTTCGGATTCCAGGGGCAGAAGTGCTCGGCGTGCTCGCGACTGGTCGTCGTGGACCCCGAGGGCGACGCCGGCCCGGCGATCAAGCACTTCACACGCCGATTGGTCGAGGCGACGCGGGCGCTGGTGATCGGCGACCCGCTCCTGCCCGGGACCGATATCGGCCCGGTGATCGACGCCGGGAGCAAGGCCAAGATCGAGCGCTACATCGAGATCGGCAAGTCGCAGAGCCGGTTGGAACTGGCGCTGCCCGTGCCGCCGGGGCTCGAAGAGCGGATGGGGCGGAGCTACGTCGGCCCACACATCTTCGCTGGCGTTCGTCCCGAGCACACCATCGCGCGCGAGGAAATCTTCGGGCCGGTCGTCGCGATCCTGGCGGCCAAGAGCTTCGACGAGGCGCTGGCGATCGCCAACGACTGCCCGTACAAGCTGACGGGCGGCGTGTATTCGCGCAAGCCCTCGCACCTCGAGCGGGCCAAGCGAGATTTCCGCGTCGGCAACCTCTACCTCAACCGCGGCATCACCGGCGCGCTCGTCGCCCGCCAGCCGTTCGGAGGCTTTGCAATGTCGGGCGTCGGTTCCAAGGCCGGCGGCATGGACTACCTGCTCCAGTTCGTCGAGCCGCGGGCCAGCTGCGAGAACACGCTGCGTCGTGGGTTTGCGCCGGAGTTGTAGAGGGAGCCACCAGGCCACGAAGAGATTTGCCGTGAGTCGTGAGTCGCGATTCGCCAGTCGCTGAGTATGCGCGTCGTGCGGTTGTGTTGCGAGTGCGCCCGGGGATTGCCCGCGCTGACGCGGCACGTCCGAGCGATGCCCCCTTGGGATCAAAGTCCGAAATTCAGTCACGCGGGCGTTACGGGGCTCGCCGGGGGCGAATCCCCGGTCGGACTCGGCGGGTCATGCCGATCCCGCGATTCTCACAATTAGCCCAGCCCTGGGGGAATCCACGAATGGGGCGAAAGTTGGACCACGCCGTGGCCGATGTAGCGGCACTTTGGATGGAGTGTCCCGGCGTGGCCAGGTATGCGAGACTCATGCCGACCTTGGAAGCCAGCGAGAGCGTGGGGGTGTTGAACCCCGCTCGCTTCGACGGCCTGCGCGGGCTCTTCGCGGCCAAAGTCAATCCCGTGGTCGGACTCGACATCATCCACGCCGACGCGTGCGATGACACGCCCGAACCCGCCGCTCCGACTCACGATGAGATCGCCGCCCGCGCCTACGAGGTCTACCTCAAGCGCGCCGGCGGCCCCGGCTCGCCGGAGAGCGACTGGGCCCAGGCCCTCCGCGAACTGCAAAGCGTTTCGAAATAGCGACGGCTTGCCGTGACCGAGTGAGCCGCTCTACTCCAGGTACGTATACCCCTCCATGGCCTGGTCGTAGAACTTGAGGAGTGCCTGGCCGTCGGCGACGGTCATCGTGCCGGCCTTCACGGCCCGCTCCACGTCGCGCCGCATGGCGCGGATCAGGTCCTCGCTGTCGTACTGCACATACGACAGCACTTCCTTCACCGTGTCCCCCTCGACCACCTCGTCAAGGTCCCAGTCGCCCACGCCCGGCGAATCGTCGAACGACACATGCACCACATGCGTGTCGCCGTAAAGGTTGTGCAGGTCGCCCAGCACTTCCTGATACGCCCCGACCAGCGCGACGGCCAGGTAATACGGCTCGTGCTTCCCGTCCGCCGGCACCGCGCCGTTGGGCGCGGAAGGATCGTGCCCGTTGGCGTGCTTGAGCTCGTGCAACTCCAGCACCGTCTTGCACGCCTGCCGCTTGTCGATGAACTTGTCCACCTGCCCGTCCGAATCACAGGTGATGTCCGCCAGGATCGCCCGCCGCGTCGGCTCCTCGTCGAGACGGTGCACCGGCACGATCGGGAAGAGCTGGTCGATCGCCCAGTGGTCCGGCATGCTCTGGAAGATCGAGAAGTTGACGTAATAGATGTCGCTCAAGACCTGCGGCAGGTCCTGCAGATCGTCCGGCAACTCGCCCTTCTGGCTCGCTGTCGCCAGAACCTTTCGGCCCACGGCCCAGAACAGCCGCTCCGTCGCCGCCCGCAGCGGGAGCGACAAATACCCGAGGTTGAACAGGCTCATCGCCTCGTCGCGCGCCTGCACCGCGTCGTGGTACACCTCGACCAGATTGACCCGCGGCTGGCCGAGTGCTTCATACGCGTCAATGAGTTCGAGCACCGGTTGCGGCCGCTCGCCTTCCTTCACCATCAGTTCCTTGACGCCCGGCAGGTTGGGATCGCTGGGAAAGTGCGTCTTGCCGAGCACGTCGATGATCAGCAGCGACGAATGCGCCACCATCGCTCGCCCCGACTCCGACAGAATCCGCGGGTGCGGAAAGCTGTTCGTGTCGCACACGCTCTTGACTCGGTACACGATGTCCGCCGCGTACTCCGCCACCCCGTAGTTCACGCTCGACGGGCTGTCGGACTGGCTCCCGTCGTAGTCGATGCCCATGCCGCCGCCCACGTCGATCGTGTCCAGCCCCGCGCCCAGCTTCTTGAGTTCGCAATAGATGTGCGCCAGCTCGTTCACCGCCGCCTTCACCTTGCGGATGTCGCCCACCTGGCTCCCGATGTGGAAGTGGATCATGGTGAGGCAGTCGGCCATGCCGTGCTGCTTGGCGTACTCCACCGCCTGGATCAGTTCGGTGACCGTCAGGCCGAACTTCGATCGCATGCCCCCCGACGACTCCCAGCGCCCGGTTCCCTGCGTGCTCGGTTTGGCCCGCAGACCGATCCGCGGGCGAACGTTGTACTTCGCCGCGTGCCGGATCAGCAGCTCGAGATCACTGAACCGCTCCACCACCGGGATGATGTGCCGACCGAGCTTGGTCGCCAGGATGACGGTCTCGATGAACTCCGAATCCTTGAACCCGTTGCACACGATCGGCATCGCCGGCAGGTTCTCCGTCAGCCCCAGCACCGCCAGAAGCTCCGGCTTGCTGCCGGCCTCCAGACCAAACCCCAGCTCCTTGCCAAGGTCACGCAGCTCCTCGCACAGCGGCCGCTGCTGGTTCACCTTGATCGGGTACACGCAGCAGTAGTTCCCCGTGTACTGGTGCTCGGCGATCGCCGCGTCAAACGCCAGCCGGATCTCCATCAGCCGGTGCCGCAACAGATCGCGGAATCGGATGATCACCGGCGTGGAGATCTCGCGCTCGCGCAGCCCCTCGACCACCTCGCAAAGGTCGATCTGCCGCTTGGGATCGCGCTCGGGCATCACGACCAGGTGCCCCGCCTGGTTGACGGTGAAGTACCCGCTCCCCCAGTTGTGAATTCCGAAGAGCTTGGCCGAATCCTCGACGCTCCACGGGTGTGTGGCGTGATTGTGGCCGTTGGCGCCGAGCGGCGCGGACGACGATATTCCGGGCGTGATGGTGGCCATGGTAAACAGATCGACTCGCGCGTTCTCGGGATTGAGCCCCGTCATCCGCCGGTCGAGAGAGGCCCCGAAGATCGCGGGGCGCACATGGGCCGACGCCGATCGTCGCCCGGACGTGGTGGCGAATGCTCGGTCGATCAACGCGCCCCCCGCGATGTCGCACGCCTTGCGTGACGCGCGGCCGGGCCATCCGTTGATCCCGCGGCGAACTCCGCCGCGTGCTGACCGATCCGTGCGAGACGCCTCCGGCTCCACCCCGGCGCGCGTCCCCGGTTGCCACCACCATCAAAACAATACCGACTCCGCGCCGACAAGCAAGCGCGAGCGAGCGCAAAGTCGCCGGGCGTTCGTCGGGTGGGTTTGCGCCGCGAGCGGAGTTTCGCCTGTTCGAAGCGCGATCGGCACACGCCGCCAACAATGAACGTGGCATGCTTCAAGCAACCACACACCCCGCGTCGGATCGCCAGATCGAGGCGAGGGTTGTGTTCTATGACGGAGAGTGCGGGCTCTGCAGCGGTTCCGTGCGCTGGTTTCTCGGACGGGATCGGCACGCCAGGCTGAAATTCGCTCCGCTCCAGGGCCAAACCTACGCCTCGCTGGCCGGGCGGGAGAAGCCCCGCGGGCTGGACACGATCGTCTACCAGGATGGGAGCGGGCTCCATGTGCGGAGCACGGCCGTCCTCCGTGCCATGCTGGCCCTCGGAGGAGTCTGGCGGATCGTTGGTCGGGCAGGACTGCTGGTGCCCCGCCCCCTGCGTGACGCGATCTACCGGTTCATCGCCCGTCACCGTCTGGCGTGGTTTGGAACTGCGGATGCCTGCTCGCTGCCAACTCCGGAGCAGGCCGCACGCTTCCTGCCCTGACCCACCATTTGGGCGGCCTCAGCGGTTAAACGGGAATTCATTGATCCAGTGGAACCCTCGATTGAGCAGCAGGAAAGAGTTGTCCGGTTGCCTAGAAAGGGTTACTTCGATGGTGCCGCGGTCCGTGGGACCGCGAAGCACCAGGCGTCCGTCGCTCGAAACCTCGTAGGTTAGAGAGAGGTCTGGTGCATCGGTGTTCATGGTCTTGAGCGTGACGGAACGTGCGGATTCGTTCACTGTCGCCATGTACCGCAGGCGCGAGTCGTCCATGCGGCGGATCGCCAGTCCTCCCCAGTTGTTGAAGGCCAGGCGGCGCCAGCGCTCCGCGTCCGAGGTCAAGGGCGGACGAACCTGTCCATCGACCTTGAATTCAACGACGTCGTAAACACCCTGCAGAGGTTTGGGAGGCTGGTGGACGAACTCGAGCCCGCCGATCGTCGCGCCAGCCACGTTGATCGCCACGGCCAAGAACATGATCGACTTGCCGACCCAACGGACGATCCGCCATCTGGCCAGAACCCCCACCGGCGCCGCCTCGAGACTGGGGACCGCTCGGTTCAGGATCAGAAAGCCGCAGAGCCTCCCGGCGTCGGGAAGGATGAGCAGGCAAGCCATCAGCAAGAGGTGGGTTGAATACAGCTTGACCGGCACGTCGTAGCAGAGATTGAGCATCACGACGTTGGTCAGGACCCCGGCCGCCAAAAGAGCGCCGAGCAGCGTCGTCCGACGGAACAAGAGGGGGATGGCCGCCAAGACTTCGGCGGCGCCCGCGAAGATCGTGTAGGCGGTCGAACTTCCCATGAATGTCCACAGGATGCCCATGGGGGAGGATTCGCCGTACGGCTGCATCAATCGATCCGCGGTCGGCGTCGGAAACTGCGTGGGAATCACCTTGGCCATGCCGTAACTCAGCAGCGTGAATGCCAGCACATACCTGAGGTAGATGCGGAGCAGGTCCCGCAGCGCATCGTGACGCTTGGCGCGCGAGGTAACCGTCCAGACAACTCCCGCGAGCAAGGAGACGATCGCGAGCGTAAAGACCTCGACGTAGTTGTAGGTGGTGTCACCGCTGCCGTTCGGCATCGTCGAGATCGCGGCGCCGAAAACGATTTGGCCCACCCACTTGATACCGGCCTGCCAACTCTCAGTGATCCTTATCGTGGCGGACTCGAAGCCCGGAATCATGTTGAGCGGGAACGGAAAGCTATAGAGCACGAGATAGACGAACGCAATCCTGAACGCGATGCGCTTGGCGATCGGCCACGGCGGCAGGGACGCGTCAGCGGAGGGAATGGGTGCGGTCGCGGCGAGATTCATGGCGCCACGATACCACGCGGTTCTCCGGCGCGTCAGTGGCCCCGGCCGAAGCACGCCCACGCCGTCCTCTCGTCGATCGCCTGCTCCGGCGCGATCGCGGCGGAGCAGGGCATGTCCGCCCGCTTGCGGGTCGTGGTCGCGAGAATCGAGTCTTCAGGGTTCGCCCGCACGATGGGCACGTCACTTCCAAACACCAACGAACGCCCGGGAACAAGCCCCGATGCGATCAGGTCTCGGATCGGAAGCACGCGATCAAGCCGGTGGGGGAGGTATCGCGCCAGCGCCTCCACGTCCGCGAGCAAATGACAAGGCTGAAGGCTTGCCGTCACTCCAAGCGCCGCAAACCGACCCACGTCGGCGGCATCAACCACCTCCGCGTGCTCGATGCGGACCTTCACCGACTCCCGCACCCTCGCGCCCGCCAGCTCTCTCTGCCAAGCCTCCACGCCATCCAGCACCACTCGCACCGCCGCATCGCCGATCGCGTGCGCCGCCAGCTCGCCCCCATCGCCCATCACCCCGTGGACCGCGTGCATGGCTTCCACGACGTCCCCCACGCCCATCAGCGCCTGCCCTCGCGGAAACCCCGGCGCGGCATCGCGATAGTCCGTCAGCATCGCCGCCGTGCGGCTGTTGAGCGTGCCGTCGACGAAGATCTTTCCGCCCCGCAGGCGCACCCGCGACGACTCCCACCCCGCCCGCGTGCCCGCGACCTCCGCCAGCGCCGCGACCGGCGCATACAGGCCCACGTCGCACGCCAGCGACCCTTCCCGCTCAAGCTCATTCAGGATCGCCCCCAGCCACGACTGCGAGAGCATGTCATCCACATGCGCATAGCCCATCGCCGAGAGGGCCCGAAGCGATGACGCAACGTGGCGGACGCGAGCCGCCCGGTCGGGCTCGGGCGCGGCGTTCCACGCCCGGCTCGCCGCCCCCTCTAGCAAAACCCCCGTCGCTTCCCCCGCCGCATCCACGCACACCACGCCCCCGGGCTCGATGCAATCCCCTGCCTTGATCTTCGCCGCTCTCATCGCCGCCGAGTTCGCGCACGCCGAGTGATGATCGAACGACATGACGACGCACGGCTTGGCCCCCGTCGCGCCGTCAAGCTCGCGGATGCTCGGCCACCGGGCCTCGGGCCATGATTCGATCCGCAAACCATGCGCAAGCACCCAGGACCGGCTCCCATCCGACGCCGCCCGCGCGATCGCGTCCAGGCATTCCGCCAGCGAGCGGCACCCAGAAAGATCGAGCATCTCCATCGACCGCCCGTGCGCGGCGATGTGCGCGTGCGCCTCACGCAGCCGATCGGGCTTTCCACCCCGCCTCCCATCAGGCGCTCCACCATGCATCGCCGCACTCCTTACGGCCTGTCCCCGGCCCGCGCCAAAATGTCCGCCACCAACGACAACGCCTGCTCCGCATTCTGCGGCTCGATGTCGAACGGAATCCTGACAATGCCGAAGCGCGCCCGGATCGAAAGACCGTCCGGATCGACCCCCACGCAGATCGGCGCCTGAGGCTTCACATGAAGCGCCCGATCGCAGGCCTCCGCCAGACGCGCGCGATCCGCGTTCACCGCCCGGCAGATCGCCCCGATCACCTTCACCAGCGGATTGGGAACGCAGCAGTCCTCGCCGCTCGCCAGCGTGAGGCCCGCCTTGATCGACTCAACTTCAAGAAGACACAGCGTGCCCTCCGCCGGCTTGGCGTGATGAGCCTCGTAGTACGCCCCGCCAAACTCGTCCGGCCTCACCGCGCGCGCCCGGCACAACAGCTGGAGTGAATCCGCGTTCTCGTCCGGCGTCATGAGCACCAGGTCCGCCGCCTCGTGCGCGCCGTTCTCATCCAGCAGCCAGTTCGCCACCGGCGCCACCGGACCACCGCTCGCCGGATCAAGCACGAAATACACGCTCTCGGCGTGGTCGTCGCCCAGCAGCACGCCCTCAAACAAGGAACGCAGACGCCGGGTGATCTCGCGGGGGCTCTCCTCAGACATGCCCGATTGTTGACGGAAGAAGCCCCGGGGACCAGAACCGGTTGAGCCGCCAATGCCGGCCGAGCGGGATGGCGAATCGCAAAAACGACCGTGGGGCCGGTGAACCAGCCCCACGATCGCAGTTGACTTTTCGTTTGTGTGAGGCGGCCGGGCAGAGTGGCCCGGCGCCGGGCGTCGCTTCCGACGCCGCAAGAGCGCTTTACTTCTTGCTGCGCTTCTTGCTCTTCTTGGCGGTCTTGCCCTTCTTCTTGCCTTTCTTCTTCGCCATGTCAGACTCCTGAAAGAGTTGTCATCGAGAGACCTGTTCCTTGACCACCTCGGTCATGGGTCTCTCCGATGGAAAGCATATCGGAAAATTCAAGCTTGTGTCTTCAACAAAGAAGAAATCGTGAAGAGGATTCGTCCGAGGCACGCTCCCCGCGCGTTCCATAGACTGAGCGACCTTGATCGGAGTCAGCGCATGTCCAAGCTCGTCACACGCACCCTCGCCTGCGGCATGCCGCTCATCGTCGAAGTGATCGACGACGTGCGCTCCGCCGCGATCACATGGCTCGTCCCCGGCGGATGCGCCTACGACCCCGCGCCGCTCCAGGGCCGCGCCGCGCTCTGGTCCGAACTCCTGCTCAGGGGCTCCGGAGCCCTAAATTCAAGGCAATTTGCGGATTCCATGGATCGACTCGGCGTCTCGCGCGGCGTCGCCGTCGGTGCCTACTTCATGCAGATCGGCGCGACGCTGCTCGGCGAGCGGGTGAGCGCCGCGCTCCCGCTCATCGTCGACATCGTGCGTCGTCCGCATCTCTCCGCCGACGCCGTCGAGCCCGCGCGCGACCTGGCGTTGCAGGCGCTCGAATCGCTCCAGGACGACCCGCAGGAGCGGGCCGTACTTTCGGCGCGAGATCGACATTTTTTTTCTCCACTGAACCGTTCCGGGCTCGGAACCGAGGATGGATTGGCCGCTCTGACCCACGATGCGCTGGTCTCCGGGTGGTCTGAGGTGGCGCGTCCGGGGCGTTCGATCTTCGCCGCGGCGGGCGCGGTGGACCCCGATGCGCTCGCCCGGCAGCTCGATGAACTCCTCTCGGGATGGGAGGGCACAACTTCCGAGCCCGCCGTGTCTTCCGTCGCACCGCGCGGGTACGCCCACGAGACCGACGAGACCAACCAGGTCCAGATCGTCCTCGTCCATGACGCCCCCAAGGAGACCGACGATCGCTCGTGGCTCGAGAAGATCGTGGTCTCGGTGCTCTCCGGGGGCATGTCAGGGCGACTATTCACCGAAGTGCGCGAGAAACGTGGTCTGTGCTACTCCGTATCCGCCGGGTATCGCGGCGATCGCGACTTCGGCGGGGTGACGGCATACGTCGGCACCACGCCCGAGCGGGCCCAGGAGTCGCTCGACGTCTTGGCAGCGGAATTGCTGCGCATCAACGCCGCATCAACCAGCGGCGGCGGCGTAACCACCGAAGAGTTCCAGCGGGCGGTCATCGGCATGAAGAGCCGCCTCATCTTCAGCGGCGAATCGACCGGGGCGCGTGCCGCCGCGATCGCGTCGGATTTCTTCCGCTTTGGATACGCCCGATCGCTCGGCGACCTTGCGGCGAAGATCGACGCGGTCACGCTGTCGCAGGTCAACGAGTACCTGGAAGGCCGAAAGCTGGGACGCGTGACCATTCAAACCCTCGGCCCCTCCGTCCTCGTCCCGCCGATGTGAGCGGCGCCGGATTCGCCAGGCCCGATTGTGCTTTGATCCATTCGCGCCGTCGGGTACGCTGCAAGGACGCCACGCAGAGCGATCAGTGAAAGGCGGACCATGCGCTGTCGTCCTCCAAATACGCGTCCACACAGGCCCGAGGCTCAGCCTCGCCCGCATGCGCTCGCGGTCCCGCACGCGCTGGCGCTCATGTTGCTTGGTTCGTTCGCGCCCGGCGCCCCCGCCCAGATCTCCACCGGAATCCCCACGCCTCTGTCGAGCCTCTCTGCCTCCTCGCTCGGGCAGGGCGGCGTCACCGTCGCACGCTCGGCGTCAGGAGTCTCCCTGGCCGTCTGGTCCGACGATCGCACCGGAGATCACGACGTCTACGGCGCACTCATCTCCGCCACCGGCGTGGTCATGTCGCCCATCGGCGGCTTCCGCATCGCTGGCGGCCCCGCCGAGCAGGGCGATCCACGCGTCGCCGCCTGCGGAGACGTCTTCCTGGTCGTCTGGGGCAACGGCGTAAATGACGGAACGATTACGGACCTCTTCGCCACTCGCGTCAACCGCCTCGGCTTCGTCCTCGACCAATCCCCAATCGTGATCGCAAATGGCCCGGGTGTTGAGCACAACTCGCGTCAGCCCGCATCGGATGGGAACGACATTGTGCTCGTTCCGTTCCGCGACGCCACGCCATCGGTCTACGCTGGTATCTCGGCGATGCGCATCAGCATGGCGACCGGGACACCCATGGACCCGCCCGGCGGAATTGTGATCGCGCCGGCCGATCCGGCCGAAGGAATCAAGAAGAACCCCTCCGCGACCCACGGCGCGGGGAAATTCCTCGTGACCTGGGATGATTCGCGCGACGGCTGCGTCTATCCGAATGAGTCGGGGTGCATCGACATTTACGGCGCGATGGTCGATCCCATCACGGGCGTCGTCGTGACGCCGCCGTTCTCCGCCAGCCGCGCGTTCTCCTGCCAGGAAGGGTCCCGCGCCGGCTTTGACGGCGTCAACTTCTTGGTTGCTCAGCAGGACGAGCGACTCACAAACTGCTCCACCGCCGACATCATGGCCCTGCGCGTCAGTTCCGCCGGCCAACCGCTCGATCCCGTTGATCCCACTGGAATGGTCGGCGGGCTTTCCGTCGCGCTCGATCCGAACGGGTATCCCGGCACGATCCAGAGCGGCGCTGTGGTCCTTGCCGGTCCCCGGCAACACGTCATCAGCTACGCCGATCAGGCCTCGACGGCATCCACCGGCGCGCTCCGCGTTCGTCGACTCGACGCCGATGGCTCGATCGAATACACCGACTCTCGCGCGGCATTCGGGAGCCAGATTGTGCTCGTGCCACCATCGTCCGGCGTGACCACGCGCGCGGAGTTCGTGCATCTGGTCGATGAGACCTACCTGGCGGTCTATCCGGCGGGCAACCGGGCCTTCGCACGAACGTTCACATTTCTGACCCCGCTGAAACGCCCTGAATTCGCCGGCATCGAGTGGTGCCGAGGAGTCGCCATCGATGCCGCGGGTAACAACTACGTCACCGAGCCCTGGAAGAACCGGATTCACATCTACGACAGGAACGGCGTCCTGGTCCGAAAGTTCGGATCGTTCGGTGTGGGGACCGGGCAGTTCCAAAGACCGTACGGCGTCGCGATCAACGCGGCCGGAGAGCTCTTCGTGCTCGATACGGGCAACAATCGCGTCCAGGTCTTCAACTCGAGCGGCACGTTCAAGCTCGCGTTCGGGCGATCCGGAATCGGCCGTGGGCAGTTCAATTTCCCCCTGGGCTTCTGTATCGATTCGAGTTCCAACGTCTACGTCGCGGACACCAACAACGATCGCGTTCAGGTCTTTTCGCCCCAGGGCCAGCTCAAGTTCATCATCGGGTCCAGCGGCGTAGGCCGAGGGCAGTTCAAGGCCCCCCGCGCCGTCGCCATCGATCGCCAGGGGAGGATCTTCGTCGCCGATCGCGACAACAATCGCGTGCAGGTCTTCACGTCTGCCGGAGTGTTCTCGAGTGTCCTGAACCTAGGTCTGCAGCTCTCCGCCCCACGCGGGATCGCATTTGATTCTACCGATCGAATCTACATCGTGGACTCCGGCAACAACCGTATCGTCGTCGCCGATCCGCTCGCCAAGGGAGGGCAGACCCGATACGTCTTCGGCGCCCGGGGGAACTCCATTGGCCGGTTCTCCTTTGCGGCCGCGATCGCCATCGACGCCAATGACTCGATTTCTATCTGCGATGGCGACAACAACCGGCTCCAGCGATTCGGACCCATCCCCTGACCCGACCGCCTCGGCCCGAAAGCCAGAACCCCCGATTGGGCAAGGCGCCCACCTTACCGCTGGTCGCCAGTTCGATACGGCGACGAAAGCCTCAGCGCCACCGGCGCGTCGCGATCGCACACGAGCTTGCCATCGACCACGCGGAGTTCGGCCGCCTGGATCGAGCTGCGTCGCGCCGGATACGGCAGCACGCCGTCGCGCATGGGGAAGTCCTGGCCGTAGGGGTGCGTGAAGTAGACGATCAGGGCGCGATCGCCCTCAACCACCACGTCCGCGTGCTTGCCGATCGTGCCGTCGTCCAATCGTGAGCCCGGCTTCTCAAGAATCTTCCCCTGATACGTCCATTCCGCCAGGTCGTGCGAGCGATACACGTCAAGCCCGCTGTTGGGGTCCTTGATCAGCCAGCGAAATCCTCCCAGCTCGAAGACCTTGGGCCCTTCGCCATAGAGCTTGGAGACCGATGGGTCGTCGGCGGGCTTCCAATGGACGAGGTCATCGCTGTCGACCGCGAGGGTGTCGGAGTTGTGCCCCTCGTCCTTGTACCACTGCCGCCAGCCGCCGCCCGGCTTGGGGAAGAGGCTGGGATCGATGCAGCGATCGGAGGTGAGCGGCAAGCGCCCGACGCGTGTCCACGCCGCGAGATCGCGCGAGGTGAAGTGATCGATGAACCGCTGCCCGCCCCAATCGGTGTGAACGCCCGGAACGACCGTGACGAAGCAGTGGAACACGCCGTCGTTGGTCCTCACCACGTCGGGCGCCCACAGCGAGTGCGGCTCGTCGCCCGATGGAAGGGCCAGCGGCCCGAGGTAGGTCCACGTCGCCCCTCCGTCGGCAGATTCCGCGACACCGATCTTGGTCTGATGGCACCACTCAACGTCGGGCAGATCGAGCTTGGCGCGGCGCTGGGTGTAGAGCATCCACCACGTGCCGCGGGCGGGGTTGAAGACGAGCACGGGGTCGGCGGCGCCGTCGTAGGGCGGGTCGCGAAAGAGCGGCGCGGGAACGTCGTTGCTCGCGCCGCTCACCATGGGCTGATCCAGGTCGACGCCCATGTCGTGGAATCGCGCCGCGGCGTGGAGGAAATGGGTCGTGATCCAGAAGACGGTCCAGCCCTCGCTATACCCGCCGCGCATCTTCTCGACGTCGGACATGTCGCCGTGCTGGGCGAAGTTGGTCTGTTGGACCTGCTCGCCCTGGCTCCCGGTATCGTCGATGAGCTGCCCGCACGAGCGGAACATGAGCCGCGCGAGTTGGCACAGTTCCGGGCGGCCGAGCAGGCGGCCCATGCGGTAGACCTCGGGCGTGTAGTAGACGCCGAAGACGTCGAGGTGCTGGTTCTGGGCCGAGACGACCGTCCAGCCGCGCGACTTGAAGCCGTGATCGCGCAGCCGCCCGGGCGGGAGATCGATGTCCCACAGGCAGGTCCAGCTGAGCGTCGCATCCATCGCGTGCTCGGCCCGACGCAGCCATGTGGTGTCGCCCGTGTGGTCAAAGCACGCGAGGAACGCCTGGAACGCGGCCCACGCGCCCTCCTTGTCCTCGCAGCGGGCGTCGAGCGTGCCGCCCCAGTAGGGTTCCGACGCGCCGATGTGGCGGGTCGCGGCGGTGGTGGCGATCTTCATCGCGCCGCGCTCGCACAGGGGTGAGTTCAGCAGGCGCGAGGCACGCAAGAGAGGCGAGACAAAGAACGCCTCGTTGGTCGAGACGGGGTTCCAGTCCTCGCGTAGAACTCGGTTGGCGTGCAACTCGCATGCGCGGCGAAGGAACGCGGTCCAGCGCGAGGTGTCGAGGCCGCGCCGGTTGGCGGCCTCGATCGCGAGGCTGATGGATTCGAGCGCCTGGCCCTGCGAGACGAAATCCTGCTCCGTCCATTGCCCGTTCTCGGCGGTGTAGCGCTGCAGGAAGCCGTTCTCGTTGAAGGGTGCGGTGACCAGGAGATCAAGGGCGCGGGAGGCGTCGCGCCGCCAGTTCGGCCATGAAGCCTGGTCGCCCGCGGCGAGGAGGTAGTACGGCACGGTTTCGGCCTGGCCGCACCAGCCCATGACATAGTGCGTGCCCTGCACATAGTCGGGGTACATCTCAAAGCCGCTGTCGATGTCGCGCTCGCGCCAGCGCGAGCGTGCGAACGCGAGCTTTTGCTCGATGATCCGCGCGGCGGGGGGGAGGCCGTCGGTGGAGAAGGGCTGGGCGCGTTCGATGCACATGCGAAGGGGCGTTCGGAAGCCGCTCCCGACTTCGGCGACGGGGTAGACCTGGAGGGTGAAGTCCTTTTCGACGACCGCGCCCGGGCGGAGGTTCATCCACGTGTTGTCATACGCCATGAACTCGCCCTGGCGAGCCTTTACGACGGCGTTCACGCCGTTGGACGCGCAGGGGCCGGAGTAGGCCGCCAGCTCGTACCCGGTTTCCAGGGGCGAGACGCCCAGCGACCACCACTGGTCGCGTTTGGCGGCGCTGGGGACCAGCGAGGGCGTGGTGTGCAACGCCGCACCCGCCCCCTTCCACTCGACGCTGGCGAAGGGCATCGAGAAGCGATGCTCTTCGTGATAGGAGCGCTCGCCGGGTGTTCCCGTGTTGACAACGACGGCGGCCCTGGCGCGGCTGGCGGGATCGGCGAGAGTCACGCCGCTGGTCTTGGCGCCGGACGGATTGCCATAGAACGAGATTCCGGGGAGGAACGGGCGAGCGCCGCGGGCGCTGGTGGCGTCCGGCGCGATGAAGCGAACGCTGAGCGTGCAGCGCGGCAGGGGTTCTTTGCTCTTCCACTCGAAACGTCGGCGCCCGACGAGCAGATCGCCCTCGACGCGATAGGCGTCGCGCAGTTCGAGGCGGCCGTTGGCCAGATCAAGGTGCCCGGTGAGGATGGTCCAGCCGTTTTCCTGTCGGACGTTGTCGGGCGCGGCGTGATGCCAGGCGCTGGGCCAGCCGTCGGACCAGTCGGTGGCGACGGACCAGAGGCCTTCGGGGGGCGATTCGAGGATCGACTGGGCGTGGAGCTGCACGCGCACACGGGGGGGCTGATCGCGCGAGACATCGAGCGCGGGCTGTGCGATGAGCGCGGAGGCGACGACCGGGATGGCGGAGATCAGCATGGGTTTACGCTACCTCGGGTTGATGGTGCGGGCAACGGGCGTGGATTTGGGCAAACGAGGAGAAGACAGAACTCAGAGGAATCAGAGGAGTGCAGAGGAACGCGGAGAGGGGAGAACGGGGAGTCGGGAATAGGGAAGCGAAGATCTTGAACGCGGAGAGCGAAGAGGAGAGGGGCACTCGAAGGGCTCAAGGTGGACCAAGAGCGGGAAACGCAGCGGAACGCGGAGTGGATGGGGCGGGTGTCGCATGGAGTCCTCCTACCCAGGGGGCGGACGGACACATTGGTGCGCACGGAAGTGGTTGTAAGCAGGCACTAGGCACTTGGCACTGGGCATTAGGGAATGCGGGAAACCAAGGCCGTGGAGGTGGTTGCGCGAGGGGATGGCTCGCGCGAAGATTTTTTTGAGAAATCCGGGAAGAGGCGAAAAAGACGGACACATTGGTGCGCACCAAGGCGGTGATAAGCGGGTACTAACTGGGGGGGGGGGGCGTGAATCGTGAGTGGTGAGTCGTGAAGAAAGCACGGAACTCAGAGGAATCAGAGGGGGAGGAAGGACGCGGAGTAGAAGGAGTGGGTTGGGGAGAGATGAGGTTGAATGCAGAGGTCGCGTAGGAGATGAGAGCAGAGCGGGGGAAGAGTGGGGAGATGAGGAAGTCGGGAGGGAGTTCCAGGGGGGAAGCGATCGGTCGAATGGGATAGGTAGACTGAAGTGACGGGAGGCCGGCGTGGCGCGAACGATGGCGAGCCAGAGCGTGAAGCGAACGCGGCGGCGGCTTGCGTGGGCCGCGGTGTGGATTGGGTTGGTCGGGCTGGTGGTGGTTCTGAGTTCGACGGGCGCACTGCGGGGGACCTGGTTGAGCCGAGAGCGTGTGGTGATGGAACGCGGCCTATTGGACGTCAGGTGGGCGACGCCCGGCCACGACACCTTTCGAGCTTTTGCCACCGACCGCAAAGCCATGGACTGGGTGCTTCCGCGATGGGACGGCGATCGCTGGGAGGGGCTTGTTCGCGTGCCGGTGTGGATGGTGTTCTTCTTGATCGGCGCGCTGGGTGGGAGGGGCGTGTGGAGGAATCGTGCGATCGAGGGATGCTGCGCGCGGTGCGGGTATGAACTGAGCGGACTTGCGGCGAGCGACGGAATGGTTCGATGCCCGGAGTGCGGCGAGGAGAACGCGCCAACCCCGGCCCTGTCACGCGAGGCACGGACGGCGCGGAGGCACGGCGCGTGGTCGATCGGGGTGGGCGTGGCGATGACGTGCGTGATCATCGTGATGTGTGCCCAGGGGTGGAATTGGTCGCCGAAATTCAGGCGCTTTCCGTGGTCTTCCGCGGAGGTCGAGCGAGGCGCGTTTGTCTATCACGAGATGAGCCCGTGGTCGAGCGATTTCGTGGGTGACGGCGTGACGAGCGACTTGGAATGGTGGCGGGTGATGCTGCCGCGGGTGGAGTGGTCGGGCGGGCTTTGGTATGTGCGTGTGCCGCTCTGGCCGATTCCGGCGGCGTTCATTGGGTGGGGCTTGGTGAGGCGGTTTCGCACGAGCGCTGGGCCTAGAGCGTCTTCACCCCAAATCTAGCGCAGTACGGCGCTTGTGAGGTTGCGCCCAGATCGTGGTTGGTGTAGCGTCCGTTGCGTGTGTCCGTGGAC
>JABWBC010000141.1 GCA_013360695.1 Phycisphaerales bacterium
AAGGTCGACTACAAGCCGCTCGCCGAGAAAGGCCCGGACGGCACATACCCCCCCCTCAACGACACACCGCAGCGCGTGTCGCTTGCCGAGGTCCACAACCCGTTTATCAAGGCCGAGCACCGCCCCGCGGTCGACGAGTACCTCGCCAAGCGCGACCACCGCATGGAGACCGTCGCGGTCGACAACCTCGACGTGGTCGAGCAGCTCGAGGGCGGCGTGATCGACACACTGGAGTTCTCCACCAAGGAGTCTCAGGGCCAGGCCTTCAAGATCGCCCGCTCTCTCACCGACCCCGTCAACCCCTTCGGCGACCTGATCTCTGACATGGCCCGCCGCCAGGTGCTCACCGACCTGCAGGCCGCCATGGCCGACAAGCTCGTCAACGAGTACCGCGCCGCGATCCGCGAGGCCAGCCGCGGCGAGGGTGAGCGCCGCGTGAACTCCAACTGGATGGCACGCTACACCTACAACAACAAGGCCCTGGAAGCGACGCTCGCGGTCAAGCGCGCCCGCGCCCTGGCCGTCGCCAAGGCCGCGGAGGTGCTGCCCAACGCCGGCCTGGATTCAGCGCTCGTGAGCAAGCTTGCCGACGCGTGCAAGAAGGCGCCGTCGGACGCCAAGGCCCAGGCCGAGCTGTTCGTCACACTGGGCAAGGACCTCACCATCGAGCAGCGCCGCGCGTGGCTCAAGGCCGCCCTGGCGACCCGCCCGACGCCCGCGGGCGAGCCCCTGATCCCGTTCGCCAAGACGTCCGGGCGTCGTCCCGCGGGCGACGACCCCAACGCCGACCCGAGCGCCGAACCAAGCGCCGAACCGCCCACCGAGCCCGCCGCCGAACCCGCCGAGCCCCCCAAGAACCAGTAAGCAAATCGTTGTTCAGAGACTCAAGCGCCGTCCGCAAGAAAGCGGGCGGCGTTTTTCATTGAGCCCGCGTTGCGCCGCGCCGTTGGATCGCCAAGCCCCCACTCCTCACCGTCGCCGATCACTTCGCGCGCCGCGTCCAAGGCCTGCTCGCGCAGGTCAGGCACCGCCGTCGACTCCCACAACGTGCCGCGCCGCAAGGGTCCGACCACCCACACGCCGTCGCTCACGGTTCCGTCACGCCCGATCGCGCGGGCCCACGCGTCGGTCTGCACGCCCAGGCCGATCTCCTCGCTCCGGACGATGCCCGCCGCCGCCATCGCGCCAAGCAAGGGCGACGCGTCGATCGAGGTCCGCGCGCCCGTGCAGTTGATCACGCGATCGAATTCCGCGCTTTCCTCGCGCCCCGTCGCGCGATCGAGCCACGTCACGCGGGCCGACGCGCCAAGGTCTTCGGCACGCCGCACGCGCCCCGCGACGATCCGCAGGCTCTTGCGTTGCTGCAGCTCCACCAGCTTCGCGATGACCTCCGCCGGCACGCGGTGCCGATGCACGTCCCAGGGCGTGCGCACCAGACGGACGAACCGCTCGCGGTCCTTGGCGCTCAAGCCCGCCCAGATCGCACGCGTCATCGGGCGCAGGCAATCGACCGCCGCCCGCCAGTCGCCCCCCTCGCGCATCACGCGCCGCGCTTCACGCCGCACGTGGCGGACGATCCGCCGCAGCGGCCAGCCAAGTTCGGGAGGCGTTGCCGACACAGCCTTGAACCCCGGCGTCGCGTGAACGCACGGCAAGAGCCCGTTCCGCGAGAGCACCGTGATCCTCGGACGCGCCCCGGCGCTCGTCAGCGACACGCACACGTCGACCATCGTCAGCCCCGTGCCGATCACCATCACGCGCTCGCCATTCGCGCAGGCCCGGTGCGCCGCCCCCGACCACGGATCGGCGTGCCACCATGCTGTGCCGCCCGGAATCTCCACGCCCGAGAGTGGCCCGGGCCTCAGATTCCCGAGCGCCAGCACCAACCGGCGCGACGTGATCTCGCGTCCGTCCTTCAGCGCGACGCGATGCAGATCGCTCTCGCGCGAGTACGCCACAGCCTCGCCGCGCACGATCGAGAGCCGCCCGCGCGACGACTCGACGGCCTCTGTCAGCTTCTGCTCGAGATACTCGCCGTACCACGCGCGCGACACGAACGCGCCCGGCGCAACCTCTCGCCCGCGCCCGATCAGCCAGCGATGAAACTCCGAGGGATCGTCCGCCCAGGCGCCCATGTTGGCGACCGGCACGTTCAGGAGCAGTCGCTCGTTCGGCGGGTCGTACGCCACGCCGCGCGCCACGCGCGGGCCGCGCTCGACCAGCACGATCGTGCCGCAATATCCAAGGCGGATCAGGTTCGCGCACACCATCGTGCCGCTGTACCCGCCGCCCACCACGCACACATCACAAGACGGACAGTTGCTCACGCCGATCCCTCCGAGCGGGCAGACCAGGCCCCCACAAAAAGAGATCCGCCGGCTCGTGGAGCAACGGCCGGCGGGAGGAGTGAACCGAACTGTGTGTCGTCCCGATGCTCTCTTTGCAACCATCGTGCCACGGCAGGGAACGGCTTTGGGGCGCCCGGAAGGGCGAATTGGATGACATGGAAGTGGTTTTTCTGTTTCTAATAGCTGTTTTTCTTGACACAAAGCGGAATTTCTACGATGATCGGGCATGCGCCCGGCCGGATTAGAGGTCGAAATCTGGAAGGCCATCGCCCAGAGTCGCGACCCCGAGGAGGCCGTCGGCACGCTGACGCGTGTGCTGTCGGAGCTGGGTGAAACGCGACTCGGAGTTGAGGACAAGAACGGCACGGCGAGTGCTTGGCTGGGCGCGCAAGGCTGGCGACACACGCGCGGAAGCAAGGTCCCACGCGCGGTTCGAGAGGTGATCGGCGAGCGCGATGCACTGGTGGTTCGCTGGCCGCTCGGCACAACGACGAAGATCGGTGTTGTCGAGTTCGGCGACCCGCAAGTCGCGGAGGAAGCCGGTCCGATACTGGCCGAGGCGTTGGCGTGCGTGGGACGGCGCGACGTGCCCGGCGCGGCGGGCGGCACGAACGAAGAGAGTTCGACAGCCCGCGTGCGTCGCGGGGAGGCGGACATGATCGTCGGCGCCTCGTCGGGCCTAGCGCACGTCATGGCGCGGGTTGAGATGGTGTCACGCCAGGACGTGCCGGTGCTGCTCCTGGGGGAGACGGGCACGGGCAAGGAAGTGATCGCGCGGGCGGTGCATGTGCGGTCGAAGCGTGCCGGCGCCCCGTTCGTCCGCGTGAACTGCGGCGCGATCCCCGCCGACCTCATGGACTCCGAGCTTTTCGGGCACGAGCGCGGCAGCTTCACGGGCGCGACAGACCGGCGGCGGGGCTGGTTTGAGCGGGCCAGCGGCGGGACGCTCCTGCTCGACGAGATCGGCGAACTGCCGCTGGAGGCGCAGGTCCGCCTGTTGCGCATCCTTCAGGACGGGTCGCTGACGCGCGTGGGCGGCGGGGAGCCGGTCAACGTCGATGTCCGCATCATCGCGGCGACGCACCGCGATCTGCCCGCGATGGTCGATCAGCGGGCGTTCCGCGAGGACCTGTGGTACCGCATCGCGACGTTCCCGATCCGCCTTCCGCCGCTGCGCGAACGCGTGGGGGATATTGCCATGCTCGCGCGGCACTTCATCCACAAGGCGGCGGTGCGGTTCGGGCTCACGGAGCCCGAGCTCGACGCGTTGACGCGCGAGATGCTCGAGCGATACCCGTGGCCCGGCAACATCCGCGAACTGGGCGCGGTGATCGATCGCGCGATGATCCTGGGCGACGGTCGCTCGCTGATGGTGGCGGCGGCGCTGGGCCTGAACCCGCGCGAGGATGGGGCGAAGGTCGAGCACCCGGACCGATCAAAGCCGGGGAAATCGGGACACGAACGAGTTGGGCACGAGCGATTTGGGCCGGCGCGCGGCGCGGGGATGGCGCCGTATCCGCAGGAGCGCTGGGTGGAGGATGAGCCCGAAGAGACAATCCCGGCGCCAGCGCGGGGCGCGGCGTCCAGCGTTGCATCGTCGCAACCGTCATCCATCGACGGCGAGACGCTGGACGGGGCGCAACGGAGGCACATCGAACGGGCGCTGGAGGCGAGCCTTGGGCGGGTCGAAGGGCCGTTCGGCGCCGCGAGGCTGCTGGCGATCAACCCGAACACGCTCCGCTCGCGGATGCGGAAGCTCGGCGTTGATTGGAAGAAGTTCCGCAAGGGGAGCGGGCCGAACGAGGATTAGTCTTCCGGGCGCGAGCGGCGATTGCCCTTGATCTCCGAGCGGGCTTTCTTGCCCGCGAGGCGTCGTTCCTTGGAGCCCCGGCTCGGCTTGGTTTTCTTGCGGACCTTGGGCACGACGATCGCGCGGGTGACCAGTTCGCGGAGTCGGTCGAGACACTCGCTCTTGTTCTGAAGCTGCGAGCGGTGCTCGCCGCTGTCGAGGATGAGCACGCCCTCGGGCGTGACGCGCCAGCCGGCGGCGTCGGCGAGACGGTGGCGGGCGGCGGGGTGGATGGGGAGGTCGGCGAGCCTGACGCGAAGTTCCGCGCGGGTGGCGCGCTTATTGACGTTCTGCCCGCCCGGGCCGGAGCTTGTCGTGAAGGAGAACTCGAGCATGCTCTCATGAACGCGCACCCCCGGCGCGATCTCGATGGTGGAGCTGGATGGCGTGTCGGGCATGGATGGGCTCTGGGGGCGTTGCTCGCTCGCGCTCCTTCATCATCGGCTATTCTCCGGGCGGCCGCGAGCGAGGTTCGATCATGATTCGCGGCCGGAGATTTGTCGTCCAGACAGGAGGAGTTCATGCACGCCGATCGCGCGAAGGTTCGACTCACGCTCGCCGCCCTCTTGACAACGCTTCCGGCGATCGGGCTCGCGCAGTCGGGCGCGGCCAAGGCCGAGTCCGCCGCGCCGGCCGCGGGCGGGAACACGACACCCGCCTCGCCCCAGATCGGTGACACGGCGTTTCCGACCTACACGCTGGAGATCGAGCCCTCGGCGTGGTACGTCGCGCCGGGCGGAAAAGGACGCCTCCCGGGTTCTTCCTCTCGCCAGCGCTTCGAAGACCTCAACCTCGACTCGCCGCGCTTCAGCCCGCAGATCGAGGCCCGGTTCCGCGCCGGGAAATGGGGGGTCGAGGCGTCGGGGATGCACTTTGAGATCTCGGATCGCAACGCGACGCAGTCCTCGGGCGGCACGCTGGGCGATGTCTCGTTCAGCGCCGGCGATTCGCTCTCCTCGGACTTCGAGTTCACCTCGATCCAGCTCGCGGCCTCGTACCAGTTCTTCGGCGAGACGCTCTCGTTCCGCGAGGACGGCAAACGCAAGTTCGCGTATTCGGTCCAGGGCCTCCTCGGCGGGCGCTTCTATGACGTCGAGCAAAAGGTGTCCTCGGCGACCGCTTCCGATTCCGGCGACGGCACATGGATCGAGCCCGTCGCCGGCGCACGCCTCGAACTGGAGTTCCACGAGGCCTTCACACTCGATGTTCGCACCGACTTCGGCTATCTGCCCACGGGCAGCAAGGAATCGTTCTCGTGGGACATCGCGGTGGGCGGAACCTACCGACCCTTCGAGAACTTCGGCGTGCAGATCGGCTATCGCCAGCTCCTGGTGCGCCTGCAGGACGGCGACGGCGCGGGGCAATACGAGTTCGACGGCGCCATGGCGGGCCTCTTCGTGGGCGCCTCCCTCCGGTTCTAAACACTGATTCCACAGGCGCTAACCGGAGAATCCCTCGTTGACCCGGGACCGGGAATATGCGATACTCCGGCCTGTCGCTCGACGGTTCCCGACTCGTGGGGGCCCGAAAGCGGGGTTTCTCGCAGGCGATGGGCGCGGCCAGGAGGCCCGCCCCTTGAGGGTGTTTCGGACGGATCCGATCGGAGGATTCCAGGGCGGCCCGCGTTGCAATCGATCGCGTCGCCGCGTTCCGCGTCGGCTTTCGGAACCACAACACGACTTGGATCGCGCCCGAGCGAGGGCGCTGAGGCTGCCATGGCGACCGTCACCAAGAAAGACCTGATCGACCGCATCACCACCCGCACCAAGCTCAAGCGCCTGGACGTGAAGAACGCCGTCCAGGAAATGCTCGAGCAGATCATCGTCGAATTGCAGCGAGGCAACCGCCTTGAGCTGCGCGATTTCGGCGTGTTCGAGGTGAAGCAGCGCAAGCCGCGGGTGGCGCAGAACCCCAAGACGCTGGAGCGCGTGGAGGTTCCGGCGCGGAAGACGGTGAAGTTCAAGGTCGGGCGGTTGATGCGTGAGGGGCTGGGTTCGGCCGCACGCCAGAAGGCCCGCGCTGCGGCGGCCGCGGCGGCAAAGAACGAAGGATAAGAGACCCGCCCCAGGTGTGCGGCTCCGGCTCTCTTCCTCAATGCGTCAGCGGAAACTCTCGGCAGATCGCGCGGATTTCTTCGCGGACGGTCGCGGTCACCTTGGCCAGTTCGGTCTCGCCCGCCAGGCCGGCGGAGAGGACACGGTCGATCCACGAGGCGACCTTGGCCATGTGGGGTTCGCGCAGGCCGCGCGTCGTGACCGCCGGCGTGCCCAGGCGAAGCCCGCTGGTGAGTTTCGGAGGCCGCGGATCCTCGGGGATGCCGTTCTTGTTGCAGACCATGCCGGCGTTTTCGAGCCATCGTTCGGCGTCGGAGCCGGTGAGCGCGTCGGAGCGCCCGCGCAGGTCGACGAGCATGAGGTGGTTGTCGGTCCCGCCGCTGGTGATGCGGTACTTGAGCTTGGTGAGTTCGGCCGCAAGCGCCGCGGCGTTCTTCACGACCTGGGCCGCGTAGGTCTTGAACTCGGGGCGAAGGCACTCGCCGAACGCGACGGCCTTGGCGGCGATGACGTGCATGAGCGGTCCGCCCTGGCTTCCGGGGAAGACGGCCTTGTCGATCTTCTTGGCGAGCTCTTCGTCGTTGCAGAGGATGAGCCCACCGCGCGGGCCGCGGAGGGTTTTGTGGGTGGTGGTCGTGGTGATGTGGGCGTATGGGAACGGCGAGGGGTGGGCGCCGCCGACGATCAGGCCGGCGATGTGCGAGACGTCGGCCATGAGGAGCGCGCCGCATTCGTCCGCCGCCTCGCGGAACTTCTTGAAGTCGATCGTGCGCGGGTAGGCCGAATAGCCGCACATCAGGAGCTTTGGCTTGTGCTCGCGGCAGACGGCCTTGACGGCGTCGTAATCGATCCGCTCGAACTCGGGGTGGTCCTTGCTGTAGTGGAGCGGGTAGTGGACGGGCTTGAAGAACTTGCCGGAGAAGTTGAGCTTCATGCCGTGCGACAGGTGCCCGCCGTCCTTGAGTACCAGCGAGGCGAAGGTGTCGCCGGGCTCCATGACGGCGTGCATGACGGCCTGGTTGGCCTGCGCGCCGGAGTGGGGCTGCACATTGGCGAACTTGCAGCCGAACATCTGCTTGGCCCGCTCCCGCGCGATGGTCTCGATCTGATCGTGGAAGATGCACCCGCCGTAGTAGCGCCCGCCCCAGGGCAGGTTGGGCGGGTATCCCTCGGCGTACTTGTTCGTCAGGCACGTCCCCATCGCGTGCATCACCGCGGGCGAGACGTGATTCTCGCTGGCGATCAACTCGAGCGTTGTGTCCTGACGGTCGGATTCCTTGGCGATCAAGTCCGCGATCGCGGGGTCGTGGGACTTCAGCAGCGACATGACGGCATCGGTGGCGGTCGACATAGGAACCGATCGTAGTCGTGCGGCACGCTGAAATGCCGGATTTGCGGCGCTCCCCGTGAATCGGCGGGATTCAACGGAGGGGCGAGGGGGATTCAGGCGCTCCACGCGCCCTGCGCGGCCAGCACCACGATCGCGCCGACGATCGGAACCAGGATCATCGCGGCCACGATCGGCCATGTGCGATTGAACAGGCCGGTGTCGCGCACATGGCGTGTCCACGTTATGAACAAAACCAGCACGGGTAGCGCAAGGAGCAGGAGCGAGGCGGCGATTTCCCCGATGCTCGGCGGGCCCTGGGTCGGTGCCGTGCTCGGCGACACTCGGCTTTCGATGGTGCTGACGATGACCCATTCGGCGCACATCACGAGCGTTAGCAGCCCGATCGCGGGGATGCTCCGCACCATCGCCCGCGCCCAGAGCAGGCCGCAGTTGGGCTTTGGTCGTCCGGCAATCACCACGCCAAGAAGCACGACACCAACAAGCCAGCACACGCTCACCATCGCGAGGGGGTCGAGCATGCCGCTGGCGCCCATTGTCGTGATGGTCAACGGGCCGTTCTTCGCGCCCGAGATGATGCGACCCCACTCCGCGCTCCAGGGCACGGCGAAGATGAGCCGGAGCGGGCGATCGAAGGGAACGCCCCACGGCGAGAGCCAGCCGCTCTGCATGAGCATGACCCACGCCGCGGCCAGCGCGTGCCACGCCGCGCAGGCGACCGCGGTGACGAGCCACGTTCGGCGCAATCGAAACCGCGCCGCGCTCTCGACCTTGCTCGATGTCCAGGGGAAGAGCGCGACGAGGAGCGAGCGCCCGAAACCGCTCCAGAGGTCGGCGCGGGGCAGGTCGTCGAAGTAGTTGTTGCGGGTGCGGTAGGCGTCGGTCCAGTCAAACTCCTGGCCGCATTCGCTGCATCGCCCGCGCCCGGAAGGTCGGGGTAATACGGATGCCTGGTCTGCGCGCGACGGATCAGTTGAAGGAATGGCGAGCGGCTCAAGCGATGGATCGCGCGGTGGCGCATCGCGCGACGGTGCGCGCAGGGCCGCCTCAGCGCCGGAGAGGTCGTAGCGGCAGAAGGGGCAGGCGGGCGTGATGGGCCGGGCGACACGGGTCATTTCAAACCAGACTTGCCGGGGACTTGCACCCCTTGAACCGCCACGCGCCCTTCCGGTTTCAGAACGGCGCGCCGAAGAAGACCACGCCCACCCGCCGCCCCAGCAGCGAGCCCAGCGGCGACAACCACACCAGCGTCGCCGCTGCCAGAAACGAAAGCGTCATCATCACCAGCGCCACGCCGATCTCGTTGGGCAATCGCAGATAGCCCCCAACGAACCGCCGGACATAGTTGAGCTGCCACACTCCGACCAGCGCCAGCGGCATGACCTCGACCAACCAGCGAACCTGCCGCCAATCCCAGATCGAGTAGCCTCCCGCAAGATGTTCCCACGCGGCGCACCCCAGGGGCACGACCAGCGTGAGCGAGAGGAGCATCCACATCGGCGCGACGCCGTACGCCACGCCCCGTAGAAGATGCACCCGCCGAACCCGGTAGCGGCGCAGCGTCTGCCCGAGCAGCACGAAGGTCAGCGGCGTGAGCAGCAGCCAGAGCACGCACAACAATGTCCATGGCGTGGCGACCCAGATGCTGCTCCAGGATTGCCCGCCAGCCATCGCGTACGGCAGCAGCGACGACAAGACCTCGTATCTCACGCCGCTCCAGCCGACCCGCCCGCGCATGGCGGCGTCGAGGATGATGATGTACTCATCAAAGAGCGCCAGTACCTGGGCGACCGACGCCAGCAACTGCCACGCGACGAGCGACGCGAGCGTGAGCGCGACGAGTCTCCCGGCGCGAACGGGGATTTCGAGGCGAATCTCGGCGAAAACCCTTCCGGGCGTGAGCGAGCGGAACATCGTGAGTATGAGGCGCGACACGCGCCGCATTTCCGCGTGCTCGAACGACCATGCGGGCGGTCGGAAGACGGGACTAAGAAGGTCCCCCCACGCGAACTCAAGCCCGCACTCGCTGCAGGTGCCGCGCATGGGGCACGAGATTGAATCGGCGTGGTTCCACGCGGCGGCCGCGCCCGAGAGGTCGTAGCCGCAGCGCGGGCACTCGCAGGGCTCGGCGGCCAGGCCGCGGGGT
>JABWBC010000142.1 GCA_013360695.1 Phycisphaerales bacterium
GGCGGCGTGCCGGGCGTGACGCCGGGGCGCGGCGGTGCAGGGACGGGCGAGCGCGGGGTTGATGAGCATGAAGATCGAGAGCTATCGCGATGATCCGACGCTGGCAGCGCTCACGACGCTTTTGCGCGGGCTGACCAGCGCGCGCACGGCGCAGGAGGCGTTCTCGTCGTTCATGCGCCACTACTGGAAGGTGCGCCCGGTCGATTGCATGCTCGGAGTGGTGCCGGATTCGTCGGGGCCCGGGCGGTTCCGCATCATCTATCACGTCGCTCGCGGTCACGCGGAGAACGACCTCCCGCTGCCGGCGCGGAACCCGGGGCCCGAGTGGAACGACGAAGCGCTGATTCACGAGGGCGGCGTGATCGCGGCGATGATCGAGGGCGACGAGCCGCGGATGGCGTTCGAGCTGGATCTGTCGCGTGACCCGGTGCTGAAGGAGATGTCGCCCAACTGCGTGACGGCGATGGCGCTCCCGGTATTCGCGGGTGAGGTGGTGACCGAGTGGGTGATCGGGCTCTCGCGCGTGCGCGACGGCTTCGCGGTCGAGAACGTGCGGAGCGGGCTGCTCACCGCGAACTTCATGGCGATGGCCAACTCGCACCTTTTGTTCGTCGAGGAGTACCGCGAGCTGAACAAGCAGCTGACGGCCCAGTTCGAGGACGTGGCGCGGGTGCAGCAGGCGCTGCTCCCGCGGCGCACGCCGGTGGTGCCCGGGCTCGAGATCGCCACGAGCTATCTGACGAGCGACGTGGCGGGCGGGGACTACTACGACGTCCAGCCGCTCGCCGACGGGCGATACGGCTTTGTGATCGCGGACGCGTCCGGGCACGGCGCGGGGGCGGCCACGGTCATGGCGATGTTCCGCGCGATCCTGCACTGCACGCCGCCGAGCGTGAAAAGCCCGGCCGAGGTGCTGCGATTTGTCGACGAGCAGCTGTCCGGGGCGGAGCTGGAGGGGATGTTCGTGACGGCGTTTCTCGGGATCTACGACCCGATCACGGGCGCGGTGTCGTACTCCAACGCGGGACACCCGCCGCCCAGGATCAAGCGCGGGCGCGACGGGAGCGTCCACGAGCTCGACGGCGCGGCGAGTTTTCCACTGGGTGTCGACGCCGGCGCGGAGCGCGAGGACGGCGTGGTGACGCTGGACGCACGCGACACGATGGTGCTCTATACCGACGGCATCAGCGAGGCGTTTGACCCTTCGCGCAAAGCGATGTTCGGCGTGCAGGGGCTGGACGCGGCGCTTGAGAGATGCACCGGAATGCCGGACTGCGTGGTGGAGTCGGTCCACCGCGCGCTGTTCGAATTCACGCGGGCACGCACGCGCGACGATGACCAGACGCTGGTGGCGCTGCGCCGCAAGGACCTCGCGTAGCCAGGGCGGGGGTCCGCGGGGGCCACGGGGTCATTGCGCACATGGCGGCCGGTCGTGCTGGAGTGCGCCGAACAGGGCGGCAAGGCGTGGATTCGACGCGCCGGCCTCCATGCGCCGGGTGATGCGGCGCGCAAACTACTGGCGCTCTTCGCTGATCTGCAGCGTCGATGCATCGGCCAGACGTTTGATGATGGTGATTTCCTGCGGCGGGGTGCGCGACCAATCGACCGTGAAGGTGAACTCGACGGCGTCGCCGGGCTTCAGGTCGCCCAGAACGGCGGCGGAGGCGAGCGGGAACGGCATGATCATCTGTTTCATGCCGACAACCCGGCCGTCTTTGGCCTTGAAGGTTGGGATCTCTTCGTGATGGATCTGGAGGAGGGCGCCCTTAGGGTCGGGGAGGGCGACGATCTTGCCGCGGGAGGCGTAGGTCTCGACCGGGGCGTTGCTGACCGCAGGCGCGGGTTCACTCCTGGAACATGCGGAAACCGCGGCGAGCGTGAACGCCAGTACGGAGGCCAGAAAGGTGACTACGGCAAGGCTGGCGCGGAGATTCATGGGGTGTCCTTTGGGCAAGCGTAGGAGAAGCAGACAAGTCAGGGAGTTACGGAGCTACGGAGTCACGGAGTCACGGAGTCACGGAGTCACGGAGTCACGGAGTCACGGAGTCAGAGTGTCCCCTCGCGTTCGCTCGGGGCTCGCAAGCCCTGACCACTTCGCCGCCATGCCGTTCGACTGCTCCACCACCGCTCTTCCTTCCCTGTCTCGCTGTTTCGCTGCATCCCTGTTTGGCTGCCTTGCTGATTCCCTGCCGCGCTACATCATCTCAGCGCGGCGGGCCCACTCAAACTCGAGAGGCTCGAGTTCCTCGGCGAGCTTTCGACGCTCGTCGCCCAGCGAAGTCGCCTTGGACTGGTTGCGCCACACGTCCGGGTCGCCCAACTCCACGTCGATCGCCTTGATCCGCGTCTCGATCCGTTCGATCTTGGATTCGAGCTGCTCGGTCTTCAGCTTGGCCAGCGCGTTGACACTCGGCGCGGTGCTCGCGGCCTTCCGCTTGCTCTCCTCCGCCTGACGCTTGCGACGCTCGGATTCCTCGCGGCGCGATTTCTCCTCGGCGGCCGCCTGGGCGGCTTCGCGCTGGCGCATCGTGGCCTTCTCGTGCCACTCGCTGTAATTGCCAAGGAAGACCTCGCACCCGCCCTTGCCGTCGAGCACGAGCAGTCGGTCGCAGGTCGCGTCGATGAGGGCGCGATCGTGGCTGATGAGCAGGAGCGTGCCCTCGTAGCCGAGATCGCCGTCTTCTTCGGGCATGGCGAGCGCGTCCTCGAGCCGTTCGGCGCTCGGGATGTCGAGGTGGTTGGTCGGTTCGTCGAGCACCAGGAGGTTCTTCGCGCTGGCGAGGAGGCCCGCGAGCACGGCACGGCTGCGCTCTCCGCCCGAGAGCATTCCCATCTCGCGGTCCTGCTCGCTCCCCGAGAAGAGGAACGCGCCCGCGAGGTTGCGGGCCTGCTGCTCGCTGAGCAAGAGGCCGGGGCACTCCTTCAGGATCACGTCCTGCAGGTAGCGGTACACGGGCTTGTCGCGGTCGACGCCCTCGTGGAGCTGGCGGTAGTAGCCGACCTTGACGTTGGTGCCGATGCGGATCGCGCCGGCGTCGGCGTCGAGCTCACTTAGGAGGCACTTGACGAGCGTGGACTTGCCCGCGCCGTTGGGTCCGATGATGCCCCATCGCTCGCCGCGCGCGACGGAGACGTCCAGTTCCTTGAAGAGGATCTTTGGCGTGCCGTCCTCGCCTTGGTATTGCTTGGACAGGCCGCGCGCGGAGATCACGACGTCACCGGTGCGCTCGGCCTTGGGGAGTTCGAGCGCGAAGACCGACATTTCCATCGGGCGCTCGAGCGTGAACTCCGCCTTGGCGCGATCGAGCTTGCTCTGGCGGCCCTTGGCCTGGCGGGCGCGCTGCCCGGCCTTGTAACGCCGGATGAACGCCTCTTCCTTCTTGAAGCGGCCCTGCTGGTTCTCGAACGCGCGAAGCTGCGCCATACGGCGCTCGCTCCTGATCTCGCGGAAGTCGGCGTAGTTGCCCGGGTACTCAATCAAGCGCCCGTGCTCGACCTCGATGATCCTCGTCACGACGTTGTCGAGCATGTACCGATCGTGGCTGATCATCGCCACCGCACCGCGGTACTGCTCGCTGAGAAACGCCTCGAGCCAAAGGCGTCCGTCGATATCGAGGTGGTTGGTCGGTTCGTCCAAGAGCAGGATGTCCGGCTCTTCGAGCAGCAGCTTGGCCAGCGCGAGGCGACCCTTCTGCCCGCCCGAGAGGGACGCGACGCCGATCGAGAACTGCGAGTCGGTGAACCCCAGGCCGTGCAGCACCGCCTCGATCTTGTGATCGATCGCGTACCCGCCCGCGGCCTCCATCGCACGCTCGAGCTGCACCTGTCGCTTCATCAACCTGTCGATGGCGGCGTCGTCGCCCGCGCGGGTCGCCTCTTCCATCGCCGTAAAGACCCGATCGAGTTCCATGTGCAGACGGTGCAGCTCAACGAACGCGCCCTCGGCGGACTGCCGAAGGGTCTCGGCCGGGTCGAGGTTCGGGTCCTGGTGCAGGTAGCCCGCGCGGCAGCCGCGTTGCAGCGAGACGCTCCCCGAATCGGGCGTAATCTGCCCGGTGAGGATCTTCATGAGGGTGGTCTTGCCGCACCCATTGCGCCCGACGATGCCGATGCGTTCGCCGGGCTCGATGGTGAGCGACACGCCGTCAAGGACGATGCGCTGCCCGAAGGCGTGGCGGATGTTGGTGCAGGAAAGGAGGGGCACGGGGGATTGTAGAAGAGACGGAGCGCGATGGCGGCGTGGCGCTTCGCGCGACGATCGAACACGCGCCCTGGGCGTATGGCGATCGCGCCCGGGTCGGATTACACAGCGTGGCGGCGGCGCGCCTACTTCAGCACGAACACCTTCACAAGCACGTCGCCGATGCCGATCAGGGCCGCGCCCGCGATGGTGCCGGCGCAGATCGGCTCGTGGGCCCCCACCCAAAGCCGGTGTCCCATGGACTGCGGCTTGGCGTGGTAGAGCTTGTGCGTCAGCCAGAAGAACATCGCGCCGGCGAACATGGCAAGGGTCGACTCCGGCGGCACCAGCACGCCCAGACCGATCGCCAGCGGGCTGATCGGGAACTTGTTTTTCGTGAAGATGCGGACGACCTCCAGCACCAGGCCCGCGATCGCGGCGATGATCATGGAAGTGACGATCGACGGCGTGAGCAACGAGCCCGAGCCCCCGCCAAAGATCGACGAGACGAGGTCAGAAACCCCCTTCCACTGCACGGCCGAGGGGAACGAGAACTGCCCGCCCTCGGGGGCCATCACCATCTGCATGTGCTTGGCGTCCTCCGCCGCCTTGGCGGGGTCGTAGCCCGTGGTGAAGAGGGGATAGAAGAGGATGGTGCTGGCGATCGCGCCCGAGAGGATGCCGATGATGTGGCCGATCGCCTGGTGGCGCGGCTTGCCGCCAAGCATGTAGCCGGGCTTGATGTCCATGAGCAGGTTGCTGGCGTTGCTGGCGACCTCGACGCACATGACGCCGGTCATGAGGTTGGTGGGCGGGTGCTTGGGGTCGGCCGCGCCGAAGATGAATTGCGGGATCTTGGAGAGCGAGCCGGTGGGCGTGATGCCGGTCAGGCCGGTCGAACTGGCCGCGATCAGCGTGAGCACGATGATCATCGGGATCGCCGTCGCGCCGAACACCCACGACACGCCGAACCAGTCGTGCGCCATCCACACGCCCGCGGCCCCGACCAGGGGGACGCCGATCCAGGAGATCCACAGCGGAACCTCGATGTGCCCGACGACGTCATGCCCGAGGTCCTTCTTCTTGCCGAACAGCGCGCCGAACGCCTCGACGAAAACCTTCGGCTTGGCAAAGAGCGAGACCATCGCCGCCGTGACCATGATCGCGATGCCCCACCACAGGGCCCAGGTGTTCAGGATGTGGGCCCGCCCGAAGATCGCGTCGCCGGCCGCGACGCTCCCGGACTTGGGCAGAATCTCTCCCTTGCTGATCATCCACGGAACGATGAACAGGAAGTTCAGCACCATGCCGATCATCATGCTGCTGGCGGCCCGGATGCCCATGAGCCCGCCGGCGCCGAACATGGCCAGGTCGAGGGCGGGCGAGATGGCCAGCTGCCGCAGATCGACGTTGGCGATCCGCGGGAGCGGAAGCACGCCCTTTTCCGCGAGCTTGTAATACCAGCCATCGAGGTTGTGCGGGAGGTGCCAGGAACTGGAAAGACGCAGCCACCTTTCCTGCACAAGCTTCATGTAGCTCTCGCCGGAGATGAAGCTGATGAAGCCCGCCAGCCCAGCCGCCATCGCCAGCGCCTTGGCCTTGAACATGCCGACCGCGGCCTCGGAGGTGTACAACGTATCGAGCACCACGCCGCAGGCACGCCCTTCGGGGAACGGCTGCTGTTCGTCGTTGATGAATCGGCGCTTCATGGGAAACGCGACGAGCACGCCGAGGATCGAAAGGACGACATTGAAGAGGAGCATCTGCCACCACAGCATGGGCCGATTCTCGATCCACATGTAGGCCGCCATGCCCGAGATAAGCGGACCCGTCATGTAGCCGGCGGCGGTGGCGACGGACTGCGTGGCGTTGTTCTCGAGGATGGTCATGTCGCGCATCCCGAATCGCGACATGGCACGGAAAAGGGCGAAGGCGAGGATGACGCTCGTGAGACCGACCCCGAGGGTCCAGCCGGTTTTGGCCCCCACATAGAGGTTGGTGGCCGAAAGCAGCCCGCCGAGGATAAAGCCCATGAGGCCCGCGCGGAGCGTGAGCTGCGGCATGTTGCCGCGGAAGACGTTCTCCAGCCACCAGCGGTCCTTCTGCTCGCGGGTCCATGTGCGGACTTGTTCGTCGTTGAGCTGCTGGATGGCCATGCGGTGCGTCTCCGTCTGAAAAGCGTGGGGACACACTACGCGAACCGGGGGCGCGACGCAACGGTCCGCGTTGGTCCGGCGGACGACCGCCCGGAAATCGCGCATCGAGGCGGCATCATCGCCCGATCAACCGCGGGCCGCCTCCACGAGCACCCGCCCTGCGACGACCGAAATCTACGCGGACCCGCAGCACGACGGGGCAATGGCTCCCAAAAACAAACCAGGCGGGCCGAAACCCGCCTGATCGTGAACGTGGGCGATACTGGACTCGAACCAGTGACCTCATGCGTGTCATGCATGCGCGCTAGCCAACTGCGCCAATCGCCCGGACCTCGGATGTCAATCGGCGGAATCCCGCCGCATCTGGAGAGCGTCACGACTATAGCCCGCGACCTCCGCCAAAGAAAAGCCCCCGCCGGATTCCCGACGGGGGCTTGAGGGAGTCAGAGGTCCGTCACATTCCGCTCACCCGGATTCAGCTCAGCCGCGTTCGGCCATGCGGACCGGGCGAGTGTGACGTGTCGGCTTTAGCAGCCGGCGTCGAAGGCCTCGGAGAAGGCGTCGTAGTCATCGCCATTGACGAACCCGTCGCCGTTGATGTCGGCGCCGAGGTCGCCGCTCTCAAAGAGCTCGGCGAAGGCGTCGTAGTCATCGCCGTTGACAAAGCCGTCGCAGTTGAAGTCCGCGGCGCACACGACCACGGCAGCGGCGGCGCTCATGTCGGTCCCGCACCCGTTGGTCACGACGCAGTCATAGTTGCCGGCGTCGGCGAGCTGGGCGTTGATGATGGTGTAGCTGCTGCTGGTCGCGCCGCCGATGTCCGATCCGTTCTGACGCCACTGATAGCCGGACGCGCCGGTCGCGGTGACGGACAGCATGATCGAGCCGCCGCGGCAGACGCTCCCGCCGGTCGGATCGACGGTGATGGTCGGGCCGACGTCGACGGCGAGCGTGGCGGCATTGCTCGTGACGTTGCCGCAGGAGTTCGAGACCACGCAGTCATAGCTGCCCACGTCGCCGGTCGTGACGGAGGCGATGGTGTAGGTGCTGCTGGTCGCGCCGCCGATGTTGATCGTGTTCTTACGCCACTGATAGCCGGTTGCCCCGGTGGCGGTGACGCTGAAACTGGCCGACTGGCCCGAGCACTTGGTCTGGTTGGAAGGCTGACCCGTGATGTTCGCCGTGGAGTTCACGGTGAGCGTCGCCGCGTTGCTTGTCACGTTGCTGCAGGAATTGGAGACGACGCAGTCATAGCTGGCGGCATCGCCCGCGACGACCGAGGCGATCGTGTAGCTGCTGCTGTTCGCGCCGCCGATGTTGACCGTGTTCTTGCGCCACTGATAGCCCGTGGCGTTGGTCGCGGTGACCGTGAAGGTGGCCGAGGTGCCCACACACCGGGTGAGGTTGGAGGGCTGGCCGGTGATCGTCGGAGCCGTGCAGCCGGTGCCCGAGAGGGTGAGCAGGTAGAGCTGCGACTGCGAGGTGCCCGCGGCCGCGGAGATCTTCACATAGAACGTTCCCACGCCGAGGCTGAGACCCGAGAGAGTCTCGACCGCGCCGGCGGCGGCGGAAGACGCCGAGCCGAGCAGCGTCGTGCCATCAGCGGCGTAGACGTCGATGCGCATGTTCAGGATGGTGAGCGAATTGGTCGACGTGCCGGTGTTGCAGCTTCCGCTGGCGGCCTGGCTGTTGTCGTCGTAGGTCTTGCCGTAGGGCGTCAGAGTCGCCGTGAACGTCAGGGGCGACGTGGTGGTGAACTTGTACCAGTCGAGTTCGCCATCGTCATCGAGCGATGAGATCGTGACCTGCGTGTCGTTGGTGCCCGAATCGGGATTGGGCACCGGCGTGCCCACATTGATCGGCGTGCCGGAGATCAGGTTCCCGAGGTTGCGCGCCGTGGCGGCGGTCCCGATGGTGCCGCTGGTGTCGCCGTAGTGCCGCTGGACGGCGCGGAACTCGTCGTGGCGCGGGCCGTCGAACGACGTGCTGAGGAAGGGCTCCATCAGCTGGTTGCTGTTGTTGGAGCAGACGTGATCAAAGCCGATGGCGTGCCCGAGCTCGTGCATGAAGGTGTTGCGGAAGAAGCGGGCGACGTTGGTGGTGGAACCGAAGTTGTTGATGTCGCCGGAGTCGAGAACCATGTTGCCGTTGGAGGGGTAGAAGGCATACGCGAGGATGCCGTTGGCGCCGTCGATGTTGTGCATGCCGATGCGGATGTCGCCGCGAGAGGCGTTGCCGGAAGATGTGAAGCTAGCGCCGTCATCCCAGTCGTTGCCGCCGAAGGTGATGCGGGTGAACGAAAGGCCGGAGATTTCCTGCCAGCGATCGAAGCAGGACTGGACGTGCCCGATCCATGTGGCGCGGGTGAACTTGGTGTCCATCTTCGCGAACAGGTCGCTCGGCGAAGTGGCCTCGCCCGCCGAGCCGGGGATCGAAAGCCCGTCCGGCACGAAGCTCCATGTGACCGCGCGGGGCGTGCCCTGCGAGCCCGACCAGCGCGTGCCGAGCTGGTAGCGCTGCATGTCGAACTGCTCGTTGAACGCCGCGACGTAGGCCGAAACCTGAGCGACGTACTTTTCGTCCGTGCCCTCGGCAAAGCAGACGATCAGCGGCGCGTTCTCCTGCTCACCCAAGATGTCGCCCGCGTTGCCGTCGACTCCGCCCGCCGGCTGCGATGCGACTTGGCCAAAGACCGGGGCGGCCAGCAGCGCCGCCGCGACGGTGAGGCCACGAACCACATTTTTCAACATTCCTGCTCTCCTGGCGCAATGGACACTTGAGGCCCGTGGGGGGCCGACACCTGACAATCGGCGAGCCTACACCCCGACCCGACGGGGCGTCAATGACATTTCTCACCCTTCTCAACGGGAATTCGCCCGATCCATTGCGATCGGTCCAACCGTTCGGGCAAATGCCCACCGGTTTTCTTATCGGGCGATGGCGGCAAGAACAACCCGGCGCTTCATGTCCGAAACCACGACGCCCCCCGCGCGCTCCAGCGTCACCGCGAACGCCGCCGCCTTGGTGATCGGCAGCTGCGGCTCGATCGGCACTTCCAGCGCGCCCGCCCCGCCGCATCCAAAGATCGCGCCGCTCACACGCTGTGAAATGCCCCTGTCGGCATCCACAATCCAGAGCTGGTACTGCTCGCCCTCTTTGCACGCCGGCAGGCCGCTGAACCGCATCACGCCCGTCTGCATGGAATCCGACCAGGCGACCTCGCCGGTCACGCCCGTGATCTCGGGCGCCTCACCGGTATCGAGCGCGTTGAACGGCCCCCAACTGGCCCGCACCAGGTCGCCCTTGGCCTGCGCCGCCGCCATCCGCTCCGCGTGTGTCGGCGCTCCCCGGCTCGGCTCACGCAGCGCCAGCCCCGCCAACACCACAAGGCACGCCGCGGCCG
>JABWBC010000143.1 GCA_013360695.1 Phycisphaerales bacterium
AAGATCGCCCTGTCGGCCAGCGCGCACACCCGGGTCGAGCTCGGGCGCCTCGAATCCGGCCTCGCCCTCGCGCTGTCACGCGCCGCGTTCACGGCGGCGTCGGCGGCGGAGTGAAAACTGTGCGAGGCGTGCGAGGTCATCAATGGCTCCGGGTGCGAGCGCGCACAAACGTCCATCCATCATCGGATTGCGCATTCATCGCGCGGCCGCAACAACGCCCCTCCCCGGTTTTCGGACGTGAAAGAACGCCGCCTGTGCGGCCCGAGATGGTGATAACCACCAGGACACAAGCGATTGACCGCTCACGCCGCCTCGGTCACGCCCGCGCTCGTCGCCGCCGCGTCCAGTGACGCCGCGATCCGCCGGATGAGGATCCGTGAATCCTCGTCATCCCCATGCACCAGCACGCGATCCGACTCGTCAAAGCAGCTCGCCATGACCGGCTCGCCCGCGTCGTCGACCGCCATCGAGATCCGCTTCACCCGATCCGGGTTGATCAAGCGCTGCTCGCCGCTCGAACTCGTGAGCTTCATGAAGCGATCAAACATGCGTGCCTCCCGTCCCGCCTCAACGGCACGGAACACCCACCCAATAGGACAGCCTCGTGGGTTTTCCCTCCGTGGCGAGCACGCCGCCGCCCATGAACACAACGCTCGGCCCCACGCAATCCGCGCCCGCCGCCACGCGTCCGCGACGGTCACACGAAATCGCTGCGACCACCGCGCCCCGGAATCCCAGACCGGCCGTCTCAAGATGGCCCGGTCCCGCGAACCATGGTCCTTCCGGGATTCCCCGGGACGCCAAACCGGAGGCCTGACTGTCGGTAGGCGCGGTATGGAGACAGGAATCTTCGACGAGTGACCCCACTGAGAGGCCCGCCCATGGCCATGCAGACCGCAGCGATACTCGTGGCGTGAGAGACTCCGAGCGTGCCCACCCGCGATCACGAGGGCCCGCGCCGCACCATGCCTCCGCCGACCCGCGGGCCTGCCACCCACCGGCGTGCGGCGCTCCGCATCCGCGGCCCTCCCCGGTGTGGTATCATTCAATCACGCGGGTGTAGCTCAGTGGTAGAGCGTCAGCCTTCCAAGCTGAATGTCGCGGGTTCAAATCCCGTCGCCCGCTTTTTCGCTCCCAGGCCATTTGGCGTCGATCGGTGCCAAGCCGCGACGAAATCGGGAGTTACGCCGGGCTTGTCTTCGGCTTGCCAAACTCGTGGCTGACGGGCTCGGGTCTGGCGGTGCCACGAAGTGCCCCCCAAGGCAAACAAAGCGCTCCCACCAGCGCTCCCACCTATCCCACCGTTTTCTTGCTCATCTGGATTGCGAACGCGACGCGATCTCCGATTGCAACCCCGGACCCGTCGACGGAGTGGTGACGGGGGCCTTGGTCCGCACGTCGAACACGTTCGCGTGTACTTGTACGGGTTCTCGCTGGCACGCCATTCCAGTACCGATGAGAATCCCGATCGGCGCGTGCTCCAATAGGCGCATGGATCATACTCAGCTTTGCATGGCGTCGCACGAATACCGGTTCATCCTGTCGCGCTGTGCGTGCGGCTGCGCTCCCGAGACTCGGAGCGTGCTGGGATGCGACCTTGAGACCGCCAGCCGACGCCCCGCTCACGAAGCGGTTCACTCCATATTCAGGCTGCTTGTTCGCTCACTCGTCGTCAAGTTGCTCATCTGGAGTGTCTGTCTCGTCGTGGCGCTGATACCCAGAACTCACCCTTGGGACATCGCTCTTGCGATCTGCGTGTTCCTTGGAACGCTCTGGTGGATGACCTCATTCACGCCAAACGTCAATGGCTCCGTGTCGATCCCAAACGGGCCACGGCCGCACGAGCCGAGCGGTCCGGGCTCGATGTGGCGATCACCCCGAGGGTTCATGCCCCATCTCGGGGCCATCATTTCCGACGACCGCCGCTGGTATGAAAGTGACAGAGCTAACGGTGGGTTCGCCGAGCCGCCGCACACCCTCTTCGATAGGAGCTGCCATGTCCACACGCCATCCGACCACGTCTGAGTGCCAGGACGATGTCTCATCCGTGGCCCGCGGTCATCCTCCGGCGTTGCTTCGCGCCGTCGATGTCGCGACGCTGCTCGCCATCTCGGTGCGGTGCGTCTGGCGTCTCGTCGCCAGCGGCGACCTGCCTCGGCCCATCAAGCTTGGGGGATCGACCCGCTGGCGGGCGTGCGATCTGGAGGCGTTCATCGCCGAATGCAGAGCTGAGAGGAAGACCGGAGTGCGTGTGCGCCGGTAGGTGCCGAGCAAGGCGAATCCCCGACCCGGATTCAGGTCGCGGCCGATCCTGCCAGTATCTCGGTGCGGACCTTGCCTCGCGCCAGTGTCCGCGTCTACTGGGGCGTGCGTTGTGAAGGAGATCGCTGAGTGGGTCGGGCACGCTTAGGAACCCTGTACAAGAAGCAACCCGACGCCGCGCGGTGGACGGGCGCGTTCACCCATCCGCGAACAGGCAAGCGGGTCATCCGGACCCTCTACGTCGACAAACAGGCGTCCCGCAGCGCCCTGGACCGCATGATCAAGGAGGTCGAGCGCTGCGCCGAGGGACTCGAAGATCCGAACGCCCAGCTCCGCCGAGCGCCGATCGCCGAGCATGTGCGCGCGTACATCGAGCAGTGTGCCCACGAGCGGCAAGCGCCGCGTCATCTCCAGGTGAAAGAACTTCATCTGACCCGCTTCATCGACGGGTGCGAGGCGGCCTGTCTGGACGATTTCACGCTCGACGCCGCGTCCAAGGTTCTTCGGGCGCTTGCCGCCGAGGGCAAGTCGGCCCGAACCCACAACCACCATCGCGCGACGCTGGTGGCCTTCATGAACTGGGCCCAGCGAACCGATCGCATTCCTTCACACATGCTGGTGAGATTGCCGGTGCTCGACGAGAAGTGCGATCAACGAAGGCACCGAAGGGCCTTGACGGAGTCGGAGCTGGAGCGGCTTCTCTTTGTCGCTCGCCGCCGACCGATCGCCGAGTACGGGCGTGAAGTCGTTCCGAGATCACCGAAGGACCGGAAGGGGCGCGCCACCTGGACCCGGTCGCCGCTCTCGGTCGAGAATCTGGAGGTCGCATTCGCGAGGGGACGGAAAGCTCTCGCCAAGCACCCGGAGTTCCTTGCCCGGCTTGACCGATTGGGCCGCGAACGCGAGTTGATCTACCGGACCTTGATTCTGACGGGCCTCCGCAAGGGCGAACTCGCCTCCCTCACCGTCGGGGCCCTTCGGCTCGACCACGCCCCGCCGTACGCGGTCCTGGCGGCCAAGGCCGACAAGGCCCGCGTCGGGGCCGAGATCCCCCTCCGCCCGGACCTGGCCGCGGAACTCCGGCGCTGGCTCGAAGAGTCCCTCGCCGACGAGCGGGCCGCGGCCCGCCGCGAGGGATCACCGATCCCGGCAGGGCTTCCCCTGGGCCGCCCATTGCTCCGCGTCCGGGCCGATCTTATCCGGGTGCTCGAGCGCGACCTCCGCGCCGCCGGAATCCCCAAGCGCGACGATCGGGGCTACACCGTGGACGTTCACGCGCTCCGCCACACCTTCGGGTCCCACCTGAGCGCCAGGGGCGTCCTTCCCCGGACCGCGCAGGCTGCCATGCGCCATTCCAGCATCGCGCTCACGATGAATCTCTACACCGACCCCCGGCTCCTGGATGTCGCTGGGGCTCTCGAATCGCTGCCATCTCTGCGGCCGCGCGCCTCAACTCCGCTGATCGCACGGGGAGAGTGACTTCGCCGGGACTGGGCTGCATCACTCTGAGCGGGAGCGCGGACCCGGGTGGTCTACAGCGCAAGTGAATCGCAGTACCGATCAGACTTCCGAACGCCGTGTCGTAAGTTCTTCACGGCCGCGAGATCCCAAGCTCGCGCCGAGGAGGAGTCCATGAACACGAGCGCCGACAACCGACGTTCTGCCTCGCGTGACCGGGGCCTCGATCGGTCTTGGTCGCGCAGCACCCATTTCACCTTGCGTCGGCGCACGCATCATGCGTTGCTCTTCGCTCTCGCGGCGCAGGAGGGGACCTGCGCATGAACCATTTGCCCCCACATTCTCCGCTCCGCTCATTTCATCGCGCCACACGCGGCCTCACCCGCCAGTGCCTCCAGTGGGCGTTGCTTTCGGCCGCAGCGCTCGCCGGGTTCGTCGTGTTCTGGACCTGCGTCCGACTCGCGGGGTTTCTGTGGCGTCACTTCCTGAGGAGTTCCTGGCAATGAACAGCAAGCATCCCCGCCGTCCGCAGGGCCCCTCGCCCGTGCGGCGCGAGGTCAAGGCGGTCCGCAAGGGCGACCCTCTCAACGGCCAGTATCTCGAGCCGGGCCGCGAGCAGATCGCAGTGTTGTTTCCCGGAGGACGTCTCGATCAGTTCGACGTCGCGGCGGAAGAGTTTTGCTGCGGCTGCGATCCCCATGAATGCCGTGTCGGCATGCGCTGCGGCCGCTGCCAGCGCCTCTGCTGCGAACAGTGTCCGGTTTCGGGCTACTCCAGCGCGACGGGCCAACCCCTCTGCGGCGAGTGCAGCCGCTTCCTGCTCGCCCGTGACGGTCGTCTGCGCCGCGTCAGTCTCGACCAGGTCGACGAGTGGCGCTGGACCCGCGGCGTGCGTCGGGTCGTGCGTGCCCTCCTGTCGCCATTCGTGCGCGTGGAGGACGGGCCGTGAACTGGGATGTCGTGCCAGACCTCGACTTGAGCACCGCCCGCGCCCTCCGAGAGGCTCGCGAGAGCGGCGCGTTCCAGAGCCCGCTAGGGAGGTCGGCGCTGCGCTCGCTCTTCCGCGGCTATGCCACGGATCTCGACCGGCAGATCATCCACTCGCGCATCAGCCGGCACCAGTTGCGAGGGGCCCTCGGCGTGGGCGAGCCCTTCGCCCCGGCCCGCTTGGGTGCATCCGGGCTCGCAATCGGGCAACGACGCGACGGCCGGTGGCTCTTCCAGGGCCTCGATCAACTGTCCGGGCACTGGGCGGTGGTCGGCTCCACCGGTTCCGGCAAAAGCTCGCTTGTCATGCCCTGGATGGCGCAGCTCGTCACCGTCGAGGGCGGGCTGTGGGTCTTCGACTCGTACAAGCAGGAAGCGCGCCGCCTGCTCCCGCTGGCAGCAGCGTTCGGCCACGACGTCGTGGTTCTTGAGGCCGGGCAGGAAGTCATCAACGTGCTCGACCCCGACGGGTGTGACCCGCGCGGCTACCTGCCCGTCGCGGTTTTCATGCTCGCGCGCGTCCTGGGACTCCCAACCCTGGCCACGATGCTGCTGCAACGAGCGCTGTACCTCGCGTACGAGGCCCGCGGCGTGTGGCGCGGGCGTCGGTCCCCTCCGTGCCTCATCGACCTCTACGAGATCGCCAAGACGCACCTGGGCCAGGCCAACTTCTCGGCGCGCGAGACGCTGCTGGCCCGACTCTCCTCGCTGCTCACCGCGTCGGGTCGGTCCCGGGCGATCCGGCGGGGCTGGCCCAGTAAAGACCTCGAAACACTCAAACTCGTCTTCGAACTCCGCGGCGCCGCGCAGGCGGAACGCGAGCTCCGCGTGCTGCATTCCCTGCGTCACACCATGCAACGCCGGATCGAAGTACGGACCACGCACCCCCCACTGCACCTGGTTATCGATGACGCGCAGCGGTTCCTCACCGGCTCGGGCGAGTCGAGCGAGCTGACGCCGCTGGCCGAGGCGCTGGGGCTCGTCCGCAGTAGCGGCCTCAACTTGTGGGCCCTCTTCCAGAGCCTGCACGGTGTGGACCCCGCGCTCCTTTCCAATCTCAATTCCAAGGTCGTCGGCCGCCTGGGCTCCGCGCACGACTGGAGCCACGCGACTGCGGAGCTCTTCCTCACTTCGGAGCAGGAAGATTGGGCGCGCCAGCATCTGTGTCCCGGCGTCTTCCTCGCGCAGCTCGCCCACGGCTGGCGTCGCCCCTTCGTGCTGCGCATGCCCAGGGCCACGATCCCGCCGCCGCCGACCGACAACGAGGTGGCGGCCAGCCAGGCGGCGCTGGCTCAGCACCCGATCGAAGAAGCGGACGAATTCCGCAACTGGTCGCCCGTGCCGCACATCACTCTGGATGCGGGCATCGAGGCGGTCGTCTCGAACCAGGTTCCCAACACCACCACCGCCGGCCTCGACCAAGCGGCCCTCCGCTTCCTGGCCGTCGTGCAGGGTCACCCGGGCCAGCCCAGCTCGGCGTACCCGGCTCTGGCGGGGCTCAGCCCCAAGCGGGCCCGCCCCATCCGCGACCGGCTCATCAAGGAGGGATACCTGCGGGCCGCCGAGGTCCAGACGAGCACCCGCGGACGCCCCTCGGTGCTTCTGGAGCTTTCCGAGCGGGCGTGCGAAGCCCTCCGCGAATGGCGCGGCAACGGAGGTGCGACATGATCCGAGGTCGAGCGATCCACAACCACATGGTGATGCGCTTGCGGCGGGCTGCCGCCGACTCCGGCGCGCGGGTGCGTGTCGAGGCGTATCTCGGTCCCGGGCTCGGCTACGCCGACCTCGTCGCGGAACTCGGCGCTCTCCGGGTGATCGTCGAGGCCGAACGCGCGCCCCGACGGGCCCTCAACGACCTGGCCAAAGCCAGAGCGGTCGGCGCGACCCACCTGGTCATCGCCACCCCCACCGCGTCGGTCGCCAAGTCCATCCGTCGCCGTCTTCGGGGTGCCCGAAGAGCTTCTGACCCCCGGATTATCGTCCGGACCCAAGCCAAGGCGGAGCAGGCACTTACGTGGTTGTTTTTCAGAATTCCCGGTGCCGAATGCCGGGCGGACATCAATGCCACCAATTCGCGCCCGGGCCAGGAACGTGATCTGAGCACGATCGGAGGGGACGCATGACATTCGCCACGCTTCACGAGATGGTCGGCGATCGCTACCGCGTAGAGGACATCCTGGCCGTCTGCGGTCAGGCCTGCGTCTCCAAGGCCACCGATCTCACCACGGGAGAGGCGGTCGTGCTCCGGCAGCAGCTCTCCTCGCCGGGAGACCCGGGGCATGAAGAAGAGTCCGCGCGCTTCGCCGAGGTGGCAGCGGTTCGGATCGTTCACCCCAACGTGATCGAGACGGTCGACGCCTTCCAGGTCAAAGGCCGCTGGGTGCATGTTCAGAAGTACGTGGAGGGGCGCGACCTTCGCCAGATTGTCACCGCGCGCGGTCGGCTCCCATCAGGCGAAGTCGTGGCGATCGCACGCCAGATCGCCAGCGGACTCGAGGCCATCCACAGCGCCGGGCTGATCCACCGGGATCTCAAGCCCGCCAACATCATGATCGGCGACGATGGCCGTGCGATCGTCATCGACTTGGGCATCTCCAAGAGGGTGTGCGGCTCGGGCCTGACCAGGACGGGGGCCTACGTCGGCACGGTCGGGTACAGCGCGCCCGAGCAGGTGACGGATTCCTCGACCTGCGACTCCCGGGCCGACATCTTCTCGCTCGGAGTCGTGCTCTACGAGTGCCTCACGGGTGGCCGACCGTTCACCGCCGTCACCCCCGAAGACTACCTGCGCGAAGTCACCACCAAGGTCCCGCTGCCGGCGCGGTTGCGCGTGCCCGAGGTTCCGCGGGAGCTGAGCGACCTCTGCACCACCGCGCTGTCGGTGCAACGCGTGGATCGCCCGGCGAGCGCCAAGGAGTTCGGCCACATGCTCGCGCGGTGCGGCGGCGCATCCGTCCCGGGCGTGACGGCCCGCTGCCTGGCCTGCGGCGGACGTGTCACCGCCGAGCGCGCGTGCTCGGGCTGCGGTCGCTCTTTCACGGCGGGACGGCTCACCGTGCTCACGGGACCTGCGCGCGGCCAGGTCTTTTACGCCCCTTGGGGTGTGTACGAGCTCGGGCGCGAGCAGCTTAATCCCGGCGACCGCTCGATCTCGCGGCGCTTGTGGCGGGTCGACACCGACTGCTTGGAAACCTGGCTCACGGTGATCCCTGCACAGCCCCAGCTCCCCCTGTTTCTTCGGGGCGGTGAGCTCCTCCACGTTGGACAGAGCATCGCCCAGTTCACGTTCGAGTTCAAACCCTGATCGGAGGAAATCGTGACGAACCCACATGAGTCCAGCGCTCCCCTGTCGTACCGGCTGACCCAGCAGGTTTACCGCACGCGTCTCGATGCCGGAGGCACCGGAGCACGGCACACCTCCGCCACGGTCCTCGTCGATCCGCACGGCGATGATCAGCGGACGCTCGTGTCCGCCCCCAAGGCCGAGGCCACGGTCATCGCGATCGACGTGTCCGGCAGCATGGACGAAGCGTACACGGGCGCGACCAACAAGCTGGCGGCCGCGAAAGCGGCGGCGGTGACCTTTGTCGTGACCAAGGCGTCGATGTCGCCGGGGGATCACATCGGGCTGGTGTCCTTCGACGACCAGGCGAGGGTCGTGCTGCCCTGCAAGCCCCTCCGCGAGCATCGCAAGGACCTTATTCGTGCCGTGCAGGGGCTGCAGATCGGCGGCGGCACTGATATCGCCGCCCCGCTGATCAAGGCCCGCGCCATGCTGGCGACCATGTCGCTCAACCTGCAGCGGCGCGTTGTGGCAGTTACTGACGGCCATGGAGGGCAGCCACTGGACATCGCCCGAGAGATGCAGAACGAAGGGATCGTCATCGATGTCATCGGGATCGGCGACACGCCGGACCGAGTCAACGAATCTCTGCTGCGGCGTGTCGCGTCGGTGGTCGATGGTCAGTCGCGGTACGTCTTCATCCGCGATCTTCGGGCCCTGGTGCAGCATACGACTTCGATCTCGCGACAGGTGTCTGATCGGACGGTGACGCCGTGACCCGCCCTTCACACGCGCGATCGCACGTCTTGGCGTGCCTGGCCCTCGTGGCCGGGCTGTACGTTCTCGGCCGGCTCGGGGGTTGGACGGGGCCGAACTCCCACGTGACCTTTGACAACCGGGTGCTCATCCCGGGGATCGTGGTCATCACCCTGTGGGGCATCGGGCGGATGCTGAGGAGGGGCTCATGCGACTCACAGCGTTAGGAAGCCTGATCGCAATCCTGATCCTCGCCCTGGTGGTCTGGCGAATCGCGAGGCAGGAATTGGGGGAGGCGGTGTCCAAGCTCGACGGGACGTTCACCGCGGTGGACGCCATGGTGGCGATCGCCGTCCTGATGATCGCCCTACTCGCCCTGTGCGGAGGAAGAGAAGAAGGGGCGGCACGGCAGGATCTCCCTCCCTCTCGGCCGCCCGACGAAACTCGGACCTGGTGGTGAATGCTGCAGAGTGTCTCTCTCAAGAAAGGAAACCCCATGCCCACCGGTGTGTGGCGTCAAGTAATCGACCCCGTGCTCGCTTGCTTTCAGTTCATCCTTCTCGCGATGATCATCTACGAGGTCGCGTCTCTGGCCCTCGAAGGAGTGATTCCGATCCGCAGCCTGCTCGGCAGGCTCTGGCATCGTTCCCACTCCAACAAATCTCGCACCCGGCGCGCCAGCAATGAACGCCGGAGGCCGCCCGCCGGCTCCTTCGAGAGCCGACCGAGGAATGGTCGCCCGCAGATCGGCAAGTCCGCGCGCAATGCCGCGCACTGGTTCGATCTTCGGCACACGCTGAAGGAGGTGACATGCCCCCCTCAACCCGATCCAGCCTGAGGTACCGTGTATCTGGGCTGGAGCAAGGAGGGCAACGTCGATGGCAAGGCAGCGATTCAGCGCGGAG
>JABWBC010000017.1 GCA_013360695.1 Phycisphaerales bacterium
ATCGATCGCGGGCTGACGTTCGACGTCGCCCTGCCCGATGCGCAGGTCGAGCGGGCCCCGGACGCGCGCAACGCCGCGCGCCGCGCCGCCATGACGCGCCAGGTCCAGGTCTTTGGCCTGGAGAACACCGATCTTCTTTACGACGGCGCGTCCAACAAAGGCTATCTCATCGCGGTCCCCATCCTGGGCGCGATGTCGGGCGAAAACGCCGCAGGCCCCGTAGCGGCGGTGGTCACGCTGCTGACCGACGGCCGCTCGCGCCAGGCGCTGCAGACCACGCTCGCGCTGCTCGAAGTGCTTGCGGGCTACGTGCACACGCACGCCGCGATGCAGCAACTGCGACGCACGCGCTCCGCCAGCGCGTCGCTTGATCTGGCCTCTCGCCTCATCTCTTCGATCAACCAGGCGCCGTCGTTCAAGGGCGCGACGCTCCAGCTCGTCAACGATCTCTCGCGCCAGCTCGCGGCCGAGCGCGTCGCGTTTGCGTGGGTCGACGGCTGGAGCGCCCGCGGCGATTCCCAGCCCGGGCGTCTGCGCTCGCACGTGCTGGCGATCACCGACACGGAAAACGTGGACCGTCGGATGATCGCGGTGCAGAAACTCGAAGCCGCGATGGACGAGTGCCTCGACCAGGAGCAGCCGATCTTGTACCCGCCGCCGCCCGCGCAGGGCGCCGGCGCTGACGTGCTTCTCTCGCAGGCGGTGGTTCACGCCCACCGCGAGCTCGCCGCGGCCGACGCACGCTTGAAAGTCACGTCGCTCCCGATCCGGGTCGATGATCGGGTGATCGGCGTGGTGACGATCGAGACGACCCAGGCGGGCACCGTTGAGCTCTCAACGCTCGAACTGCTCCAGGCCGCGATGGACCTGGTCGCGCCGGTGCTCCGCGTGCGTTACAACGACGATCGCTGGCTCCACCAGCGCGCCTACGACTCGATGCTCAAGGCCGGGGCATGGCTCGTGGGCCCCAAGCACACGCTGTGGAAGCTCGCGGGCATCGCGATCGTGGTCGTGACACTGTGCGCGATCTTCATCCGCATCCCCTACCGCGTCGGCGCGCCAATGAGCCTCGAGCCGCGCGAGCCAAGGACCATCAGCGTTCCCTTCGACGGAGTTCTGCGCGCGCTCGGGCCGGGCATCGAGCCCGGCGCGACGGTCGCCGCGGGCGACGTGCTGGCGGAAATGGACACGACGGAGCTGGTGCTGAACAGCCTGGACGCGCAAGCCCAGTTGACCGAGGCTTCCAAGCGCGCCGACGAGGCGCTCAAGAAGAACGAGCTGGCCGAGGCCCAGCAGGCCCAGGCCAAGGCCGACCAGGCCAAGGCCAAGCTCGATCTCTACACCGACCGCATGTCGCGGGCCAAGCTCCGCTCACCCATCGCGGGCAAAGTCATCGCCGGTGACGTGAAGGACCGCGTCGGTTCCACCGTCCAGATCGGCCAGGCGATCTTCCAGATCGCCGACCTCTCCGACATGGTCGTGACCATCAAGGTCGACGACCGCGACATCTCCTTCATCAAGGAGGGCATGACCGGCGAGTTCACGACCAAGGCCGATCCCGCCCGTGAGTTCCCGTTCGTCGTCGAGAAGATCGTGCCGCTCTCCCAGGCCAAGGACGGCACAAACTCGTTCGTCATCCGCGCCAAGCTCCAGCAGGCCGCCGCGTGGTTCCGCCCGGGCATGGAGGGCATCGCCAAGTTCAACACCGAGAAGCGCTCGCTGGCGTGGATCGCGGGGCGACGCGTCGTCGACCAGCTGCGCTTGTGGCTGTGGTGGTGAGGCGCCACAGCACATGAGCGCGGCAGCGCAGAATCACACGGCACATGAGAAGAGAAGCCTGAGCCGATCCCAATCCACCGCACGATGACACGAGCCCCAATCACCGAATCTCCGTCACGACTCCTCCATGTGGCTCCGTGCCTTGTGGAATGTGAATCCAACGCATGACCGCCGAACGCCCGACATTCTCGCCCTTCTGGCACCGCGTCCGCGCCATGACGCCGCGCCTCCGCCCGCAGGTGCAGATCACCCGCCAGCACTACCGCGGCATGCGCTGGCATGTCGCCCACGACCCCACCACCAACCAGTTCTTCCGCCTCTCACCCATCGCCAACGAATTCGTCGGCCTGCTCGACGGCACGCGCACCGTCGAACAAACCTGGGAGCTTGTTCTCTCCCGGTACGGCGATCACGCGCCCACCCAGAACGAGATCATCAGTCTCCTCAGCCAGCTCTACAACTCCAACCTCCTCCGGGTCGACCACTCGCCCGAGACCGAGCAGCTCCTGGGCCGCGGCAAGGAACGCACGAAGAAAAAGGTCCAGCAGCAGGCCATCGGCCTGATGTACTTCCGCGTCAAGCTCTTCAACCCCGATCGCGCCCTGGCCTGGCTCGAACCGATCCTGCGCCCGATCCTTAATCCCGTCGGCCTCATCGCCTGGCTCGTGCTCCTCATCGCGGCGCTCGCCACCGTCCTGCCCCACTGGGGCGAGCTGGTCAACGGCTTCGGCTCCGCCGTCGCGCCGTCCAACTGGGGCTGGATCATGGCCGTCTTCGTGGTAACCAAGATCATCCACGAAACCGGGCACGGCGTGATCTGCCGTCGCTTCGGGGGGCAGGTGCCCGAGATGGGCGTGATGATGCTCGTGCTCCTCCCCTCGCCTTACGTCGACGCCTCCGCCTGCTGGGCCTTCGAGAGCAAGTACCGGCGCATGGCCGTCGGCGCGGGCGGCATGATCTTCGAGCTCTTCGTCGCCTCCGTCGCCGCCTTCGTCTGGACCGCCACCCGCGATACCGGCGGCCTGACCCACCAGCTCGCCTACAACGCCATGCTCACCTCCGGCGTCTCCACCGTCCTCTTCAACGCCAACCCGCTCATGCGATTCGACGGCTACTACATCCTCTCCGACCTGCTCGAAGTGCCCAACCTCATGATGCGCTCCACGGGCATGCTCAATCACCTCGCCCAGCGATACATCTACCGCATCAAAAACGCTACGCCCCCAAGCTCCGTCCCCGGCGAACAGGCGATCCTCATCGTCTATGGCATCGGCGCCCTGATCTACCGCCTCTTCCTCTTCGTCTCGATCACCCTCTACATCATGGGCCAGCTCTTTGCGATCGGCCTGATCCTCGCCGTGTGGACCGCCTCCATGTGGTTCATCCTCCCCGTCGGCAAGTTCGTCCACTGGCTCGCCACCAGCCCCCAGCTCGCCGAGTTTCGCCCACGCGCCATCGCCACAAGCCTCGCCCTCCTTGTCGCTGGCACACTGCTCGTCGGCGCCATCCCCATGCCCGACCATCGCACCGCGGGCGGCGTCATCGAGAGCGACCAGACCACCAGCCTCTTCTTCGGCGCCGACGGCTTTGTCACTAAAGTCCACGCGCGCCCCGGAGACTTCGTCAAACAGGGCGAGCCCATCATCACCTGCGAGAGCCCCGAGCTCGTCGCGCAGCTCCAACTCGCCGACGCCATGCTCGCCGAAGCCCGCTCGACGGAGCAGCAGGCCGTCGCCAAAAACGAGACCGCCGGCGCCCAGGTCGCCCGCGGACGCGTCGAGGCGATCCAGGCCCAGATCACCCAGGCCCGCCAGCGGGCCGAACGACTCATCGTCCGCGCTCCATTCGACGGCGTGGTCGTCGGCAACGACCCCGCCAACTTTGTCGGTTCCTATATGAAGGAAGGCAAGGACGCCTGCCAGTTCGTCAACCCCGCCAACCTCCGTGTCGCCGCCTCGCTCACCCAGTCCGAGGCCTCGTGGCTCTTCGAACTCCCCCACGACCAGTATTCCGTCGAGATGCGCACTCTCTCGCAGATCGATCGCTTCATCGAGGGCGCCAACATCCGCATCGTCGACGCCGGCCAGCGAGAGCTCCGCCACCAAGCGCTCGCCTATTCTGGCGGCGGCACGATCGAGACCGAGCAGCAGACCGACCAGCGTTCCGCGCCCCAGGCCAAGCAGCATCTGTGGTGGGTCTATGTCGACGCCAAGGACGCCTCCCAGCTCGTCGGCGGCAGCGCTCCCGGCGAACGCGTGCGCCTCCGCTTCACGCTCCCGAGCAAGCCTTGGCTGACCCAGTGGGTTGACCGCCTGCAGAAGGCGATCCAGGGACGAGTCACGATCTGAGAAACACACCATTGAACAGCAGGACGCCCCTTCGCAACCAGTCGAAGCGCTCACACAGGAACGAAGCCACCAACCCGATGACGCCTGCCCCTTGCCACGTTTTCCTCCCTTCCCTTTGGCCCTTTGGCCATTTGGCCATTTGACCATTCGGCCAGATCCCCATGTCCCAAGCCCTCACCCGCTACCACGCCCTCTTCGAATCGCTCCGCTCGCGGCGCGTGAAGCCCAAGGTGCCGTCGGGCGTCGACATGGCTTTCGGGCGCGTGCTCATGCGCGCCAAGAACCGCCGCATCAACATCCCCTGGCTCCGCGACCAGGCCCAGCAGATCGACCTGCTTGCTCCCGAGATCCGCAATTGTTCCGACGGCGTGCTCGACGAACACATCACCCGCGCCCGTGAGCTCTTCGTCCGCGGGCGCGCCGACGAAGAGTCCGTCCGCCGCGCCCTCGCGTTCACGCGCGAGGCCGCCCGGCGCATCACCGGCGAAGAGCCCTACGTGGTGCAGCTCATGGGTGCGATGGCCCTCTACCACGGACGCATCATCGAGATGCTCACCGGTGAGGGAAAGACGCTCACCGGCTCCATCGCCGCCCCGCTGCTCGCCTGGCGATACCGACGCCTCCACATCCTCACGGTCAACGACTACCTCGCCGCACGCGACGCGCAGTCCCGCGGCCAGCTCTACCGGCGCTGCCTCTGCGACGTCGGCGCGATCGTCCAGGAAACCGAGGAACACGAACGCTTCGAGATCTACGCCAAGCCCATCGTCTACGGCACGCCAAAGCAGATCACCGCCGACTGGCTGCGCGACCAGATCCGCATGGGCCCCGTCAACACGCCTTGGACCGGACGCCAATCGCTCATGGCGGGCGGACGCTCGGGCGGCCCGATGATCCCCGGCCTTCACGCGGCGATGGTCGACGAGTGCGATGCCGTCCTGATCGACGAGGGCGTCGTCCCGCTCATCATCGCACGCTCGCGCCGCGAGCACGACATGGCCCAGGTCTACCGCGACGCCGCCCGCATCGCCGCCAAGCTCGACGAAGGCCCCGACTATTCCATCGAGCACGTCTACCGCCGCTCCGAACTCAAACGCCGCGGCCAGCACCGCGCCCGCCAGATGTTCGACGAACTCCCCGACTCCATCTGGCGCGCCACTCGCCGCGCCGAAGAACTCGTCCGCCAGGCCCTCGTCGCCCGCCACTGCTACACCAATGGCCGCCAATACCAGATCGTCGACGGCAAGGTGATGATCGTCGACGAATACACCGGGCGATTCCTCGCCGATCGCTCGTGGGAGCACGGCCTGCACCAGGCCGTCGAAGCCAAGGAGGGCCTCGACGTCACCGCCGACCGCGAGACCCTCGCTCGCATGAGCTTCCAGCGCTTCTTCCGCAGCTACCCGTTCCTGTGCGGCATGACGGGCACCGCGGCCGACGCGACCGGCGAGATGGAGTCGGTCTACTCGCGCCCCGTCATCGTCGTGCCGACCAACCGCCCCGTGATCCGCGAGCAGTGGCCGATGCGCGTCTTCCGCACGCAGGAGTCCAAGTGGCGAGCCATCGCCGAGAGCGTCGCGGAACTGCACGCCAAGGGCCGCCCCGTGCTCGTGGGCACACGCTCCGTCGCCGCGTCGGAGCTCATCTCGCGCCTGCTCGAATCGATCGGCCTGCCCCATCGCGTGCTCAACGCCAACTTCGACAAGGACGAGGCCGAACTCATCGCCGCCGCCGGCTACGGGCGCGAGCACGGACGTGAGGCCTCCATCACCGTCGCCACCAACATGGCCGGGCGCGGCACCGACATCAAGCCCGACGACGCCGCCAAGAAGGCCGGCGGCCTGCACGTCATCCTCACCGAACTCCACGGCGCCAAGCGCATCGACCGCCAGTTCATCGGGCGATCGGGCCGCCAGGGCGACCCCGGCTCGGCCCAGATCTTCGTCTCGCTCGAGGACGAACTCGTCCGCTTCCACACGCCGCGACTCGCTCGCCTCGTCTCTCGCCGCGTCGCCGCCACCGACGACGAACTCCCGACGTCCTCCCACGCCTGGCTCTTCCGCCTCGCGCAAAGCCGCTCCGAGAAACGCGACCGCATCAACCGCGCGTCGGTGCTTCGCCAGGACGACTGGATGGACAAGTACCTGCCGGGGCACTGAATTCCGTCCACGAGAATCGGCCCGAACCGAAAGCCCTCGATTTCGCAACCACGATGTTGCCTGCATGCCGATGGCCAAGCTTCGCAACCAGAAGCCGTCGGCAGGCCCTCTCCTCCCCGACTCCTATGATCGTCATCGCGCCGTCAGCGCCAGGAGACCACATGTGACATCGATTACGATGACGTCGATTCTGGCGACCTTCGCGTGGTCATGCTTGCAACCGCCCTCGGAAAACCCCGACCGCCACGCCACAATCTACAATCTGACCGACCACCCCGCGGAATTGTGGGCCGATGCTCGATACCTCGGTCAGGTTCCCGCGAAGGCATCCAGCAGGGCCGTGGTTACGAACCGAGAACTCAGGACGGCCAACGAGCAGACCTCCCGAGGAGTATCAATCACCATCTGCTCTCGCTCCGACGATTCCATAGCAATCAATAGCCTCGTTATCCCCACCACGTCCCATCAATCCATCGATGTGGTGTGGGGAGGCGTTGATCGCCCGGAAGATAGCATCGTGGCGGATATCGACGCCTCACGCGCCGCGACGCTCGACGATCTCGCTGCGCAGCGCTGGACGTCGCTCGCCGGGTTGCAACTCGGCCAGCCGTCACGGTTCTCCGATACCCTAATAGGAAGACGACACCACGACCTTGCCGTCGTCGGACAGGTGCTCTCCGCCACTTCCGGCGGGACCAGCTTGGTCAGCACCTCGTTTGGCACCCTCCTCCGCCGCATACCCAAGGGCTCCTTCTCGACCGGAACCTCGTACTTTGGCGCACGCGGAAGTGTGAGCCTCACCCGCGATTACTACATGTCCGTCACGGAGGTCACACGCGGTCAACTCGCCTTTCTCAATGGTCAACCGACGCCAAGCTCCGCTGACATCGACCTCCCGGCCTCCGGGATTACCTGGCAAGAAGCAACCGATGCGTGCGAGCTGATGGGCGGGATTGGCACATGGATCTTTCGACTGCCGACCGAGGCCCAGTGGGAGTTCGCGTGCCAGTCGGGCAAACTCCGCCGATTCTCACCCGATTCTGTCACGCCGCACCAGGCCATGTGGTGCTCAACCAATTCCGGCGGACGCATGCACCGCGTCGCGACCCGTCTCCCCAATGACTTTGGCATTTTCGACATGCACGGCAACGTCCGCGAATGGTGCCGCGACTGGTGGAGCCCCAAACCTCCAAACGGGCCTGACCCGACAGGCCCACAATCGGGGACCGAGCGCGTCCGCCGCGGCGGCGCATATGACACGCCCATGGAGTGGTGCGGCACCGGCTTCCGCGACGCCGGAATTCCGGACCTCGCTCAATCTTGGCAGGGCTTTCGTGTAGTCCTGGAACTTGCACAAAAGTAGCGGTTGGTTTCTTCGGCAAGGTCCGATCCGCCTCCCATCCGCTCGCGATGTTTGTCACATCCCGCCCTCACCCGCCCTGGATGGACAAGTACCTGCCGGGGCACTGATCACCCTGCCGCACTCCGGACACACGCCCGACCCGATCCCGCGAAGGTCGTAGCCGCAGCCGCGGCACACGTACTCGGGCCACGTCTTCCGCCGCGACCGCCAGCCCCACGCCGCCAGCATCGAACACAGCACGCCATTGACGCCGATCGTGTACGCGACCATCCAGTCAAACGAGAGCTGCGTGAACCGGATATGCCCGGTCGGCACGATGAGCACCAACGCAGCCATCATCATCGCCAACGCCAACCGCCACGATCGCGTCGCCGTCCACACAACGCCGATCACGGGCAGATAACTCAGCACCGCGTTCATCGCGAAGACGCCGTTGACCCACGGCGCCGTGGGCAGCATCCCGCCGAATGTGAACTTCGCGGGCATCATCGCCGCGCACGCCTTCCACCAGCACCAGGGCAAGACCGCGCACAGCAGCGCCAGCGCCGCGTACGTCGCGCCGCGCCAGCGGATGGGAGCGACATGCAGCGCGATCAGCATCCAGCACAGCGTGATCGGCCCGGCCGCACGAAGCTCCGCCCCGAATCGCAGCGCGGGCAAGAGCTCGCCCGCGAACCACGCCTGCACGCCCCAACCCAGCGGCATGATGAATCTCTGAATCTCAAAGCGCAGGTCCACGCCCCGCGCCATCGCGATGAGCATCGCACCCAGAACGAACAGCGCGATCCAACCCCGCCACGACCATCCCCACAGCCGCGGCAGCGCCCCGCAGATTTGAACTTCACGCGTCACACGTGCCTGCAGCGTAATCGATTCGCGCGACCGTCGCTGCCTCGCGCCGCCATCGCCTTCGTCCGGCCGATTTCGCACACAGGCGCCGCCGACCAGTCACCGCTCACGCCGCCACAACCTCACTCACCGATTCAGCCACTCGACCACCTGCCAACTTCCTCACTCCGTGACTTCGTGACTTCTTCCCCTACTTCCTCAGCTTGCTCAAGAGCCGCAGGAACTCGATGTACAGCCAGACCAGCGTCACCAGCAGCGCATACGACCCGTACCACTCCATCGCCTTGGGCGCCCCGCGCTCCACGCCCTCCTCGATATGGTGGAAATCGAGCAGCAGATTCGCCGCCGCCAGGATCACCACGAACACGCTGAAACCGATGCCGATCGGCCCGGCCGAGTGGATGAACCCAAGCCCGCTCATCCCCGGGATCAGGCTCAGCACCATGTTGATCAGGTACGCCAGCATCACCCCCACCGTTGCGACCACGATCACGTTCCGAACCATCGCGTTGGGCTTCAGGAACCCCGCGGCATACCCCGTCAGCATCGCCGCCATCGTCCCGAACGTCATCGCCACCGCGTTGAACACCCCCGCCTCGCCGATCGCCTTGCCCGCACGCAGCCCGCTGTTGGCCGCGACATACGTAATCAGCCCGAGAAACAACCCCTCGCACACCGCGTACGGGATCGCCAGGAATCGGGCGGCCATGGGCTTGAACGCCATCACGATCCCCAGCACCAGCCCCGCGAGCATCCCGCCCAGACCGCCGATCGTCGCCAATTGCTTGGTCGCCGGGTCGCGCATCATCGCATAGCTCGCCCCCGTCGCCAGCACGCAGAACGACAGCGTGACGGCCGCTTTGATCGCCGTGCCCCGCACCGTCATCGTGGCCGACGCCGACGCACGCGGCGCCAGGTCGCGCATCGCACCCTCGAAGACGCCCTCACGAAACGCGGGATTGCCCGTCCTCATGCGAAACTCCTGCATCCAAGGTGCGATCCGCCGTTGCCCGGCACGCCGGCGCTAAACATCACCTCACCATCATATCAAACTCAAACCCCTCTTGAAAATTGCGTCGCCGCTCAACCGACGCGCGTACGGCCTCCCCGACTCGCTCTCCTTGCCGCACAATTCCGCCGCGCGATCACCCGGCCGCTCCTTCCACTTCGCTTCGTCAACTCGTTCCTTGGCCACGACACCACTCTCCCAAGAAAAAAGGCCGAGCTTTCGCCCGGCCTTCGTAAATCTCTCTTTCGATCACCCGGTCAGTTCGCCCATCAGTTCTGCATGGGCTGCGAGGGCGCGGGGTTCACATCGCGCACCTCGACGTGCGGGATGCCCAGCACGTCGTTGCGATCCGCGCCGAGGGCTTCGGCCGCCGCGGTCGCCTCGGCCAGCATCTCCTCCTCGTCGATGTCGTCGACCGGGGCCTCGACGAGGTAGCGCACCTTGATGTCCTGGTAGGGGCGGAAGCCCGTGCCCGCCGGGATGAGGTGCCCGAGCAGCACGTTCTCCTTGAGGCCCACCAGCGTGTCCTCGGCGCCGCGGAGCGACGCCTCGGTCAGCACCTTGGTGCTCTCCTGGAACGACGCGCCCGAGAGGAACGACTCGCTCATGAGCGCGCCCTTGGTGATGCCAAGCAGCAGCGTGCGGCCGGTCGCGGGCTTGGCCCGCTTGGCCTTGGCGCCGTCCTTGCCCATCGCCTCGGCCTTGGCGTTGGCCTCGCGGACTTCCTGCTTGGTGACCAGTGCGCCGACCGGCAGGTCGGTGCCGCCCGAGTCACTGATGCGGACCATCTGCTCGACCTGACGGTTCTTCTGGCGGAAGACCAGCTTGTCGACCACTTCCTGCGGGAGCAGGTCGGTGTCGCCCGGGCTCTCGATCTTCACCTTGCGGAGCATCTGGCTGAGGATCAGCTCGATGTGCTTGTCGTTGATACCCACGCCCTGGGCGCGGTACACGTTCTGCACCTCGTCGAGCATGTAGGCCCACAGGGCCTCCTCGCCCTTGATGCGCAGGATGTCGTGCGGGACCAGCGGGCCTTCGGTCAGTGGGTCGCCCGCCTGCACGAAGTCGCCCGTGTGAACCAGCAGCGTCTTGTCCGCCGGGACATGGTGGTCCTTCTCGATGCCGCCGTCGGCCTTGACGCGGATCGTGATCTTGCTCCCGCGGCGCTTCTCGGTGAGGATCTCGACCGAGCCGGTGATCTCGGCCATGACGGCCGGGTCCTTGGGCTTGCGGGCCTCGAAGATTTCCGTGACGCGCGGGAGACCACCGACGATGTCCTGCGAACCCGCGGCCGCACGCGGCTGGCGGGCGAGCATGGCGCCGGCGTCGATGCCCTGGCCGTCCTTGACCTCGATACGCGCCTTGGCGGGCAGGTAGTGGAAGTCGAGGATGTTGCCGGCTTCGTCGATGATGTTGATCTGCGGGTGCAGATCGCCCTTGTGCTCGATGACCGTCAGCGCCTTGCGCCCGCCGCCGGCGTCCTCCTCGCGGATGGTCTGGTCCAGCTCGAGGTCGACGAACTTCACGAAGCCCTTCTTCTCGGCGAGGATCGGGGCGCGGTGGGGGTCCCACTTGAGGACGACCTGGCCCTTCTTCACTTCATCGCCGGGCTTGGCGTAGATGAACCCGCCGTAGGGAACCTTGAACTTCTCGAGCTCGCGTCCCTTGGCGTCCATGATCGCCAGCTCGCCGTTGCGCTTCAGGACGACCAGGGCGTCGTGGCCGTCGTCGTCCTTGACGGGAACCTGCGAACAGTCGCGCAGCTCGAAGATACCGGCGTTCATCGCGCGATACTCGGTCTGCTCGGCCGTACGCTGGCCGATGCCGCCCGTGTGGAACGTACGCATGGTCAGCTGCGTGCCGGGCTCGCCGATCGACTGGGCCGCGATGATGCCGACGGCCATGCCGGGCTCGACGAGCTTTCCGGTCGACATGTCCATGCCGTAGTCCAGCACGGAGCAGCCGGTCGTGGACTCGCTGGTGAGGGGCGAGCGGACGAAGATCTCGTCGATGCCGATCTCTTCGACCCGGATCGCCATCTCGGCGGAGATCATCTCGTTCTCGCGAACGATGGTCTCGTCGGTCTTGGGGTTGATGATGGTGCTGAGGCAGACGCGCCCGATGATCTGGTCGCGCAGCGGGACGTCGATCTGCTCGCCCTTGTAGATGGCGCGCTTCTTGATGCCGCGCTTGGAGCCGCAGTCGTACTCCCCGATGATGACCGACTGGGCGATGTCGCACAGCTTGCGGGTGAGGTAGCCCGAGTCGGCGGTCTTGAGGGCGGTGTCGGCCAGGCCCTTTCGCGCGCCGTGGGTGGAGCTGAAGTATTCGAGGATGGTGAGACCCTCGCGGAAGTTAGAGCGGATGGGCGTCTCGATGATCTCGCCCGAGGGCTTGGCCATCAGGCCTCGCATGCCGGCCAGCTGCATGAGCTGCGACACGTTGCCGCGGGCGCCCGAGTCGGACATGAGGTAGACGGGGTTGAGGTAGGGCTTGCCCGCGGCGGGATCGGTGACGGGCACGCCGCCCGCATCGCGCCGATCGGTCTTGAGGGTCTCGACCAGCTTCTTGGTGACCTGCTCGCGGCAGTGCGACCAGATGTCCAGGAGCTGGTTGTAACGCTCGCGGGCCGTGATGATACCGCGGTCGTAGTTCTTCTCGACGCGATCGACGCGCTTCTGGGCCTCGTCGACCAGCGCGACCTTCTCGCTCGGGATGCGCAGGTCGGTGATGCCGAATGACAGGCCCGCCAGCGTCGACTGCTTGAACCCGATCTCCTTCATGCGGTCGAGGAGGTCGATCGTCTCCGACCTTCCGCAGTAGAGATAGGTGTCGTCGATCACGCGGGCGCAGCCCTTCTTGCCCAGGGCGCAGTTGTAGAACGGCATGCCCTTGGAGAGGATGTCGGAGAAGAGCACGCGCCCGGCGGTGGTCACCAGCCGCTTGTTGGCGGCGAGCTTCTTCACCGAGCCCGACTGGCTGTCCACGTACTCCTCGAACCCGTCGAGGCGGACCATGATCGGCTCGTGGACCTTGATCTTGCCCTTTTCATACGCGAGGATCGCCTCGCGACGGTCCTTGAATCGCTTCATCTCCTCCGGCTTCTTCTCATCCAGCGGGGCAGCCGTGATGAAGTAGACACCCATCACGATGTCCTGAGACGCCGAGATGATCGGCTTGCCGTTGGCCGGCGAGAAGATGTTGTGCGTCGAGAGCATCAGCACATGGGCCTCTGCCTGGGCCTCGACCGACAGCGGCAGGTGGACGGCCATCTGGTCGCCGTCGAAGTCGGCGTTGAACCCGCCGCAGACCAGCGGGTGGATGCGGATGGCGTTGCCCTCGACGAGCACCGGCTCGAACGCCTGGATGCCCATTCGGTGGAGCGTCGGGGCGCGGTTGAGCAGCACCGGGTGCTGGTAGATGACTTCCTCAAGAATGTCCCACACCGCGGCGTCGCGACGCTCCAGCATGCGCTTGGCGCTCTTGATCGTGTCCGCCAGCCCATGCTCCTTGAGCTTGCGGATGATGAAGGGCTGGTAGAGCTCCAGCGCGATCTTCTTGGGAAGGCCGCACTGGTGCAGCTTCAGCTCGGGGCCAACGACGATGACGGAGCGGGCGGAGTAATCGACGCGCTTGCCCAGCAGGTTCTCGCGGAATCGACCCTGCTTGCCCTTGATCATGTCGGTCAGCGACTTGAGCGGGCGGTTGCTCGAACCCAGCACCGGGCGGCGGCAGCGGTTGTTGTCGAAGAGCGCGTCCACGGCCTGCTGGAGCATGCGCTTCTCGTTGCGGATGATGACCTCTGGCGCGTTGAGGTCCATCAGCTTCTTCAACCGGTTGTTGCGGTTGATGATGCGTCGGTACAGGTCGTTGAGATCGCTGGTCGCAAAGTTGCCCGACTCCAGGAGCACCAGCGGGCGCAGGTCCGGCGGGATCACGGGGATCACGTCCATCACCAGCCACGTCGCGTCGTTCTTCGACCCGCGGATCTGCTCGATGAGCTTCAGACGCTTCGCAAAGTCCTTGATCTTCTGCTTGGACTTGGTCTCGGAAAGGTCCTTGCGGAGCTTGGCGGCCTCGGCGTTGAGATCGGTGCGCTCGATCAGCTCGCGGGCGGCATCGGCGCCCATGAACGCCTTGAACGCGTTGCCGAACTTGTCGACCGCGGCGCGGTACTCGTCCTCGGTCAGCATCTGCTTGAACTTCAGCTCGGTGTCGCCCGGATCCACGACCACGTAATCCTGGTAATAGATTACGCGCTCGAGCTCGCTGGTCTTCATGCCCAGGAGCGTGCCCAGACGGCTGGGCATCGACTTGAAGAACCAGATGTGGACGACGGGGCTGGCGAGGTTGATGTGCCCCATTCGCTTGCGGCGGACGCGCGAGTGGGTCACCTTCACGCCGCAGCGGTCGCAGATGATGCCCTTGTACTTGGTCCCGCGGTACTTGCCGCAGGCGCACTCGTAGTCGCGCTCGGGCCCGAAGATGCGCTCGCAGAAGAGCCCGTCCTTTTCGGGGCGGTAGGTCCGGTAGTTGATGGTCTCGGGCTTCTTCACCTCGCCGTAGGACCACGCGCGGATGTCGTTGGGCGACGCCAGCGTGACCTTGACGGAGGAGAAGTCATTCACACGATCATAAATCATCTCGGCCATTAGAAACCGCTCCGGTTCGAGATGGCCGGCGCGCCTCGGGGACCCGCGCCGGGATTGTCATTCCGCCTTACCCGCCGCCCGGACGGGCGAAGAATCGCCCGCCGCACGGCCCGCCGTTCCGACTTACAGAAGGCTCCCGCCCTCGGACTGCTTCTTCTCGAGCGTGATGTTCATGCCAAGGCCCTTGAGCTCGTTGCACAGCACGTCGAACGCGACGGGCATGCCGGCCTCGAGCTTGTTGGTGCCCTTCACCATGCTCTCGTAGATCTTGGTGCGACCCTCCACGTCGTCGGACTTGACCGTCAGGAGTTCCTGAAGGATGTACGACGCGCCGTAGGCCTCGAGCGCCCACACCTCCATCTCGCCGAAACGCTGCCCGCCCGTGCGGGCCTTGCCGCCCAGGGGCTGCTGCGTGATGAGCGAGTACGGGCCGGTGGCACGCGCGTGGATCTTGTCGTCGACCAGGTGGTGCAGCTTCAGGATGTACATGAAGCCCACGGTGGTGCGCTGGTTGAAGGGCTCGCCGGTGCGCCCGTCGTAGAGCTGGATCTTGCCGCCGGCGGGCATCTTGGCCAGGAGTTCGCGCGGGTTGGGCCAGGTCGCGGTCTCTTCGTAGTGCTTGAGACGCGCCTCCACATGGGCGTTGGCCTCGGCGACCGCTTCGTGGACCTGCTTCTCGGTCGCGCCGTCGAAGACGGGTGTGATCGCCTGGAACCCCAGCACGCGGGCCGCCCAGCCCAGGTGCGTCTCCAGGATCTGCCCGACGTTCATTCGGCTGGGCACGCCCAGCGGGTTGAGCAGCACGTCGACCGGCGTGCCGTCCTCCATGAACGGCATCTCTTCCTCGGGAACGATGCGGGCGATGACGCCCTTGTTCCCGTGGCGACCCGCCATCTTGTCGCCGACCGACAGATGACGCTTGGTCGCGATGTAGACCTTGACCATCTCGAGCACGCCGCTGGGCAGCTCGTCGCCTCGCTTCATGTGCGCGACCTTACGCTGCTTCTCGGTCTCGATGGCGCGGACGCGGGGCCAGAACTGGCTGTGCAGGAGCTCGGCCTTCTCGCGGGTCTCCTTGCTCCCCTTGGCCCACTTGATGTCGAAGGTCTTGATCTGCTCCAGGATGACTTCCGGGATGTCCGACGCGCCCACGCGCTGGCGCGTGTTGGGGTCGACCATCGGCGTCCCCACCGCCTCGTTGATCGAGGCGCACATCTGCTTGAACAGCCCGATCGCCTTGTCGTCCATCGACTTCTCGTAGTCGGCGATCTCCTTCTTGAGCTGCTTCTTCTGCTCCTCGTTCATGTGGAGGCGGCGGCTGAACTTCTTGGCGCCGATCACCACGCCCTCCACGCCCGCGGGCACCTCGAGCGAGTCGTTCTTCACGTCCTCGCCGGCGCGCCCGAAGATCGCGTGGAGCAGCTTTTCTTCCGGGGTCAGCTCGGTCTTGCTCTTGGGGCTGACCTTGCCGACCAGGATGTCGCCCGGGCCCACGCGGGCGCCGATGCGGATGATGCCCAGATCGTCGAGGTTGCGCAGCATCTTCTCCGAGACGTTCGGGATGTCGCGGGTGAACTCCTCGCGCCCGAGCTTGGTCTCGCGGATCTCGACGTCGAAGGCGTCGATGTGGATGCTGGTGAAGACGTCGTCCTTCACGACACGCTCGTTGATGACGATCGCGTCCTCGAAGTTGTACCCGTCGAAGGTGTTGAACGCGACCAGGATGTTCTTGCCGATCGAGAGCTCGCCCTGCTTGGTCGAGGCGCCGTCGGCGATGACCTGGCCCTTCTTCACGTCCTGCCCGGGCTTGACGATCGGACGCTGGTTCTGGCAGGTGCGCTCGTTGAGGCCCACGAACTTGCGCAGCACGTACTCGTCGGCGTTGTCGATGATGATCCGCTGGGCGTCCACGAACGTCACCGTGCCCGCGTTCTTGGCGCGGACCACCATGCCCGAGTTGTGCCCCACCGGCTTCTCGATCCCCGTCGCGATGCAGGGCGGATCGACCTTGATGAGCGGCACCGCCTGACGCTGCATGTTCGAGCCCATGAGCGCGCGGTTGGCGTCGTCGTGCTCCAGGAACGGGATGAGCGCGGCGGAGATGCCCACGATCTGCTTGGGGCTGATGTCGATGTAATCGACCTTCGCCGAATCCACCTCGGCCAGTTCGCCGTCGACGCGGGCCAGGATCATGCCCTTGCGCAGCTTGCCGCCCTCTTCCAGAGCGTCGCACGGCGCGAGGACGGCCTTCATCTCCTCGTCGGCGCGGAGCTGCACGACCTTGCCTGACTTGGCGTCGCGGTAGGGCGTGCGCAGGAAGCCGTACTCATCGATCGCCGAGTAGATGCCCAGCGAGGCGATGAGGCCGATGTTGGTGCCTTCGGGGGTCTCGATGGGGCAGATGCGCCCGTAGTGCGAGATGTGAACGTCGCGCACCTCGAAGCCGGCGCGCTTGCGGTTGAGGCCGCCCGGCCCGAGGGCCGAGAGGCGACGCTCGTGGACCAGCGACGAGAGCGGGTTGGTCTGGTCGACGACCTGCGAGAGCTCGGAGCGCCCGAAGAAGAAGTCGATGGCGCTGGAGATGCTCTTGCTGTTGACCAGGTCCGCGATCTTGGCGAGCTCCTCGGGGTCCTTGACGCTCATGCGCTCCTGGACCGTGCGCCGGAGCTTCAGGAAGCCCTTGCGCAGCTCTTCCACCGCCAGCTCGTCGAGCGTGCGGAGACGCCGGTTGCCCAGGTGGTCGATGTCGTCGACCTGCGCAACCGGGCGCCCCGTCTTGGGGTCGGGCCGGTTGGAGCGGAGGTCGAGCAGGTACTGCACCACCCGCAGGAAGTCCTCGCTGCGGATGAACATCATGTCCTCGGGCGTGTTCAGGTCGAACTTCCGGTTGATGCGGAAGCGGCCGACGCGCCCCAGGCGATAGCGGTTCTCGTCGAAGAACTTCTCCGCGAACAGCTGACGGGCCTTCTCGACCTGCGGCGGGTTGCCGGGACGCAGCTTGCTGTAGATCTTGAGCAGAGCCCGCTCGTACTCGGTGGAAGCCTCGAACTGCTCCAGCTTCTCCTCCGCGACCGTGTTCAGAATGAGCACGTCGCTGGGATTCTGGATGACCTTCACGGTCTTCAGGTTCGACGCGGTGATGGCGGCGGCGGCCTCGCCGATCTGACGCCCGACATGGACCAGCTCCTCGCCGGTCTCCTTGTCGATGATGCTCTCGGCGGCCCAGTGCTCGGGCTTCACCTGCTCGGCCTTGATCGTGCTGATCTCATAGAACAGCCCGAGCAACGCCTCGGTCGTGCTCACGCTCTCGTCCAGGCAGCGCAGGAAGGTGGTGGCGGCCAGCTTGGTCGACTGGTCGATGCGCATCGCCAGCACGTCCTTCTTGGTCACCTCCAGCTCGATCCAGGAGCCGCGCTCGGGGATAATTCGGGTCGAGTGCAGCGGGCGGTCGCCCTCGCTGGACACGATCGAGAAATCGACGCCCGGGGAACGGTGGAGCTGGCTGACGATCACGCGCTCGGCGCCGTTGACGATGAACTCGCCACCGCCCAGCATGATCGGGAACTCGCCGAGGTAGATCTCCTCCTCGGGCGTGTCGGGGTGGCCCTCGCGCTTGAGTCGGACGCAGACGCGGAACGGCAGGCCGTAGGTCAGCCGGAGCTCGCGGCATTCGTCCGACGTGTACCGGGGCTCCTCGAGCTCGTAGTACGAGTACTCGAGCTGCATGGTGCCGTCGTAGCTCTCGATCGGGAAGATTTCCCGGAGGAGAGACTCGAGCCCGAGCGTCTTGTCGCGGTCGTGCGGCCCCTTGCCCAGCTGGAGGAACCGCTCATAGGCGGCGCTCTGCACCTGGGTCAGGTCCGGAACTTCGATCGCATCGCCACGCTTCGAAAAATCGCGCACTTTCGCCATGGCCATCGATGTCCTCACGATGGAGTACAAGGCCGCGTTGTCACGCGCCCCGGAAGAGCCAAATGCTCCAGCATCAGCATGTGGTGGAAGTCAATGCCCGCCCCTGTCGCACCGACCACACAGTCAGGAATCGCGCAGTGTATCCACCTCGCGCACACCGGACAAATTGGGTCCGCCACACGAAGATCAAAAAAAGAGGCCCGCCCAATGACGGGCCTCTTCTGTGTTCCAACATTCTCAGGCCAGAATCACACACTCGATTCGGGAGTTCCCTGGGCGGCGGTCAGACCGCGTCGGGTTCCGATCGGGCGGGTGCTCCGACCGACGACGGTTTGAACGGCGATCAGGCCAGTTCGATGGTCGCGCCGGCCTCTTCGAGGCTCTTCTTGAGCTTCTCGGCCTCGGCCTTGTCCAGGCCCTGCTTGACCGGCTTGCCCGGGGCGTCGACGAAGGCCTTGGCCTCGGCCAGACCCAGGCCGGTGACCTCGCGGACCGCCTTGATGACGCCGATCTTCTTGGCCGCGTCGACGGCCTTGAGGACCACGTCGAAGCTGGACTTCTCTTCGGCCTTGGCCGCGCCGCCCGCGGCAGGAGCCGCCATCATGACCGCGCCACCGGCGGCGGCCTCGATGCCGTACTTGTCCTTCATGTACTTGCCGAGCTCGACCGCGTCCTTAAGGGAGAGACCCGCCAGAGCGTCGCCGAGCTGATCAACCGTCATCGACATGATTCACCTTCCATTGCCGGGCGGAGCGCCCGAGCGAGTACCCCCACCCCAGTGGAACCGGAACGCCCGGTCTTTTAATCCGTGCTGCCCGCAACGGGGCAAGCGGACCAGTGGAGTCAGCAGGGTCGGAATGATTGGCCGACCGCGCGGTGCGATCAAGGGTCCGAACAAAGGCAGATCAAGCAAAAAGAAGCAGGCCGGCTCGCGGGAGCCGGCCTGCACTGGGAGCGTAATTCAGCACGGACGGGGCTTAGCAGCCGGACTCGAAGGCGGAGGCGAACATGTCGTAGTCGTCGCCGTTGACGAAGCCGTCGTTATTGAGGTCGGCGGCGATGTTGCCGGCCTCGAAGGCGTCGGCGAAGGCGTCGTAGTCGTCGCCGTTGACGAAGCCGTCGTTATTGAAGTCGGCGACGCAGGGGGCGTACTGGAACTCGAAGGCGCCGCGGTCAATGACGGGGGCGGGGCCGACGCCGGTGTCGCTGACAAAGGCCACGTCGATGCGGCGGGCGTTGCCGTCGATGTCCTGGCTCCACGTCTCGGCGTAGTTGAGGTCGGCGTCGAAGTCCCAGGGGTCCGTGGGGACGAGGTTGTTGTTGCCGGCGTCGATGGCGGGCGAGGTGGACTGGAGACGGAAGTTGTCGTCGAAGGTGCCGGGGATGTTGTCAACGCCGTTGATGTCGATGAATTTTGGATCGGGGCTCAGGCCCTGGATGGTGGTGGAGAGGGCGGTGTAGAAGGAGCCGTGGAAGTTGACGGCGTAGACCTGTGACTCGTCGGTGGTGTTGGGCGCGCCGTCGGAGTTGCCCCAGAAGATGGAGTTGGTGATGGCGGCGTCGGTGCCGGTGCTGACGTAGAGGCCGCCGGCGGTGCCGGAGGGGGCGTTGTTGTTGGCGAAGGTGGACATGCGAACGGTCATGCCGACGCCGGAGTCGCCCGCACAGGCGATGGCGCCGCCGTCGCCGCTGGAGGCGAGGTTGCCGTTGAAGACGCAGCCTTCGGCGGATCCGGCTGCGAAGAGGATCTTGACGGCGCCGCCGGAGCCGGTGCAGTGGTTATCGATGAACTCGGTGTTGGCGAACTGGACATCGCCGGCGGTGTGGTGATAGAGCGCTCCTCCCTCGCCGTTGGTCCAGTTGTCGTAGAAGAGGCAGTCGACGAACTTGGGGAACTTGCCGGTGGAGTGGACGGCGCCGCCGTCGAGGCTGGCGAAGTTGGAGAGGAACTTGACGTTGCGGCAGACGACGGAGCTGTTGACGGCGGACATGCCGCCGCCGCGGGCGTCGTCGCCCGAGCCGCTGGCGTAGCCGCGGGCGATGGAGAAGCCATCGATGAGCGTGTCGCCGAGGGTGTTGTCGGCGTCGACGACGTGGTAGGAGTTGTCGGTCTGGGCCGAGCCGCCGATCGCGCCGCTCATGGCGGTGATGAAGGCCCATGGGTTGGTGCGCTGGGAGAGTGAGGTTTCGGAGCCGGCGAATCCGCCGTACAGCTTGATGCCGCTGGGAATGACGAATGAAGCGGTGCGCGAGGTTCCGCTGGTGGGGTAGTAGAAACCTTGGGCGGTCCAGATCTCGACATAGGCGCCACCGATGTTCTTGGCGGCGACGAGGGGGATCTGGAGGTCGGTATAGGCGGTGGCCCAGCTGGTGCCGTCGGACGCGCCGGAGGCGTTGTCGTTGACGTAGAAGCGGAGACGATTGCTGTCGATCTTGCGGAGCTGGAAGCCGCCGACGTGGGCGGTGCCAAAGGGGGAGTCGGCGACCTTGACGGTGATGGAGCCGCCGGCGGAAACAGTAATGACGTGGATGGCGTGGGTGATGCCGGGGATGAGCTTGCTGCTGGCCATCGCGCCGCCGACGTACTGATAGGAGCTGGAGGTGCCGGTGACGGTCACGCCGCTCTGGTTGGCGGAGTCGCCGGGAAGATCGGCGTAGGTGAAGACGGCGTAGGTGCCGGCGGCGAGGTTGTTGAAGCTGTAGGTGAGGGTGCCGAAGCTGGTCAGGCCCTGATAGTCGAGCATGAGCTTGGCGGCCTCGCCGGAAACACCCGCGTCGGCGGCGGCGGAGAACGTGCCGCTGGTGTCGCGGGTGAAGGTCGCGGCGGAGTTGACGCCCGAGAGGTCCTTGAGCGTCGAGGTGGTGGCGGAGCTGGCGGTGATGGAGTTCCAGAAGCCGGGCTGAGCGGCGGCGCCGGCGAAGCTGTTGGCGGGAACGCCCGCGCCGTTGCCGCTGGTGTTGTTGAGGTCGACGTTGAAGCTCTGGCCCATCGCCTGGCCGCAGAGGAGCAGGAGGGTGGAAGCGAGTGAGGGCAGAGTGATGGCGCGAGACTTTGCGAGAGCCATGGGGTGGTCCTTTCCGTGTGTCGTGTGTGGGCCCGGGGCGGAGTGCGTCGCCGCCGCGAGCGTTAAGTGTCGTCGCAACCCAGTGCGTCGCGGCGGGCCTGAGACGCTCACGGGGTGATCAAAATTTTTGGCGGAGTGGGCGAGAAATCAGGACTTGGAGCTTCTGTTTATCCTCGCCCGCGGTGTGCGGACCAAAAAAACAGGGGTCGCGGCCGGTGGAACCCGGTGCGACCCCCGTTGAAAGGGCATGAACTTCAGGTACGAGAACTCAGCCGACCTTGGCGCCAACCGGGGCGATCGCCTCGCCCTTTTCGAGCTTGGTCTCGATCGCCTTGATGATGCCGGCGATGTTCGAGCCCGGGCCCTTGATCTGGCCCATGAGCTTCTTGGCGGGGCTGACGACGAGGGTGACCACGTTGGCCACGGCCTCTTCGCGGGTCGGGAGCTTGCTCAGCTCCTCAACGCCGGCCTTGCCCGAGTAGAGCTGCCCGTCGAGGACGGCGCCCTTGAGCTCGATTCCGGGGAATTTGGCGATGAGGGCGACGACCTCGCGAGCGCACTCAACGACGGAAGACCCGCCGAAGACCAGGGCGCTGGGCCCGGTGAGGAGGTCGGCCAGGGGCGCCAGGGCGGTGCCGGCGAAGTTCTTGCGGGCCAGCGAGTTTCGGATCACGCTGACCTTGATCTTCTTCTTGGCAAGACCCAGACGGACCTTGGTGTTGTCCGTGCCCTTGAGGGCGCGGACGCTGATGAGCATCGCCTCGCGCACCTTGCTGGTCGCGGGGTCGGTGAGACGCGACGTGTAGTCGCGCATGATGGCCTGCTTGACAGTCTTGGACATGGTTCACCTCACTCCGCGGCGACAGCCTGGACGTACTTGATCTGAACACCGGGGGTCATGGCGCCGCTGATCGTGATCTTCTTGATGTACAGCCCCTTGGCGGTCGCGGGGCGAACCTTCTCGATGGCGTGGATGAAGTGCTCGAGGTTGGCGACCAGGTCGCCCTCCGGGAAGCTCATCTTGCCGATGACCGCGTGGACGTTGCCGCCCTTGTCGGCGCGGTACTCGACCTTGCCGGCCGAGTATTCCTTCACCGCCTCGGGCACGTTGGTGGTCACGGTGCCGGCCTTGGGCGAGGGCATCAGGCCCTTGGGGCCCAGGACCTTACCGAGCTTGGAGACGACGCGCATCATGTCGGGCGACGCGATCGCGACGTCGAAATCCATCCAGCCCTTCTCGATCTCGGCGACGAGCTCTTCGGCGCCGGCCTTGATCGCGCCCGCGGCCAAGGCCTTGGGCGCCACGTCGCTCTGGCAGAACGCCACGACGCGCTTGGTCTTGCCGATGCCCTTGGGGAGCGAGAGAGCGCCGCGGAGGGCCTGGTCGGCCTGCGCGGTGTCGATGCCCAGGTGCATGCAGATGTTCACGGTCTGGTCGAACTTGGGAGCCTTGAACTTCTTCAGGGCGGCCACCGCCTCGGCGGCGGAGAGCGCGTCATTGGGCTTCAGCGACGCGTTGGCCTTGGCCCGCTTGGTGATTCTCACTGGCATGCCTTCAGCCCTCCACCGTCACGCCCATCGAGCGCGCGGTCCCTTCGATCACCCGCATGGCGGCCTCGATGCTCGCGGAGTTCAGGTCCGCGGCCTTGGCCTCCGCGATCTTCCTGACCTGGTCGCGCGTGATCTTGCCCACCTTGTTCTTGTTGGGAACGCCCGAGCCCTTCTCCGCCTTGGCGGCCTCCTTGATGAGGACGCTCGCGGGCGAGCTCTTGATTTCGAAGTCGAACGAGCGATCGCTGTACACCGTGACGATGCACCCGACCACCTTGCCCTTGACGTTCTGCGTCGCGGCGTTGAACTTCTGGATGAACTGGCCGGGGTTCACGCCCTTGGAACCAAGGACCGGACCCAGCGGCGGCGCCGGAGTGGCAGCGCCACCCGTTGCCATGATCTTGAATACCTGTGTGACTTCTTTCTTGCCCATTGGTCTCCACCTCCCACCGGCCCCGAGGCCTGCCTCGGAAGACTCGCCCAGGGTTTCGAGGGCGAGCCAGCTCGGTGGTGCTTTCGGCTCCAACTTTTCGCCTGACCCAGACGAGGTCAGGGCTGAGAGCATAGGCCCAAGTCCCGATCGGGACAACGCGGCAACTGCCTGCCACGCCTGATCAGGACCCGCGTCATCGCATACCAGACAGAATCCTATTTTTTCGCCCTCGCGGAATTGGTCGCGTCGGCCTTCTCCGCGTCCTTTCCGGGCTGCTCCTTCGCGTGTAGGGGCTTGGCGGGCTCGATCCAAACGCCGTCGACGCGGCGGCGGACCTGGGGCAGGTTTTCCTCGCGGAGCTCGGGAGGGAGAAGGGTGCTCGGGGCGTTCTGGTAGCTGATGGGGCGGCACCAGCGCTCGATCGCGTGGTGTCCGACCGCGGTGGTGTGGGGCTGGTTGGTGGCGGGGAACGGCCCGCCGTGGACCATGCCCGCGCACACCTCGACGCCGGTCGGCACGCCATTGAACACGATGCGCCCGGCGCGGAGTTCGAGGGTCGCGAGCAACTGGCCGGCGATGGCGGCGTCGGCGGCGCCGGCGAAGATCGAGGCCGTCAGGCTTCCCTGGATCATCGACGCGGCGGCCACGAGCTGGTCTTCGTTCTCGCACACGACGAGGACAGCGGCCGGGCCGAAGCACTCTTCCAGGAGCGTCGGGCTGGTCTTGAAGGACTCGAAGCTGGTGCGGAAGAGGGTGGCGGAACAACGGATGGGGAACTTGGTCTCGGCCTGGTGGTCGGTGCCCTGGGCGCGGTGCCCGGGCTCGGGTGACCCGCCGCGGATCTGCACGCCTGGGGCGGCGGCGATCTCGCTTGTGCGCTTGATGTAGGAGGCGCGGATGCGCCGGCTGAGCATGGTCTGGGGGGCGAGCTGGTTCATCTGCTCCGTGATGGCGCGGGTGGCGGTCTCCAGGCCGTCGCTGCGGACGCCGAAGATGAGGCCCGGGCAAGTGCACATCTGCCCGCTGGAGTTGGTGATGGAGGCGGCGAGCTTCTCGCCGATCGAGGCGCCCTGACTCTCGAGCGCGTTTGGCAGGAGGAAGACGGGGTTGACGCTGCCCATCTCGGCGAACACGGGGATCGGATCGGGGCGCGACGAGCCCTCACGGGCCAGCGCCATGCCACCCGCGGGCGAGCCGGTGAAGCCGACGGCACGCACGCAGGGGTGGCGAACGAGCTCGATGCCCACAGCGGTCTCGCGCTGTGCGCCGGCGTGAAGGAACGAGAAGACGCCCGCGGGGAGCTTGGACTGCGCAGCGGCGGCCGCGATCGCGTGCGCGACCAGTTCGCCTGTGCCGGGATGCGAGGGATGTCCCTTGACAATCACGGGGCAGCCAGCGGCCAGGGCCGACGCGGTATCGCCGCCCGCCGTGCTGTAGGCCAACGGGAAGTTGCTCGCGCCGAAGACCGCGACCGGGCCGAGCGGACGGAGCATTCGCCGCACATCGGGCTTGGGGAGCGGGCGACGGTTGGCGTCGCCGTGGTCGATTGCGGCGTTGACCCACGAACCTTCGCGCAGCACGCTCGCGAAGAGCTTGAGCTGGTTGACCGTGCGGTCGCGCTCGCTCACGAGGCGCGCGGGCGCGAGGCCGGTTTCCGTGGTTGCGACCGCGATCAGGTCGTCGCCCAGCGCGACGATGTTCTCGGCGCACTTCTCAAGGAACGCGGCGCGAGCGGATGCGGGGCGGTTGCGATAGTCAAAGAACGCCTCCCACGCGGCACGGCACGCGGCCTCGACATCGGCGGCGCCGGCGGCGAAATACGGCGTCGGGATGTCCTCGCCCGAATTGGGCGACACGGCGCGGAACTCGTCGGGCGTCTTCTTGGCCATCGCGCCGGCGATCAGCGAAAGGCCGGTCGGGGAGCGCCGAAGCGCGGGCGGCGAAGGAGCTGCGGGTGTGACGGGCTTGGCCATGGGGGCTCCAGCAGGCGGGAAGAGGGCCTGCGCTGGTGATTCAGATCGGCGCGCCGGAATGCGCGGCACCACACAGTACCCCTATTCTCCTGCGATGAGCGACCTGTGGGCCCAATCTCGGAAACGGGCGCGGGCGGCGGCGATGCCGCTGGCCCTGCGGATGCGCCCGCGATCGCTCGACGAATTCGAGGGGCAGGAGCACATCCTGGGGGAGGGCAAACTCCTGAGGCGCATGCTCGCCGCGGGGACGATCACCTCGCTCATCCTGCACGGCCCGCCCGGCACGGGCAAGACCACGCTCGCGGAGCTCATCGCCAAGCACACCAAGCGCCACTTTGAGCAGGAGAACGCGTCGTCGGTGGGCGTGAAGCGCATCCGCGAGATCATCGACCAGGCGACCAGCCGCCTCGAGCATGCCGGCACGCGGACCATGCTCTTCCTCGACGAAATCCACCGCTTCACGCGCTCGCAGCAGGACGTGCTTCTGGCGGACGTGGAGCGCGGCGTGATCACGCTGATCGGCGCGACCACGGAGAACCCGCTGTTCAGCGTCAACTCGGCGTTGGTGAGCCGCAGCACACTCTTTGCCCTGCGCCCGCTCGACCCCGAACGGATCAAGGCGATCGTGCGCCGGGCGGCGAAAGACCCCGAACGCGGCTTCGGTACGCGGGCGATCGATCTGCGCGAGGAAGCGCTGGACGTGTGGGCGATCAAGTGCGATGGCGACGCACGCCGGGCCCTCACGGCGCTCGAGGTCGCGGTGCTGAGCAGTCTGGAGAGACGGAGCGCGGAAGACGACCAGAGACGAAGAGACGCAGAGACGAAGAGACGAAGTGACAAGCCAGAAGAAAAGAGCGAAGAAGGTGGCGCGCCGAGCGTGATCGTGATTGATCGCGCGGTGGCGGAGGACTCGATCCAGCAGAAGGCCGCGGTGTACGACGGCACGGGCGACGAGCACTACGACCTTGCCTCGGCGATGATCAAGAGCGTGCGCGGGAGCGATCCCGACGCCGCGGTGTATTGGATCGCGCGGATGCTGGAGGGCGGCGAGGACCCGCGCTTCATCGCGCGGCGGCTGGCGATCCTGGCGAGCGAGGACATCGGCAATGCCGACCCGCGCGCGATCATGGTGGCGGCGTCGGCGTGGGAGCTTGTGGAGCGGATCGGGATGCCCGAGGCGCGGATCACGCTTTCGCAGGCCGCGATCTACCTGGCGCTGGCGCCCAAGAGCAACGCCTCGTACATGGCGATCGACGAGGCGATGGCGGATGTGCGCGAGGGTCGGACGATCCCCGTGCCCATGCACATCAAGGACGGCAACGTTCGCAAGGTGCAGGAGCTCTCCCCGGGCGGGCAGCGCGGCGATCGGTACGACTACGCCCACGACCACTCCGACGGCGTGGGGCGACAGGACTACCTGGGAGTCGAGAAGACCTATTACAGGCCGAGCGTGCACGGGCTGGAGGCGCAGCTGGCGGCGCGCCTCAAGGAGATCAAGGCGTTGCGGGCCGAAACGCGCCGGGAATCCGGGCCGCGCGAGGGCGGGCAAACTTGACGCCCGGCGCGGGGAATGGTCGATCTATTTCAGTTGCGCCGCGCGCGATTCGCGGGGTGCGACTCGGGCGGTGCACCCAGGTGTGACGGCCGGGGACTTTTCGGGCGATTGAGCGGCGGGAGTGACGGTTGCGGGTGAGCGATCTTGCGGAAACCAAGCGAGCGATGCGGCGAACGCTCACGCGGTCGCTGGAGGCGTTGTCGCCCGACGAGGTGGCGGCGATGTCGGCGCGCCTGTGCCAGCGCGTGCTGTCGTCGGAGTTTGTTCGTGCCGCCAGGGTCGTGATGGTGTTCGCCCCGATGGCGGGCGAGACGGACGTGACGCCGATCATCGAGCGGGCGCTGGAGAGTGGGCAGGTGGCGGTGCTTCCCTGGATCGACTGGGAGAAGCGCGAGCTGGTCGCGCGGCGCGTGACGCGGTATCCGGATGATCTGGAGACGACGCGGGGCGGCCTGCGCCAGCCCAAGCCAACGTGCGCCGAGGTCGAGGTCGGCTCGATCGACCTGGTGATCACGCCGGGCCTTGGATTTGACGGCTATGGCGGGCGGCTGGGGCGCGGCGGCGGGTTCTATGATCGGTTCTTCGCGACGCCCGGGCTGACGGCGGCCCGGGTGGGCGTGGCGTTCGACGCGCAGATCGTCGATCGCGTGCCGCGCGACGAGCGCGATGCGCTCGTGGACGCGGTGATCACGCCGACGCGAACGATCGTCGCGGATGTGTCCGGGTCGTCGGACACGCCGACGGGCTGAACGAAGCGGGGCGAAGGAACGCTCCGAGGAACAGAACGGCGCCGGCCCGGGCAGGGCGCGGGCGCGAGCAACACGGAAGGTTCGGACATGGCACTTCCATCTCAGATCGAGCACTCGGTGGGGAGCACGCACAGCTTTGCCGCCAAGCGTCGTCAGCGGAACACGGGTCTGATCGTCGCGGCGCTGGTCGTCGTGGCGGCGGGCGGGACCTATGCGGTGTGGAGTTTCAAGAAGACGCCGACTCCAGCGCAGGCGGGGACGGAAACCGGTGGAACGGTCACGCCGCCTCCAATCACGCCGCCCGAGAAGAAGAACGAGTTCGTGAAGGGCGACGCGGGGATTCCGAGCGAGCCGGTGCGCTCGAACGAAACGCCGGGTGTGGGCGAGCCTCCGCCGAGCGTGCCCTCGCTCTCGATGACGGGCGATCCCAAGCCGCAGGCAAACGCGCCCGACGGCACCAAGCCCAACCCCGTGAACGTCGCGAATCCGCAGGCGAACCCGGAGGTCAAGCCCACGGACAAGGACGCGCCCAACACCAGCACCACGCCGACAACGCCGACGAGCACACTCACGCCCAGCATCTCGGGCTCCGCGGTCTCCGAGTGGATCAGCGAGGGAGACCGCAAGTACGCGAGCGGCGACCTTCTCGCGGCCCGCGGCCTGTTCAGCAAGGCGCTCGCCGACTCGCGCAGCGTCGCGAGCGATCGCGACTCGCTCCGCGACAAGCTGTCGAAGATCAGCGATGAACTCGTTTTCTCCAACAAGGTGGTCGCGGGCGACCCGTTGACCGAGACGTACACCGTCGCGGCGGGCGACAGCCTGATCAGGATCGCGCGCAAGCGCGACCTGGCGACCGACTGGCGCTTGATCCAGAGGATCAACGGCCTGAAGGATCCCGGCGCGCTGAAGGTGGGCCAGAAGCTCAAGCTGGTGCGCGGGCCGTTCCACGCGGTCGTGAGCAAGTCCGCGTATCGCCTCGATCTCTACACCGGATCGCCCGACGACCAGGAAACATGGACGTTTGTGAAGTCGTTCAAGGTCGGGTTGGGCACGGACAACGGCACGCCGACGGGCACGTTCGTCGTCAAGCCCGCCAGCAAGCTGGTCAATCCGCATTGGACCAACCCCAAGACCGGCGAGCACTTCGACGACGACGACCCCAAGAACCCGATCGGCGAGTTCTGGATGGGCATCGAGGGCGTGGGCGCGTCGGCGGTCCACAAGGGCTTCGGGCTGCACGGCACGATCGAGCCCGATTCGATCGGCCAGCAGAAGTCCATGGGCTGCGTGCGACTGGGAGACCAGGACATCGCGCTGATCTATGAACTCCTTTGCGAGAAGATCAGCGTGGTGAAGATCGAGCCGTAGCATCGCGGCAAGACCCGAAACGCACGGCGGGCGCGGGTGTCAGTTGATCGCGCCCTGGATCGCTTCCTCGAATCGGCGTGCGATGCGCCGGTAGCATTTGTCGTTGACGTGCAGCTCGTTGACCCAGTCGGCGTCGCGCACCTCGCCGCGCAGGTCGACGTGGTGGAAGCGCCCCGGGTAGTCGCTTTCCAGGCCGGCGAGCATTTCGTTGAACATGTCGATCAGCGTGCGCATGGTCTGGCTCGCTTCGCGGCGTCCCCACTGCTTCTCGTCGAAATAGGGCCTCAACCACGGGCCGGCGATGCGCCAGATGAGGAGGTTGACGGAGCGCCCGTCTGGGACGGGGTAGGCGTAGCCGTGCGCCAGCACGGGCGTGGTGATGTTGGCGCCTTGAAACGCGTCGAGCAGGTGCTCGTAGGCGCGGCGCACGTTCTCGTTGAAGACCTGCTCGGCGTAATCGAGACGCAGCGGCGGGAGGCCCGATTGCGCGTGGTTGAGGAAGGGACGCAGCTCGGGCCCCGCGACGTCGTTGCCGCCGCCGGAAAAGAGGAAGGCGCGCGGGTGATGGTGTTCGATCGTGCGGATGAGGAAATCGGTGGGCTTGGTGGGCGCGGCGGGCTCGCCGTAGATCATGTTCTCGAGCGTGTCGCCGTAGTGGCTGAACTGTTGCACGCTGTATCCATGATCGACGTGCATCCAATTGAGGATGTCGACGCCGGGCGGATAGTCGAACCACGAATCGCCCTCGGCGACGATGATTGGACGGTGGGTCGGCTCGCCGGTGTCGTCGTAGCCGAGCGTGCGAGCGCGGGGCGAGGGGACCGCGGGGGGCGAGGCCCACGACGACGCCTTGCACGAGAGCTTGATGTCACGCACGGCCTCGGGCGAGAGAAGGCCGCCGGTAAACGCGAACGCGCCGGACGACTCTCGCGCGGCCGCGGAGCGTGTGCTCGCACGCTTCGGAGGCTCGCCGGAAGCGGGCCTGGCGGGCGAGGGCTTCACGCGCGGGGGCCGGGCGGGCCCGCGGGGCGATGATCGTTTCTTCGCGACTCTGCGACCGGCTCGGCGCGATGACTTCTTGGCCATGAGAGACTCCTTGCCGCACAGCTTATCTCGATGTCGTATTTCTTACAGGCGGTTACAATCGCTCGGTCGGCAGAGCGGGCGCCCTGGCCGAGCACGTCGCGGCCGAGAGGAGCATCGCGGCGAACTCCGTGCCGCGCGGCACGTTTCGATACGAGAATCGCGCCACCGGAGTCTCTCCCCCGGGGCTCTCGCCGTCTTCCACCGAGCGCGTGAGGTAGATCGCGCGGCCGGCCGCCTCGATCGTGACGCGCAGCACGCGAAGATCGTGCGACTCGCTCACCGAGAAGCTGCGCCCGAGAAACCCCGCGCGCATCACCTCCAGTCTGCCCGGCGAGACGCGGAAATACACCGGCAGGCACGCGGCCCAGAGGATCGCCAGGCCTCCCGCGATCCCCATCATTTCAAGCGAGGCGATGTGCGTTCGAAACCCGCTCGCCATCTGCCACGCAAACCACCCCGCCCACAACGCCGTCACAAGCACCCAGAACCACACGAACGTGCGCTTGCGGGGCGCGACGGCGAAGAACGCGAAGTAGACCGCGGGGTCAAAGCCGCTGTCGCGCCCGGGATCAAACGCGGCGTGGAGCGGCCCGAGCGCGTTGACATCGCCGATCGCGCGGACGCGATAGCGAGGATCGGTTTCGATGTTGGGCGCGCCGAACGTCGGGCGCGGCCGCCCCCAGCCCCTGATCTTGCGCAGGCCGAGCAGCATCGCGATCGCGGCCGACACCCCGGAGATCGTCCACGCCGACCACGGGCGGAAGCCAAGACGCGGCAGGACAAGCTGCCCGATCGAGACGATCGCGGCCGTCATGCCCATCAGCATCCAGATCGGGAGCTGGGCCATCGCGTCGTGGACGTTGGACTTGTCGGAAAGGAACGCCTTGAAGGGCGAGACGCCCTTGGCCGCCCAGTGAATGGTGCGATCGAAGTCCGGCAGCGCGTCGTTGAGCGGATCGAGCGGCCCGGGCGGGATGGGATCGGGGAAGGTCACGCGGTGGACATTCTACAGTTACGTCGGCCAGGTTGGCCCGCGCACGAAAAACCCGAGGCGGGGCCTCGGGTTGGCGCTAGCGAGCGACAGCGATGAAGTCTCAGCAATTGCCGCCCAGGTCGAAGTCTTCAACGAAGTCGTCGTAGTCGGCGCCGTTGACGAAGCCGTCGAGGTTGTAGTCGGCCAAGGACAGCCCGTTGTCGAAGAACCAGACAAAGAGATCATAGTCGTCGGCGTTGACGAAACCGTCATAGTTGACATCTGCCAGACACCACCATCCCAGGTGCTCGCAGGAATCGATACAGCCGTTGTTGTCACGGTCGAACGGGTGAACCCCATCGACGACGACCGCCAGATCGACGGAGTCCGAGGTGTAGTTGAGATTGCAGTCCGCGTCGACGTTGAAATAGTACATGGAATCGCTCACGTCGGGGGCGCTGGCCGCCGTCGTCTGGGCGCACTTCAGTCGTCCGGCCACGGGCGAAATCCGATACTCACCCGGCATGAACGCCGCCTCTCCGCTTCCGCCGTGGATTTCAACTTCTCTCGACGTAGACGCCGCTGTGCTTTCCACGTTGATGTAGAAGTGATGGCTGATGTCGATCCAGCTTGATCCGATGTTGTATTCGATGCGCACCGGGCGCGTGGTATCCGGTACGGCGAACACCGGGCCATAGAAGCGAAGTCGAATGTTCGCATTCGGATGTTGGCCGTTGAATCTCTGATTGAGGGCCGAGTCGAAGAGAGTGGGGCCGGGCGAGCCGCTGCTGACCGGCGAGCAGTCGTTCACGTAGAGGTGATACGGCACGAGTCCGACCGCTCCACCGCCAAGATACGAACTGGCAACATCGTAGTACGGCGCGCCGTGGGAGGTAGGGCTGAGCGTGATCCCGTCGACCTTTACATCGCCGACCCATCCGAAGCTCGAGTTCGACGCATTCAGAATCACGCTGCCCGCGAGCCCATGCGCAGGCCCTACCGACAAAACGGCCCCCAACGGCAGGTTGTTCCCCGTCCTGAAGACGCGGCCCGCCGCAATCGTCCCGCCGATCTCAACTTCGGGTAAGAGCTCGCTGTAGTTGTGAATCTGCCCGGCAATGAGAACATCTGCATCGAGATCGCCCTCGATCCAGAATCGCTGGTATATCTGTTGCTGGTTGAAGGCGCTGAGTTCGCTGGCGCTAAGAGTTCCCTTGAAGTCGCCGCGCGTGTGAAACGTGCCGATCCAGTGGCCCGGCTCCGTGTTCGCGTCGACGGTCGCGTAGATGTTCTGGGCTTCGAGCACGTACAGATTGTCTCGTACGTTGATGGTCGAATGTGCCTGTGGCGCACCAATGTCTCCATCAACTGTAAGGCGAAGCAGCGTACCAGCGGAGATGTCAATGTCACCAAAGATGCTTCCGAGCACGTGCGTGTTGTCCAGCGAGCTCTGCCCGATCGCCGCGTGCGCTGGTAGAACAATTGAGCCCGTCACATTGCCGTCGATCGTTGTGGCTAAAATCGAATTCACGACAAGGTCACCCACGTTGCCAGACGATCGGAGGTCAAGGATTACAACCGGTCCGGCGCTACCGCGGGCGACCAGATCGATCGACCCAGCTTTGGTACTCGATCTGTCGCTACCAATCCAGACCTTTGCCTGATTCGTAGTGTTCGCATTGATTAGAATAGTATCAAACTCGTCGTTGTTGTCGCACTTGATCCAGAATGTTGTTGGACCTTGCGCGTAGTTTGCATTGCACGTAACAGTCCAACGTCCAGTCGTTGGCGACTGGGTCACTGTCGCCGACGTGGTTTGGGAGCTTTGGTCGAACTCGACCGTCACGGTACTTCAAGCCAAGCCGGGCATGATCGCGAGCGTGATTCCGAAGAGATAGCGAGAGATGCAACTACACATGATGCCTTCTCCTTCTCAATAGCAGGGACCAGCTAGACCCTAACCACAAAGCACATCCAGACGACGGAACTACTGAAGCGATCCGAAAACCCGCGAATGCGACATCTGGGCTCGCGTTCAAGTGGTAGTCTGCAATCAGATCGCTGTACTCAGGAAATTGCTGGTATCTATCGGATCCATATGCTCCACGAGCTTCGGCTCTCAGCATCCCCTCGGTGTATTCCATGACACCGCCCGAAAGGTCATAGAGTGCCCAGGTGGACTTGGTGTGTGGGTATGACGCGACGTCGAAGTATCTGAGGTCATCACCCTCCCAAGTCCCGCCGTTGGATTCCCCGCCGTTCCACGGCGCGTTGTAGATCGGCGCGGCGTTGGATTGGTTGTTGTAGAGCCAGTAGCCTTCGACGCCGTCGCCGTAGCGATTCGGGTCGTAATACGCGGCCTTGATCCACTCGTCCACCGTCGGAATCCAGAAGCTTGCGCCGGCTGTGTGGGTGCGCTGGTCGTTGAACGTGCCGTCCGAGTTGGTGGTGAAGGTGGAGGTGTCGTACGCGCCGTTCTCGAAGGCATCGCGCTCCGGGCGCTTGCCGTTCTGGAGCCAGTTGCAGTATCGGGCGGCCATGCGCCACGACATCTCGGTTGGGAAGTTCTCCGCGGCCTTGTCCACACGGTAATCCGGCGGCAGGTCGGGGTCGCCGTTGGCGGGGTATATCCAGTAGCCGATGAATGCCGAGTCGTAGCGTGAGCCGCTCCAGTACGGGGCGTAAGCGCGGACGAATTCGAGCCACTGCTTGGCCGTCACTTCGGTCTTGGCGAGGCGGTACTCGTACCCGACAGCGCCCATCGGCGGCGCGAAGGGGTTGTGGGCGGTTTCCTCGGCATTGGTGGGCCGGTTGCCGGGATGGCCGATGGTGGACCAGTCAAAGTCGTAGTCTTGGGCGAGAGCGGGCGCGGTCAGGCCCAAGCCGCAGACGAGGCAAAGGGCCGCGAGAATGGGGGCTTTGGTGCGCATGGTCGCTCCTTTGTACGGACCAGCATATTTATCGGTCGCATGAAAATGGGATCGTGATGTCAAGAATTAATGAGGAAGCCCGGATTCCGGCGGTTTCGCCTGCTCGCGGCCGCGGCGTTTCTCGTCCCAGACGTGGTCAGCCTCCCCCTCCCCTTCGCGGGCGTCAACCGCGCCGACCTGCTATAATCAAATCGCGCGATTCTCCAAGCGGCGGAGCGTTCCTTTCGCACTCCGTTCGGCATGTGAAAATCGCCCTGCTTTCGCCGCGATTTTGGACTGGCGGCCCGCCAGAAAACGGAGCACGGATGACGGCCCAGATTTCCCCCTCGAGCGCTGCCAAACCCGGCGGCGATTACACCGCCGATCAGATCCAGGTGCTCGAAGGCCTCGAGGCCGTGCGCCTCCGCCCCGGCATGTACATCGGCGGCACGGGCGTCAACGCGCTCCACCACCTCGTCTACGAAGTTGTCGACAACTCGATCGACGAGGCCATGGCCGGGCACGCGACCTATGTCTCCGTCACCATCCAGCCCGACGGCTCGTGCTGCGTCGTCGACGACGGGCGCGGCATCCCGGTCGAGCCCAAGAAGCACGACAACCCCGCCTATGACGGCAAGCCCGCCGTCGAGATCGTCATGACCGTCCTTCACTCCGGCGGCAAGTTCGGGCAGGAGGGCTCGGCGTACAAAGTCTCGGGCGGCCTGCACGGCGTGGGTGTCTCGTGCGTCAACGCCCTCTCCGAGTACCTCACCTGCGAGGTCTATCGCGACGGCAAGATCCACTCCATGACCTTCGAACGCGGCAAGGTCGCACGCCCGCTCTCGGTCATCGGCACCATCCCGCCCGGCTCGGCCCGCGCCCGCGGCACGTCGGTCACCTTCCGCCCCGACCCCGAGATCTTCCCCGACACCACCTTCAGCTATCAGACGCTCGCCACGCGCCTGCGCGAGCTCTCGTACCTCAACCCCGGCATCAACCTGCGACTCATCGACGAGCGCGTCGGCGCCGACGGAAAGGTCCACGCGGAGACGTTCCACGCGCAGGACGGCCTGCGCGAGTACGTCGAGCACCTGATGACCGGCAAGACCGCCGTCTCCGACGTCGTCTCGATCAAACGCAACGACGAGGCCAACAACCTCACCTGCGAAGTCGCGATGCAGTACCACGACGGCTACAACGAGACCCTGCTCTCGTTCGCCAACAACATCAACAACGTCGACGGCGGCACGCACGCCCAGGGCTTCAAGGTCGCGCTGACGCGCACCATGAACAACTACGCGCGAAAGACCGGCATCATCAAGGAAAAGGACCCCGTCCCGACCGGCGAGGACCTGCGTGAGGGCCTGGTCGCGATCGTGAGCGTCAAGCTCCCCAGCCCCACCTTCAACAACCAGCCCAAGGAAAAGCTGCTCAACCCCGAGATCGAGAGCTTCGTCTCGCTCGCGGTGGGCGAAGCGCTCGAGACCTGGTTTGAAGAACACCCCAGCGAGGCCAAGCGCCTGTGCATGAAGGGCATCGTGGCGGCCCAGGCGCGCGAGGCCGCCCGAAAGGCCCGCGAACTCACCCGGCGCAAGAGCGCGCTGGACTCGGGCTCCATGCCCCACAAGCTGCGCGACTGCAAGACCCGCAACGTCGACGAGAGCGAGCTCTTCATCGTCGAGGGTGACTCCGCGGGCGGGTCGGCGACGCAGGGGCGCAACGTCGAGACGCAGGCGATCCTCCCGCTCAAGGGCAAGATCCTGAACGTCGAAAAGGCCCGCATCGACCGCATCCTGGGCTTCGAGGAAATCCGCACGCTCATCGCCGCCCTCCGCGTCGGCATCGGGCAGGAGATGGACATCACCCGCCTCCGCTATGGCAAGGTCATCATCATGACCGACGCCGACGTCGACGGCAGCCACATCCGCACGCTCCTGCTCACGTTCTTCTTCCGCCAGATGCCCGAGCTCATCCGGCGCGGGCACATCTACATCGCCCAGCCGCCGCTCTACCAGATCCTGCACGGCTCGGGCAAGGCACGGAAGAGCCGCTACGTGCTCAACGAGCGCGTGCTGGACGACGTCCTGACCGAGATCGGGATGGAAAAGGCGACGCTGGTGGTGCGCGACATCGACTCGCGCGGTTCGGCCGACAAGCACCGGCTGTCGGGCGACTCGCTCCGGCGTGCCGTACACCTCCTCCGCCGCCTCGACGAACTGGTGCAGATCGCCGAAAGGCGCGGGGTCAAGTTCGTGGACTTGCTCGCCAGCCGCGCGGGAGACCCCGAGGTCAAGTCCGGCCACCGCCCCTCGGGCCGCCTCCCCTCGCACCGCGTCACCTGGCGCGGCGGGGAAGAGTTCCACTGGTCCGAGAGCAGCGCCCACGCGACGCTGGAGAAGCGCGGCCTGCGCCTCGCGGATGATTCGCACGAGTCGGGCGGCGCCCCCTCAGGCTCCATCCGCGAGCTCCACGAAAACCGCGAGCTCGAACGCCTCTTCACCGACCTTGCCGCCATCGGCCTGGACATCAACGACTACGCGCTCGTGCAGGAAGAATCCGTCACCGGCGAACGCATGCCCGCCCGCTACGCGTGGACGATCAGCAAGGTTGAGCACGAAGAGCACACGCACGCGGAACCACAGGCGTCGAACGAAGGCGACTTCGGCGAGCCCGAAGAACGCGTCACCACGGTCGCGGTCAAGTCCAACATCGTCGAGTGCCCGAGCATAGCGACCATCCTCGCCGGCCTGAAAGAGATCGGGCGTCGCGGCCTTGAAATCAAGCGATTCAAGGGTCTGGGCGAGATGGACGCCGAGCAGCTCTGGGACACGACCATGGACGCGTCGCGGCGTGTGCTGATGCGCGTGACGTGGGACATGGCCAGCGACGCCGACGCGATCTTCTCGATCCTGATGGGCGAAGAGGTCGAACCCCGCCGCCGGTTCATCGAAGAGCACGCGCTGGATGTGAAAAACCTGGACGTGTGAGTAGCCAGTGACGACACAGTCGACCGAGACGAGAAGGTCTCCCGAGGTTCTCTACAAGTACCTTTCGCCCGAAGGCGTGCGTGCGGTGCTGGGACTCCGGCGATTACGATTTCGCGCTCCCCGAGATTTCAACGATCCGTGCGATGGGCAGCTCGATCCGTTGCATCGCCTTTACACATTCGAAGCAGCATCCGCTCGGGAGAACGAGATCCGTTCCATCCTTTCTCACGGTACCCCGCTGCGACCTGGAGCCAACCCCAGAATGAGCGCGTTCTATGAAAAGCTCACAATGCTCATCGATGAACTGCCCAGGGATCTACGAGATGCTCAAATCGCCAATGCTGCAAAGGAAATCGTTGAACAAAACGACCTTCGACAGACTGGACGTAACATCATCGATTCAATCAATGCCAATCGGATACTGTGCCTGTCGGAATTGGCGACATCCATGCTCATGTGGAGCCATTACGCGTCAGGCCATCGCGGCGCGGTGCTGGGTTTCGAGCCTCGGACGCTGATTGCCTCCACCAAAGCGTTGCTTTGGCCGGTGGAGTACAAGAACGAGACGCCCGACGTCATCGACTGGGCCCACTATAATATCTGTATGGTACACGGGGTTCAACCAAATCCGCCAAGTACCGAGAATGCTCGCAAGCTCGTTCTCACCAAGTCCAGAGAGTGGGAATACGAGAAGGAATGGCGTGGCGCCATATCCGCCGGTCCATCTGCCACAACTTCTCACCGAGACGTTGAATACTCCGGGAACTGTCTCGTTGAACTTGTTCGAGGCATTCGTACCAACGACGATGACTTCGAGATCTGGCAGTCTGTCGCGCAAGAGATCAGCCCGAGTATTCGCATTCGGACTGCAGTTCTCGATGTCCCGACTTTTTCAATCACGATCCAAGACTAGAGATCCCCGACCGGGCGACAAAACGGATCACTACTCCTCAACCTCGCTGAACGCCCCCTTGGCCGCCTCCTGATCGACGTACTTCTGGAAGTCGCTCATCTTGTACGAGATGAAGCAGAAGGCGTGGTGGATCGCGAGCCACTCGAGGTCGCTCTTGTCCTCGCCCAGGTCCTTGCGCATCCGGTTCAGTTCCGCCAGCAGCGTTTCGGCTTTCATGGGGGATCGTAGGGTTCGGCCGGCGCCGCTCTCCAGGCCGCGACGCTGCTCCTGGGCGGCGTGTCATCCCCGTTGACTGCGCGCCGGTCTCCGTCCAGCACCCGATGGCCACGCGGTCGATGGCTGACTCACGCTTCCGCGCGAGCGCCCGAACCGCCCACACTCTCTCGCGTCATTGCCGTCAGCCTCGAGAGCGCGTACATCACGGTCATCGCGCCGACGATGCACGCGCCGGGGGGCCAATCGAGCTCCATGCTCGCGACCAGCCCCAGCACCAGCGCCACGAGCGATGAGCCGACGCTGATCGCGACCACGTGCGAGAGCCTGCGCGAGAGCGCGAGCGCCGTCGCGCCGGGGAGCACAAGCACCGCGGTCGCCAGGATCACGCCCGCCAGCTTCATCGCCGTCACGATCGAGAGGCAGAGCAGCACCATCAGCACAATCCGCGGCGAGCGCGGCGGGACGCCGAACGCCGGGGCGCTGGTCTCATCGAACGCCCAGAAGATCAGTTTGCGACGCTCCCACCACAGCACAACGAGGATCACCAGCGAGACAATGACCGCGACGATCGCGTCGGACCAGCCGACGCTGAGGATCGCGCCGAAGAGGACCGATTCCCAGCCGGGCCCCTGCGAGCCCTGGCGCTTGAAGGCCGCGTGCATGAGGATCGCGCCGAGCGTCATCGACGCGACCAGCACGATGCCGATCGCGGTGTCGGCCGACATGCCGCGCTTGGCGCTCATGGCGGCGACGATCATCGCGGCCGCGAGGCAGAAGGCCAGGATGATCGAGAACTGCCCCACCGCCTCGCCCGCGGAGAGCGACGCGCCCGTGAGCCCGAGGACCGCGGCGACGCCCATGCCGCCGAACGCCGCGTGACTGACGCCCTGGCCGATGAAACTCATGCGCTTGAGCACGACGAGCACCGCCAGGCACGAGCAAACGACGGCGATGGCCAAGCCCGTCACGATGCCGGGCAGGAACAGCCCTCGCATCACCGGATCAGCGAGATACTCAAGCGTTCGCACGCGGAGCCTCCTTGTGATCGGGCGCGGCGGGCGGCGACGCGTCGGTGCCCGTCGGGTTGGCGGCGCTTGCGGGCCTGGCGCTGCTGGCGGGGTTGGCGCTC